>NZ_LN831024.1:3744705-4056764 GCF_001457615.1 Pseudomonas aeruginosa | reverse complement strand
CTGCTTGAACCAGGTCTGCAGGCCCTCGGGCAGCAGGTCGGGTACCAGGAAGTACCAGATGAACAGCTGCACCAGCAGCGGCACGTTGCGGAAGATTTCCACGTAGGCGGTGGCGATCCCCGATACCAGGCGGTTCGGCACGGTGCGCATGACGCCGAGCAGCGAGCCCAGCGCCAGGGCGATGATCCAGCCGACCAGGGCGATGGCGATGGTCCAGCCCAGACCGGCGATGTACCAGTCGAGGTAGGTTTCGCTGCCGATCCCGGTGGACTTGAAGAACACGCCCCAGTCCCAGTTGTAATTCATGTTGGGGTTTCCCCTCGGTTCAATCGGTTGCAGACACTGGCGGGGAAGGCAGGCGCCGGCGCGGCCGTGCGGGCCGGCGGCGCTGCTCTTCCGGGGGAGACGGCTGGGGAGGGGCAGGCCCTCCCGCGTCCCCGAGGCCCCGCCGCGAGGCGGGGGCGACGCGCGAAGCGCTGGCGCTCCGGGAGGAACGCCAGGCGCTCGTTACATCTGCTCGGCGGCCTTGTCGGTCGGGCTGGCGATCAGCTTCTTCAGCTCTTCGCTCATGGGGAAGTTGAGGTTCAGGCCCTTCGGCGGGATCGGCTGGGTGAACCACTTGTCGTAGATCTTGTTGACCTCGCCGGAGGCGTAGGTATCGGTGATGGCCTTGTCGACCACTTTCTTGAACGCCGCGTCGCCCTTGCGCACCATGCAGCCGTAGATCTCGAAGGACTGCGGGGTGCCGCCGACGACCCAGTCGTCCGGCTTCTTGGCCTTGGCCATTTCGCCGTAGAGCAGCGCGTCGTCCATCATGAAGGCCACCGCGCGGCCGGATTCGAGCATCATGAAGGACTCGCCGTGGTCCTTGGCGGAGATGATGTTCATGCCCATCTTCTTGTCCGCGTTCATGGCCTTGAGCAGGCGCTCGGAGGTGGTGCCGGCGGTGGTCACCACGTTCTTGCCCTTGAGGTCGTCGAAGTCCTTGATGTTGGCGGTCTTCTTCGACAGCAGGCGGGTGCCGACCTCGAAGATGCCGACGGAGAAGTCGACCTGCTTCTGGCGCTCTTCGTTGTTGGTGGTGGAGCCGCACTCGATGTCCACGGTGCCGTTCTGCACCAGCGGGATGCGGGTCTGCGAGGTGACCAGGTTATAGCGGACCTTCAGCTCGGGGAGGTTGAGTTCCTTCTTCACCGCCTCGACCACTTTCAGTTGCAGGTCGTGGGAGTAGCCGATCGGCTTGCCCGGCTCGGTGCCGAGGTAGGAGAAGGGAATCGAAGCGTCACGGTGACCGAGGGTGATGGTGCCGGTGTCCTTGATCTTCTTCAGCGTGCCGGTGAGCTCGTCAGCGACGACCGGAGCGGACAACAGAGCGGCCACGATGGCGGTGCTCAGCAGACTGGGAGCGATACGCATGAATTTCTTCCTCGACTTGTTTTGATTTTTATTGAGCCGCGAGCGCCTGGCCTCTCCGGGACAGGGTGTTTCGCGGTTTTCCCCGGCGGGGGAAGCCACGAGAGTATCGTGCTTGCCGAACAGTGTAGTGGCAGGATGCATGCCAGCTTATGAAATCCGGTTTTTTTTAGCCTAACCGTTTGAAAGTAAAAGAAATTAAATTTGGATGAAAATGCCCCGAAATGGCCTTTCGTCCGCTCTTCCGAATATTTTCGGGGCATGGCGTTCGGTTTTCCGAACGTTTCGCCGACGTCCGTTCTTGAGCCATTCCGGGGTTTTCTGACGGTTCGTTCAGAAATTGTTCAGGCTTCGTTCAGGCCCGATTCAGGCCGGGTTCAGCAGAATTCACGCTGCGAGGCGCAAGCCGTCACGTCTTGCCTTCCTTCCCTGGCGACGGCCGCCTGGAGTCCACATGCGCTATCTCATCCTCAGCCTGCTGGCCGTGCTCGCCGCACCTGCCTGGGCTGCCGACGACGGCGACTTCTGGTACCTGCAGACCAGCGTCTACACCCGGCATTTCAACCCGGACCCTGAACACAACAATCACCAGGACCTGCTCGGCCTCGAATACAACCGCGCCGATGGCGTGCTGGCCGGCGGTGCGACCTTCCGCAACTCGTTCAGCCAGCGCTCCAACTACGCCTACCTGGGCAAGCGTTTCGACAGTGACAGCTACCCGGTCTACCTGAAGCTCACCGGCGGCCTGTTGCAGGGCTATCGCGGCGAATACCGCGACAAGATCCCGCTGAACCGCTTCGGCGTCGCGCCGGCGATCATCCCCTCGGTGGGCGTTCGCTTCGGCCCGCTGGGCAGCGAGCTGGTGCTGCTCGGCAATTCGGCGGCGATGATCAACCTCGGCCTGCGTCTCTGAGGCCAGGAACGGGCACGGAACGCTGGCTGGTCTAGGCTGTCGTCTGTTCCCCGAGCCGCGTTCCTGAGCGGTTCGTCACTCGACAGGAGACTCCCATGCAGATCGATCTGAGCGACAAACTGGCAATCGTCAGCGGTTCCACCGCCGGCATCGGCTTCGCCATCGCCAGCGGCCTCGCCGCCGCCGGCGCCACCGTGGTGGTCAACGGACGCAGCCAGGCGGCGGTGGACCGTGCGATCGCGGCGATCCGGAACGACCAGCCGGATGCCAGGGTGCGCGGCGTCGCCGGCGACCTGGGCACGGCGGAAGGCTGCGCGGCTTTCGTTGCGGCCGAGCCGAAGGCGGACATCCTGGTCAACAACCTGGGCATCTTCGAGCTGAAGGACTTCTTCGACATCGAGGACGCCGAGTGGAGCCGCTTCTTCGAGGTCAACGTGATGTCCGGGGTGCGCCTGGCCCGCGCCTACGTCCCGGGAATGGTCGAGCGCGGTTGGGGGCGAGTGGTGTTCCTGTCTTCGGAATCGGCGTTGAACATCCCGGCGGACATGATCCACTACGGCTTCAGCAAGACCGCCAACCTCTCGGTGTCGCGCGGCCTGGCCAAGCGCCTGGCCGGCACCGGGGTGACGGTGAATGCGGTGCTGCCCGGACCGACCCTCACCGAAGGCGTCGCCGAGATGCTCCGCGAGGATGCGCAGAAGGCCGGGCAGAGCATAGAAGAGGCCGGCACCGCCTTTGTCCGGCAGCACCGTTCCAGTTCGATCATCCAGCGCCTGGCGACGCCCGAGGAAGTCTCCAACCTGGTGGTCTACACCTGCTCGACCCAGGCCTCGGCGACCACCGGCGCGGCCCTGCGGGTCGACGGCGGGGTGCTCGACAGCCTGGCCTGACGAGCGCGCAACGCCAGCGTAAAAATGCTCCTCGGCACTCGCGGCGCGGTGCCCGGCGGCCCTGGCCGGTTGCCGCGCCGGCGTCTGGCGGCGGCGCTCGTAAAGCTTGCGTAACGAGGCGCGACAGGAGGCGCCGGCAGGTCTAGAACGGCAGGTACCGTCATTCAGAGGATACCGCCACTCATGTCAGCAGCCTCGTTAGCCACCCTCGACGGGTCGCTCCGCATGACCCCCGTCGAGCAACCCCGACCGCCGGCTCTCGCCGACCTCGGCAGCCGCCTGATGATCGTCGTCGAGCGACGCGAGGACTGGGCCTCCTACCTGCCCAGCGAGGAAGTACTCACCGCCCAGGAATACCTCGAGCAATCGGCGCGCGACCACGGCGGCCGCCGCGTGCAGGTGATCAACCTGTGCCGCGGCTACAAGTACCTCGGCCTCGGCTACTACTGTTCGCTGCTGGCCGAGGCCCGTGGCCACCGGGTGATCCCGTCGCTGCGCTGCATCAGCGAACTGGCTCGCAAGTCGGTGTACGGGCTGGCCCTGGGTGGCCTCGACAAGGCCCTGGACAAGGCGCTGTGCCGTACGCCCTATGGCGCCACCGACGGCTTCACCCTGACCCTGTATTTCGGCCATACCGAGTTCGAGCTGCTGGCCGACCTCGCCCGCCAGTTGTTCGAAGCCTTTCCCTGTCCGATCCTGCTGGTGGAGTTCCGTCGCCAGCAGGGCTGGCATATCGAGGGCGTGCGCCCTGGCGTGCTGAACCGCCTGCGCAGCGACCAGGAGGATGTCTTCGCCGACGCCCTCGACGGTTTCAGCCGGCGCGCCTGGCGCATGCCGCGTTCGCGGCGGGTGGCACGCTACGACATGGCGATCCTCCACGATCCCGACGAAGCGCTGCCGCCGTCCAACCCGCAGGCGCTGGCCAACTTCGTACGGGTCGGCGCCAGCCTCGGCATCGACGTCGAACTGATCGGACGCAAGGACTACGCGCGCCTGGCCGAGTTCGACGCCCTGCTGATCCGCGAGACCACCCGGGTCGACCACCATACCTATCGCTTCGCCGAGAAGGCCGAGCGCGAAGGCCTGGTGGTGATGGACGACCCGGCATCGATCCTGCGCTGCACCAACAAGGTCTACCTGGCCGACCTGCTTGGTTGCCGGCAACTGGGCATGCCGCTCACCGAGATCCTCTACAAGGAACGCCCGCAGGACTGGCAGCGGGTGGCCCGGCGCCTGGGCTTCCCGCTGGTGCTGAAGATTCCCGATGGCTGCTTCTCCCGTGGCGTGGTCAAGGTCAACGACGACAGCGAACTGCTGGCGGCGGCGAGCGAGCTGTTCGAGCGCTCGGTCCTGTTGCTGGCCCAGGAGTTCTTCTACACCGAGTACGACTGGCGCATCGGCGTGCTCGACCGCCAACCGCTGTACGCCTGCCAGTACTTCATGTCGCGCGGCCACTGGCAGATCTACAACCACAAGGCCGACGGCCAGGACGTCAACGGCGAGTGCCGCGCCGTGCCGCTGGAGCAGGTGCCGCCGGCGGTGCTGGAGCTGGCCCTGGAGGCCGCCGGGCTGATCGGCGACGGCCTCTACGGGGTGGACCTGAAGCAGGCCGGCGACAAGGTGCTGGTCATCGAGGTCAACGACAACCCGAATATCGATGCCGGCGTCGAGGACGGCCAGCTCGGCGACGAACTCTACCGGCGCATCCTCCAGGCCTTCGTCCAGCGCCTGGAACTCAAGCACCGTGGCCAGTTGAGCAAGGCGCTGCGCTGAACGGCGCGCCTCAGTCCGGCCGGCGCGTGGCCAGGCGCAGGCCGGAGCCGCGGGCGAGGGCTGCCGGCCTGACGCAACGGACCCGGTAGCGGCCGCGCTCATCGATCTCGATGCCCTGCAACTCGGGAGCGAAACCGGGAAAGTGCTCGCCGAAGGCCTGCAAGGCCAGCAGGTAGTCGATCAGCGCCGGTGATTCCTCGGCCACCCGTTCGCCGGGCAACAGCAGCGGCGTGGCCGCCGGATGGACGCCGACCAGGCTGGCGACCACACGGCCGCCGAGCCTGTCGATCGCCACCGCTTCGGTTTCGTCCCTGACCAGGTGCCCATAGACCGTGGCCGGCGCCAGCGCGGCGTGGCCGGCAGCCCTGGCGGCGGCGTCGGCGAGGGCGGTCAGGTGCAGCCGCAGGCTGGCTTCGTGGATCATCGCGCAGAGTTCGCGCAGGCCGATGTAGCGGTACAGCGGCGAGCTGTCGAGCAACTCCGGCAACACCTGCTTCAGCGGCGCATCGTCGTCGTGCCGGCGTTTGAATTCGCACAGCCTGTCCACCAGCGGCTGCGCGTGTTCCGCCCTGGCGCCCTGGGGAAACAGCAGCAGGAAGCGATAGTCGCCGGTGCGCAACGGGGCGATGCCGTGCCGGCGCAGGTAGCGGCAGACCACCGCGGCGGGTACTCCGAAGCTGGCCGGGCGACCGCGCGAATCGAGGCCGGGGGCGCTCAGGGCGACGCGCAGCGGGTCCAGCCGAGGACTGCTGTCGAGTGTCTCGGCGAGCCCGTGCCAGCGCTTCGCCGGCGTCTCCCGGCCGGCCTCGATGCCAGGCCCCGGGTTGCCCCGCAGTATCTCGAAGAACCACGTATCGCCATCCTCCCTGGCGAGCCGCGCAGCGGCTTCCCAGAGCGCCCGGCGAAAGGCCTCGGCGATGTCGCCGGCGTGCGCCGCCGGGGCTCCTGCGGACGTCTTGCGGTAGGCCGTGGAGAGGTCGTTCAGCGGTGTCGCCAGGCGCTCCGCGGTGCTCCCCGAGCCGATCCGCCACTGCTTGGCCGGCGCCAAGTCGAGGCGTGCGCGGCCGTTGTAGCGGGCGCTCACCGGCGTGCGCGGGACCGGCGGGGCATAGTCGCGCAGCCGCCTGGGGCCTGCCGGGGCGCGCCATTCGCGCAGGTCGCTGTCGATGCGCTCGGCGATGAAGCGTGCGGGGCCGGCGGCCAGGTTGAAGCATCCCTGGGCCTCGTCCAGTAGCTGGCTGGACAACTGCTCGATGCGCAGTTGACGAAACAACAGGAACAGCGGGATGGACGGCGCGACCTGGCGGAGTTCATCGAGGGCCGCCAATTGTGCGGCCTCGTTCTCGCCTGTCGGCTCCGCGACGAGCAGGAGGATGCCGGCGGGGTGCGCGGCGTTGCCGAGAAAATCCAGGGCGACCTTGCGGCTTGGCGCCTGGAAGAGCCGATAGCCGCGTATTTCCAGTTGTCGACAAAGCTCGGAAAGACGATTCGCATCATTGGCCGCGTTTATGTTGGAAGTGACGAGTATTGAATGACGCGAAGGATTGTTTCGAGACATGCTGTTGTCCTTGTCCATTCGAACCGCTCGGTTTCGCCGGCAAAAGCGTCGCCCGGCACGCCGAAGGCTCTCGCGAGGCGCGACTAGTGATTGATGATGTACTTGGCGCTGGCGAAGGTCGGCGGGATATAGAAGTTCCACTTCTTTTGCCGGGCGAGTGCCTTGAAGGCGCCGATGCAACTGCAACCGACCTTCTGGAAGATGTTGCTCTTGTGAAACTTGACGGTACTCAGGGAGCGGCTGATCTGTTCGGCTATTTCTTTTTCCGAGAGACCGGAAAGCAGCAGGTAGATCACGTCCCATTCGCGCGAGGTGAACAACTCCGAGGGGGGCGTGAAGGTGAAGGTACCGATGCCGTCGGTGGCGATGAAGCCGCGCGGGGCGACCGAGGTCAGGGTCTTGGCATGGGCGATCACCCCGGTGCGGTTGCCGCGCCGGTCATACAGCGGCATGCGCTCGAAGTACAGGCAGCAGGGCGCCGGATGGTCGTCCGGCCTGAGCAGCGCCAGGGCCTCGATGCGCTTGCCGGTCTGGATGACCAGCTTGTCGTGCTCTTCGATGCTGGCACTGAAGGGGGACAGCAGGGAGTTCTTCTGGCCGAACCGCGGGGTGATCAGTTCGGTATAGCGACGATTGACATAGACGAAGTTGAGACAGTTGTCTTTCACACTCCAGGCCTCTTCGCTCTGCTCCCAGGAAATGATCAGTTCGATGGGAATGTGCACCGACATGTGGTGAGTCATGTCCAGCAGCTTTTCGATATCCAATAGCGTCATTGGCTACTCCACTCATTTACATGTGGGCGGGTCTTTGAATGGAAGAAAGATGGCGAGGCGAGTGCGTGCCGGGATGTTCGTTGGGACCTGCGGAAGTTTCTCTGGCAAGTGCTATCTTCTTTTCGGTGGCGTTCGACTCCTGCGTCTGCGAAGTGTTACCGGAGCAACTACGCCGGGGCGCAATTCGATTTCAGGTTATATCCGCGACCTCATGCCCAGGCTGTACTTTTGATCGAGTTTTTTTGCGCTGTTCTAATAGGGGGCGGGCGCGTTGTTCGAAAAGTCGATTGACAGCTGACGGAGGTGGCCAGGGTCCTATCGAACAATTCCAGGAGTTCCCTTTTTCCAATGCGCGATGCCACCGGTCCGTACTTCGCTCGCCGGGGCCGTTGCGCGGCTATGGTGGAAGTCCCGAGGCCTATCGAGGCTTTGTCATGTCGCGTGTGCTTTTCCTGCTCCTGGCCATGGTGCTCGCCGGCCTGGGCCAACCGACCCTCGCCGCGCCCCTGCCGGACGAGCTGCCGGCAGCGTTGCCCGCCGCGCCGCCGGTCGCGCCGTTGCCCATGGGCAGCGCGCCACAGCCGCAACCGGAGGCCGCCGAGCCGGACCTGCCGGGCAGCGACGCGGCCAGCGCCGACGGGGAGGCGACCACCAAGGACGGCTTGAAGATCGGCAACGGCAGTCTCCGCCTGCGCCAGGACGATCCCGGGCCGACCCGGGAAAGCCCGCTGCGCGATCCCCGCCTGAATCCCTACGCACCGCGTCAGCCCTGACCGACGGCCCGCGCCCGGTGGTCGGGCGGGTCTAGGCTTGTGCTGCGGTCGGCGGCGTTCCACGGCGAGCGCCGACCGTTCGTCCGCGCCGCGGGCTTTTTTCCCCGCCACTGTCGAAAGGCGCCCTCGCCGGGCGACTACCGAACGAACGGATCGTCGATCCGCACCAGGAGCCCACCGCCATGAAATACCTCTGCCTGATCTATTTCGACGAAGCGAAGCTGGCCGCCGTGCCGGCCGAGGAGCTTGCCGCCATCGTCGACGAGTGCATGACCTACTCCGACCAGTTGGGCAAGGCCGGCCACTACATCGCCTCGCACGCCCTGCAGTCGGTGCAGGCCGCCACCACCCTGCGCCACCAGGGCGGGCGGCTGGCGATGACCGACGGGCCGTTCGCCGAGACCAAGGAGCAACTCGGCGGCTTCTACCTGATCGAGGCGCGCGACCTCAACCAGGCCCTGCAGATCGCCGCGAAGATTCCGCCGGGACGGCTCGGCTGCGTCGAGGTGCGACCGGTCAAGGAATGGGAGTGAGGGCGCCCGGCGCCGGAGGTGAAGCATGTGCCCCCTGTGCATCGCATCCCTGTCCCTGCTGTGCGCCGGCGGCGCTTCGCTGGCCGGCTTCGCCCTGGCGACCGGGCGCCGGCGCCGCTGGCGGAACGACCCCGGGCAGGCTGGAAAACCGAGAATTTCCGTGGAGAATCGGCAATGAATCCTTCTTTGCAGGACCACCCGGTGAGCAGCCGGGAACAATGGCTGGACGCCCGTCGCCGCCTGCTGGCGCGGGAAAAGCAACTCACCCGCCTGCGCGACCAGGTCGCCGCCGAACGACGCGAACTGCCCTGGGTCAGGGTGGACAAGGACTACCGCTTCCAGGGCGAGCGCGGTGAGCGTTCGCTGGCCGAGTTGTTCGGCGGCAATAGCCAGCTAATCGTCTACCACTTCATGTTCGCGCCGGGCTGGAGCGAAGGCTGCGTCGGCTGTTCGTTCCTCGCCGACCACATCGACGGCGCCAACCGGCACCTGGCGCACCACGACGTCAGCCTGGTGGCGGTATCGCGCGCGCCCCTGGAAGAGTTCCAGGCGTTCCGCCGGCGCATGGGCTGGCGTTTCGACTGGTACTCCTCGTACGGCAGCGATTTCAACCGTGACTTCGGGGTGTCCTTCGACAAGGCGCAACTGGCCGCCGGCAGCGTCGACTACAACTACCAGCCGACCCCCGACGCCGGCGAGGAAATGCCGGGTGCCAGCGTGTTCCTGCGCAATCCGGCGGGCGAGGTGTTCCACACCTATTCGGCCTATGCGCGCGGCCTCGACGTCCTGCTCACCACCTACACCTTCCTCGACCTGACGCCCAAGGGGCGCAACGAGGACGCGATCATGGACTGGCTGCGTCACCACGACCGCTACGACGAGGCGCCGAAAAGCGCCTGCTGCCACGCGCAGGCCAGCCATTGAGGGAGCACGGCGAGCCGTTGCGCAGCCGCATCGAGGCGCTGTACCGCGAGGAGTCGCGGCGCGTGCTGGCGACCCTGATCCGCCTGCTCGGCGATTTCGAGCTGGCCGAGGAAGCCTTGCACGACGCCTTCATCGCCGCCGTCGAGCAGTGGCCGCGCGACGGTATCCCGCGCAACCCGCGCGCCTGGCTGGTTTCCGCCGGGCGCTTCAAGGCCATCGACAACCTGCGCCGGCGAGCGCGCTTCGACGCCTCGCAGCGGCTGCTCGCCGAGCAACTGGAAGAGCAGGCCGAGGCGCCGGCGGAGGAGGGCGATGCGGTGGAAGACGACCGGCTACGCCTGATCTTCACCTGCTGCCACCCGGCGCTGACCCCCGAGGCACAGGTGGCGCTGACCCTGCGCGAGGTCTGCGACCTGCGCACCGAGGAGATCGCCCGCGCCTTCCTCGCCGCGCCCAGCGCCATCGCCCAACGCATCGTGCGGGCCAAGAACAAGATCCGCGAGGCCCGGATTCCCTACCAGGTACCGACCCTGGAGGAACTCCCCGAGCGGCTGGGCAACGTCCTGCAAGTGATCTACCTGGTGTTCAACGAGGGCTACTCGGCCTCCACCGGCACCAGCCTGACCCGCGCCGATCTCAGCGGCGAGGCGATCCGCGTCGGCCGCCTGCTGGTCGAACTGCTGCCCGACCCCGAGGCCCTCGGCCTGCTCGCCCTGATGTTGCTGCACGACTCGCGGCGCCAGGCGCGGATCTCGGCCAGCGGCGAACTGGTGCGGCTCGACGAGCAGGACCGCGCTCTGTGGGATCGTGGATTGATCGTCGAGGGGCTCGGCCTGGTCGAGCGGGCCCTGGCCAGCCGCCGCGTCGGGCCCTACACCCTGCAGGCGGCGATCGTTGCGGTGCATGCCCAGGCGCCGCGCGCCGAGGACACCGACTGGGCACGGATCGTCGCCCTCTACGACGCGCTGCTGTACCTGGCGCCGTCGCCGGTGGTCGAACTCAACCGCGCCGTGGCCTTGGCCATGCGCGATGGCGTCGAGGTCGGGCTGGCCGTGGTCGATGCGTTGCTGGCGCGAGGTGAACTGGCCGATTACCACCTGGCGCACTCGGCGCGTGCCGACTTCTGCCGCCGTCTCGGTCGCCGCCGCGAGGCCCGCGAGGCCTACCGCGCGGCGCTGGCCCTGGCGCGCCAGGAGCCGGAGCGGCGCTTCATCGAGCAGCGCCTGCGCGAACTCGATTGAAGCCGGCTCAGGCGCCGTTGGCGCAGGCCGTACGCGCTTCGCCGCCAACGCCACGGGTGAACCACCAGAACGCCAGGGCCGCCAGGCTGATCGCCGCGCCGAGCAGGCTCACCGCGTCCCAGCCGGCCCAGGCGTACATGGCGGTGCCGGCGCTGGCGCCGAGGCCGCTGCCGGCGGCGTAGAACAGCATGTAGCAACCCACCAGGCGGCTGTGGGCGCGCGGGTCGATGGCGAAGACCAGGCTCTGGTTGAGCACATGGATCGCCTGGCCGGCGAGATCGAGCAGCAGCACGCCGAGAATCAGCGCCGCCAGCGAATGCGCGCCGAGGGCGAGCGGCAGCCAGGACAGCAGCAACAGCAGCAGGGCGCCGCCGCTGAGCGCCTGGGCGTGGCCGCGATCGGCCAGGCTGCCGGCCCGCGCCGCGCCCAGCGCGCCGAGCGCGCCGACCAGGCCGAAGGCGCCGATGGCGCTGTGCGACAGCGAATGCGGCGGCGCGCCGAGCAGCAATACCAGGCTGCTCCAGAACACCCCGAAGGCGGCGAACATCAACAGCCCGAGCAGGCCGCGCACCTGCAGCACGCGCTGGCTCGCCAGCAGGTCGAACATCGAGCCGAGCAGTTGCCGGTAGGTCAGCCCCAGTTCGTTGCTCGGCGCCGCCGGCAGTACCCGCCAGAGCAGCAGGCCGAGCCCGCCCATGCTCGCTGCCGAGACCAGGTAGACGCTGCGCCAGCCGCCGAGGTCGGCGAGCAGCCCGGCCAGGCTGCGCGCCAGCAGCAGGCCGATCACCACGCCGCCCTGCGCCGCGCCGACCACCCGCCCGCGCTCGCCAGGCGCCGCCAGCGCCGCGGCGTAGGCCAGCAGTCCCTGGGTCATGGCGGTGCCGAGCAGGCCCAGTCCGAGCAGCCCCAGCGCCAGGCCGAGGGTATCGCCGGCGAAGCCCACCAGCAGCAGCGACAGCACCAGCAGCAGGAGCTGGACGAACATCAGCCGGCGCCGCTCCAGCAGGTCGCCCAGCGGCACCACCAGCAGCAGCGCCAGGGCGCAACCGGCCTGGGTCGCGCCGAACAGCAGGCCGACCCCGGCCTGGCCGATGGCGAACTCGGCACCGAGGACGTCCAGCAGCGGCTGGGCGTAATAGACGTTGGCCACGCTGAGACCGCAGGCGACGGCGAACAGCAGCACCAGCGCGGAGGGGAGGGAGGATGGCGAGGATGGCATGCGAAGCGCTCCGTAAGGTTTCAATATGAAACTAAAGCGGAGGCTAGGAATTTTGGTTTTAAAATGCAACCTAAATTATCGCAGCAGTGCGTCTATCGATCGCGACTCGCGCACAGCGGAACGCGGGCCCGCCGCCGATTCACCTGGCGGCGGGCCCGCGTAGCGGACGCTACCGGTCCTGCTCGCAGTTGACCATCCAGGCCACGCCGAAGCGGTCGGTGAACATGCCGAAGCTCGCCGCCCAGAAGGTCGGGCCCAGCGGCATCTGGACCGAGCCGCCCTCGGCGAGGGCGTTGAACAGGCGCTCGGCCTCGGCCTTGCTGTCGACGTTGAGGCTGATGGAACAGCCCTTGATGCCTTCGTAGGGATAGGCCGGGTGATTGTCCGAGGCCATCAGGGCGAAGCTGCCGACCACCAGCCGTGCGTGCATGATCTTGTCTTTCCAGTCGGCCGGGATGTCGCCGCACTCGGGGCTGTCGCCGAACGGCAGCATGGCCTCCAGGGTGCCGCCCAGGTGCTGGTGGTAGCAGCTGAAGGCCTCCCGGCAATTACCGTTGAAGATCAGGTAGGGGACGATTTGCATGGCGCTTTCCTCGTTCTTGGCGGAGTGCGGGGCGGTTCAGTTGCGTTTTTCCAGCTCGGCGCGCAGGCGCTCCTCGCGGTCGCGCAGTTCCGGGGTGAACTCCTCGCCGAAGTCCTCGGCCTCGAAGACCTGGCGGATCTCGATCTCGGATTCGCCGTCGAATGGGTTCGGGCATCGCTTGACCCACTCGATGGCCTCTTCCAGGGAGGCCACCTGGAACATCCAGAAACCGGCGATCAGCTCGCGGGTCTCGGCGAAGGGGCCGTCGATCACCGTCCGCGCGTTGCCGGAGAAACGCACCCGGGCGCCCTTGGCGCTGGGCTGTAGCCCTTCGCCGGCGAGCATCACCCCGGCCTTGACCAGTTCCTCGTTGTAGCGGCCCATCGCCGCGAGCAGTTCCTCGCTGGGCATCTCGCCGGCTTCGGAAGCCTGGGTGGCCTTGACGATCACCATGAATCTCATCTGCGTTCTCCTTGTTGTTCTGCGCAATGACGGCCCGTTCTGGCCCGCCTCCCGAACTGGTCGAACGGCGGGCCGGCGGATCGACAGGCGACGGCGGTTTTTTCGCTGGCCGGGGCAGTATAGGAGGCCCGCGCCGAGCGGCCGGGATGGCCGACGAGCGTCGCTGCGGAGTGTGCCGACCGCTGGGCGGGCCGCGCCAGCCGTGGCCTGCAGGGCTTCTACACTGTTCCAGCAGAGCCATTTTCGCGAGCCTCGGCATGCCCCGTATCGTCTTCGCCCCGGCCATCCAGCGGCACGTCGCCATGCCCGCGCTGGATGTCGGCGCCGCCACCGTCGCCGCCGCCTTGCAGGCGGCCTTCGCCCGCGAGCCGCGCCTGCGCGGCTACCTGCTCGACGACCAGGGCAGCCTGCGCCGGCATGTGGCGCTGTTCGTCGATGGCGTGCAGGTCCGCGATCGCCGGGGATTGGGCGATCCGCTCCAAGACGATAGCGAGATCTACGTGGTGCAGGCGCTGAGCGGCGGTTGACCATGACAGAGGAGGACATCCGGTGAGCGAGCGACTCTATGTCGGCACCCGCAAGGGCCTGTTCGAGCTGCGGCGCAACGCGGTGGGCCAGTGGCTGCCGATGGCCAGCCACTTCCTCGGCGAGCCGTTGAGCATGCTCCTCGCCGACCCGCGCGACGGCGCGCTCTACGCGGCGCTGAACCTCGGCCATTTCGGCGTCAAGCTGTGGCGTCGCGACGCCGGCGCGACGGACTGGATGGAATGCGCGGTGCCGGTCTATCCGCCGCAGCCGCCAGCGGCCGAACCGCTGGAAGGCCAGGCGGCGGAGCCACCCTGGTCGCTACAGCAGTTGTGGATCCTCGAGCCAGGCGGCGCCGACCGGCCCGGCACGCTGTGGGCCGGGACCATCCCCGGCGGCCTGTTCCGCTCCGACGACCGTGGCGCCAGCTGGCGCCTCAACCGCGAACTCTGGGAACGACCCGAGCGCGCCCAGTGGTTCGGCGGCGGCTACGACCATCCCGGCATCCATTCCATCTGCGTCGACCCACGCGACAGTCGCCACCTCACCGTCGCGGTGTCCTGCGGCGGCGTCTGGCAGAGCCACGACGACGGCCGCAGCTGGACCTGCACCACCAAAGGCATGCGCGCCGACTACATGCCGCCGGAGCAGAGCGAGGAGGCGGCGATCCAGGACCCGCACCGCCTGGTGCAGTGCCAGGCGCGCCCGGAGTTCCTCTGGGTGCAGCACCACAACGGCATCTTCCGTTCCCGCGACGGCGGCCTGCATTGGCAGGGCGTGGTCGCCGAGCCGTCCAGCTTCGGCTTCGCCGTCGCCGTGCATCCGCGGCAGCCGGACACGGCCTGGTTCGTCCCGGCGACCAAGGACGAATGCCGCATTCCCAGGGACGCCCGTTTCGTGGTCACCCGCACCCGCGACGGTGGCCGCAGCTTCGAGACCCTCGAGCGCGGCCTGCCCGACGGCCCGGCCTACGACCTGGTCTACCGCCACGGCCTGGACATCGACCCCAGCGGCGAGCGCCTGGCCATGGGCTCGACCACCGGCGGCCTGTGGCTCAGCGAGAACGGCGGGGAGGACTGGCAGCAGCTCTCCGCCAACCTGCCGCCGATCTACTGCGTGCGCTTCGCCTGAGCGCGCGGCGCTGGACAGCCTCGGCGTGCTTGCATAAGTTCGTGGGTTTTCGCCAAGGAGCCCACCCCATGAGCCTCGAATCCGTCCGGCGGTTCTTCGCCGAGAAAGCCCCGGACCTGCGCATCATCGAGCTGGAAACCAGCACCGCCACCGTCGCCCTGGCCGCCGAGGCCCATGGCGTGGAGCCGGGGCGGATCGCCAAGACCCTGTCGCTGCGGGTCGGCGAGCGCACCGTTCTGGTAGTGGCGCGCGGCGACGCGCGGCTGGACAACCGCAAGATCAAGGCCGCCTTCGGCGGCAAGGCGAAGATGCTCGGCGCCGAGGACGTGGTCGAGCTGACCGGGCACCCGGTCGGCGGAGTCTGCCCGTTCGGCCTGGCGACGCCGCTGGCGGTGTACTGCGACGTCTCGCTGCAAGCCTTCGACGAAGTGCTTCCGGCCGCCGGGGCGGTGCACAGCGCGGTCCGCATCGCCCCGCAACGGATGGCCGAGCTGGTGGATGCGCAGTGGGTCGATGTGTGCCAGGAAGTCCTCCAGGAAGCCTGACGGCAACTGCCGGGCTCAGGCCAGATTGAGCTGCCAGGACACCCCGAAGCGGTCGGCCAGCCAGGCGAAACGCTGGCTGAAGCCGTAGTCGCCGAGCGGCATCAGGGCCTTGCCGCCGTCGCTCAGGGCCTCGGCCAGGCGCTCGATCTGCGCGTTGCTCTCGCAGTCGACGAAGAAGGAGAACGCCGGGGTGAAATCGAAGGCGTGCCGCACATGGCTGTCGATGCAATGCACGCTCTGGTCGCCGAGGCGGAACAGCGCCTTCAGCACCGAGCCCTCCGGGCCCGGCCCCTCGGCGCCGTAGCGCTGGATCTGGAGGATCTCGGCGTCGTCGAACAGCGACAGGTAGAAGTTCATGGCCGCCTCGGCCTGGACCCCCTGGAACATCAGGAAGGGTCGTACGCGTGCGCTCATCGCGGTCTCCTCTGGAAGGCTGGCTCGAGGCTAGAGCCTAGCTCACCACGTTGCGGGTGAAACGCACCACCTCGTCGCCGTCGTTGACGTAGGCGTACGGCTGGTCGCTGGCGAAGGCATGGAAGTCGCCGGCCTCGATGCGCCGTTCGCCGTCGGCCAGTTCCAGGCGCAGGCGACCTTCGATGACCAGAACCATCTCCCGCCAGCCGGCGGCGTCGGGTTCCGATACGTAGCGCTCGCCCGGTCCCAGCGACCAGGCCCAGAGTTCCACCTCGCGCCGCGCCGGTGCGCTGGCGAGGAGGGTGGCGCGGCTCTCGGGGTGGTGGCCGACCCAGGCCACCGCATTGATCCGCGAGCGGTCGGTGGCCGGTGCCTGGACCAGGTCGGGGAACAGCACGCCGAGGGCGGCGGCGATACGGTCGAGGGTCGACAGGCTGACATTGACGTCGCCGCTCTCGATGCCCACCAGCATCCGCCGGCTGACACTGGCCGCGCGGGCCAGCGCTTCCTGGCTGAGGCCGGCTTGCAGGCGCAGGCGGCGGACGTTGCCGGAGACATGTTCGAGGACGCTGGGGCGTTCGGTAGGGTTGGGCAATATATTGCTCACTGTCGCGGTTTTGCGCATTATAGTGCACATCCCGTTTCCCGCAGTCCATCGGGCTGCTTCCCACTGCCGGACCTCTTCCATGACCTCCACCTCCCGCGGCCTCGCCGGAACGCTGTTGCCGGTCGGCCTGCTATTGATCGCTATGGCCTCGATCCAGAGCGGCGCCTCCCTGGCGAAAAGCATGTTCCCCCTGGTCGGCGCCCAGGGCACCACGGCCCTAAGGCTGTTCTTCGCCGCGCTGATCCTGCTGCTGCTCCTGCGTCCCTGGCGCAAGCGCCTGAGCCTGCAATCGCTGCGCTCGGTGGTGGTCTACGGCATCGCCCTGGGCGGCATGAACCTGCTGTTCTATCTCTCGGTGCGCACCGTGCCGCTGGGCATCGCGGTGGCCCTGGAGTTCACCGGGCCGCTGCTGGTGGCGATCCTCTCCTCGCGGCGCCTGCTGGACTTCCTCTGGATCGGCCTGGCGGTGTTCGGCATCTGGCTGTTGCTGCCGCTGGGCAACAGCGCCGAGCCGCTCGACCTGGTCGGCGCCGCCTATGCCCTCGGTGCCGGCGTGTGCTGGGCGCTGTACATCCTCTTCGGCCAGCGCGCCGGCGCCGACCATGGCGCCCAGGGCGCCGCGCTGGGGGTGCTGGTGGCGGCGATCCTGGTTGTGCCGATCGGCGTCGCCCACGCCGGCGCCGACCTCCTCGACCCGGCGCTGATCCCGTTGGCGCTGGGCGTCGCGGTGCTCTCCACGGCCTTGCCCTACACCCTGGAAATGGTCGCGCTGACCCGCCTGCCGGCGCGCACCTTCGGCACCCTGATGAGCATCGAGCCGGCCTTCGGCGCGCTCTCCGGGCTGCTGTTCCTCGGCGAGCGGCTGAGCCCGACCCAATGGCTGGCCATCGGCGCGATCATCCTCGCCTCGGTCGGCACTACCCTCAGCGTCAAGTCGCGTGGCGCCGCCCCGGCGCTACCGGCCAAGGACTGAGGCGGCCTCCGCGTCCTCCCGCTGCAGGCGCTCGTGCTGGCGGATGAAGCGCCGCGCGCTGCGCGCCAGGCGGATGCAGAGCATGATCGCCGCGCCGGTCAGGCCCACCACCAGGCCTTGCCACAGGCCGCGCGGTCCGGTGGGTTCCTGGAACCAGTCGGTGAGGCCGAGGCTGTAGCCCACCGGCAGGCCGATGCCCCAGTAGGCGAACAGGGTCATGATCATCGTCACCCGGGTGTCCTGGTAGCCGCGCAGGGCCCCGGCGGCGGTGACCTGCAGGGCGTCGGAGAACTGGAACAGCGCGGAGAACACGATCAGCGAGGCGGCGATGGCGATCACCGCCGGGTCCGGCGAATACATCGCGGCGATCTGCTCGCGCAGCAACAACATCAGGCTCGCCGAGACGCAGGCGTAGCCCAGCGCCGCGGCCATCCCCACGCCGGCGGCGAAGCGCGCGTCGCGCGGCAGGCCGGCGCCGAGGTTGTGGCCGACCCGCACGGTCACCGCCATCCCCAGCGAATAGGGAATCATGAACACCAGCGCGCTGAAGTTCAGGGCGATCTGGTGGCCGGCCACCACGTTCTCGTCGAGCCCGCCGATCAGCAGGGCGATCACCGAGAAGATGCTCGACTCGGCGAACACCGCGATGCCGATCGGCAGGCCGACCGCCACCAGCGGGCCGATGGTCGCGCGATCCGGCCACTCCCAGCGCGAGAACAACTGGCTGGCGCGGTAGATCGAGGCCTTGTTCACCCAGAACAGCATGCCGAGGAACATGAACCACATCACCGAGCCGGTGGCCCAGCCGCAGCCGGGGCCACCCATCTTCGGCATGCCGAAGTGGCCGTAGATCAGCGCGTAGTTGATCGGGATGTTCAGCAGCAGCCCGCCGATCCCCAGCACCATGCTCGGCCGGGTCCGTCCCAGGCCGTTGGTGTAGCAGCGCAGTACGTGGTACAGCGCCGCCGCCGGGAAGCCCAGGGCGATGCCCTTGAGGTACAGCAGGCTCGGCCCGATCAGTTCCGGGCGCACTTTCATCAAGCCGAGGATCGGCTCCGACAACCACCACAGCACCGCCCCCGACAGCGGTCCGATCAGCAGCGCCAGCCACAGCGCCTGGCGCACCAGCGGCCCGGTGCCGGGCTGGTCGCCGGCGCCATGGCGCTGGGCGACCTTGGCCGTGGTGGCGAGCAGGGTGCCGGTCATCAGCAGGAACATCGGGATCCAGATCGAGTTGCCCAGCGCCACCGCTGCCAGGTCGTGCGGACTGGCGCGCCCGGCCATCACCGCATCGACGAAGCCCATGGCGGTGGTCGCCAGTTGCGCGATCATGATCGGCGCGGCGAGGGTCAGCAGTTCCTTGAGTTCGGCGCGGATGCGCAAGCCACGGGAAAGGGGCAGGGCGGGGCTGTTCACGGCAGTCCTTGTCTGGGCAGGGGAACCGCGTAGTTTACGGGTTGACGGGGTGGTCAGGAAGGGTCAGCAGGGTCGTGCCGGTTGCCCAGCCCCCCACCGCGCTACGCGCAGACAAACGACCCCGCGCTGCCCGCTTGAGGCCCGACCCCGTAGGGCGAATAACCGCCTGGCGGTTATCCGCCGGATACCCGTGACAGCGGCGGATGACATGCCCTGGAAACGCCGGACATCTCCCCCAGACTTTTCCGCAGCCTCTCTCAGACGCCCAGGAATTGGATAAAAAACCAGTAGGAGGAAGATGGAGGGGTCGCCAAGTCTGTTTTCTTGGGGGCAGAAAAGACGCGAGCCGCAGGTGCAGGAACACCTACGACCCGCTAACCAGAGACCAGCTTAACGATAGGAGCTGACCCATGGCTAAGGCCGATGATACGTCGAATCCCGCAATAACCGCACAGTCCCCTTCCACCTTCATCCCCCTGCGACGCACCTCGCAATGCAACCAGCACCCCGGTTGCGCCACCCTCTACCTGGACAGCAGCGCAGCCAGCGAAGACCTGTTCGACACCGCCCGCCGCCGGCTGGAGTCGGCGATCGGAACGCTGAGCGTCCTCGACCTGCTCGACGAAACCGAAGAGCCCGGTGAAAGCATCTGCCGCATCACCGGTTCCCTGCTGTCGTTGCTCAGCGACGCCCTGTCACTGTTCGAGGCGGAATACGCACGCAGACACCGATAACCGACGGAGGCGGTGCCCCCCGGCAAGGCCGGGGGGTTGAGTAGCGGGGCGAAAAGGGGATCCCTCTCCGCCCTGGCTCGGCAGTTGCGCGGTCGGGCGAAAGCCACCTGCCCGCTACGCACGCCAACCCAGGCAATCCCTGACGATGACCGGTCTTTCATCTGCGACTGTTTCTCATTTACACTCGACCCCCATTCTTCGGAGCCAGGCTCCTTTCCTGGGTGCATCGTGCCGTTCGATCCCGCCAAGCCGACGCTGTTGTCCACACTGGTTCGTCACTACGAGGAACTGGTCGACCATGTTCGCCGGCGCTTCGGCGACCGGGGCATGGCGCGCGAAGTGGTGCACGACGTGTGCGTGCAGTTGCTCGAACGCGACGAGAAGGAGGACGTGCACACGCCCCTGGCCCTGCTGCGGAAAATCTCCCACGACGCCGCCGTGAGCCGCTATCGTAGCGACCGTCGTCGAACCGCCTGGGTGGAAGCCGTCGCCGAGCTTCCGGAAGTCGCCTGCATGGCGGCGACGCCCATGGGTCGCCATGAGGCCGAGCGCGAGTTCCAGGCACTGGTCGACGCCATCGCCACGCTTCCTCCTCGCTGCCAGGCCGTTTTCGTCATGCACAAGATCCACGAAGTTCCCCAGGCGCAAGTCGCCGACCGCCTCGGCATCTCCGTCAAGACCGTGGAAAAGCACCTGCGCCTCGGACTGGCGGCCTGCCGGGAACGGCTCGGCCGCGGCGAGGCACGGCCATGACCCAGCCCTCGAAACGGAATGGGCAGGTTCCGCTGGACGACGCCCTGGAGCGCCATCGCGACGCGCTGAAGGACCTGTTCCCGCTGCCGCCCTCCCGGCCGAAATCGCGCAAGGCAAGCAAGGCGGCCGGCGTCGCGCTATTGCTGGCGCTGGCCATCGGCGCCCTGGCCTGGCTGGACCCGGCCTACAAGCGCGAGCGCTTCGCCACCGCCATCGGTGAGCGGCGCGACGTGACCCTGGCCGACGGCAGCCAGCTCCTGCTCGACAGCGGCAGCCAGATCGAGGTCAGTTGGCACCCGCTCAGCCGCCGGGTCGCGTTGCGCGCGGGGCAGGTGCTTTTCGAGGTATCCCCGGCGCGCTATCGGCGCTTCGTGGTGTCCGTGGGTTCGACCGACATCCGCGTGCTCGGCACCCGGTTCAACGTGCGCCGCCTGGACGACGATGTCCGCGTGACCCTGGAGCGTGGCCGGGTGGAGGTCGGCACCTCGGCTACGGCGCAAGCGCCAGTCGTGCTCCTGCCGGGCCAGCAGGTCGATGCCATTGGCGGGCAACTGATGCCGCTGGCCAAGGTCGATGCCGCCACGGCGATGGCCTGGAAAGACGACCGCCTGGTCTTCGAGCGCACGCCCCTGGGCGAAGCCGTCGCGCTGCTGCGCCATTATCGCAAGGCGCCCATTCTCCTGGACGACCCCAGCCTGGCCTCCCTCCGGCTGACCGGCGTCTTCGCCGCGCACAACGCCGACCGGCTGCTCGACCTGCTGCCGAGCATCCTTCCCGTGGCCGTGTCGCGGCAGGAGGACGGCAGCGTCGAGATCCAACGCAAATCGACGCGAAAATAATTCTCGGACGCAGGTAGGGTTTCCCGCGCGCCGTGGCGGCTATCCAGGAAAAGCCAACCTGCATAGGAAATCGAGACGTGCATTTTTCCCTCCGCAGTCGCCACCTGCGTCCTTCATTGCTCGCCAGCAGCCTGCTCCTGGCGGTGTCGGCCCAGGGCCAGGAAAAGCTCGACGTGGATCTGCCCGCCGCGCCGCTCGGCCAGGCGATCAACGCCCTCGCGCAGCAATCCTCGGTACAGATCCTTTTCGCCGGCGATCTCGGCGCCGGCCGCCAGGCGCCCGCGCTGAAGGGGCGTTTCACCCCCGAAGAGGCATTGCGCCAGTTGCTCAGGGATAGCGGCCTGAAGGCGCAGGCCAGGGACGAACATACCTTCATCGTCGTTCCGGCCAGCGAAGCCGCCGTGCCCGCTACGCAAGCCCGCAGCGAACCGCTGGACATGGAGCAGATGGAAATCACCGCCTCGCGCACCAGCAGCGACCTGGTCTCCGCCACGCGCCAGTCCACCGTCATCGAGCATGCCCAACTGGAGGAGCTGCGCCAGGGCTCCGACAGCCTGGCCACCGTGCTGGCCAAGGCGGTGCCGGGGATGTCCGATTCCAGCCGCACCATCACCGAATACGGCCAGACCCTGCGCGGGCGCAGCATGCTGGTGATGGTCGACGGCGTGCCGCTGAACACCAACCGCGACTCCTCGCGCAACCTGGCCAACATCGACCCGGCGCTGATCGAGCGGATCGAGGTCATCCGTGGCAGCAGCGCCATCTACGGCAGCGGCGCCACCGGCGGGATCATCTCCATCACCACCCGTCCGGCCGGCGGCGAGAACCGCGCGGAAACCCGCCTCAGCGCCACCTCGCCGCTGACCCGGCTGGGCAGCGATGGCCTCGGCGGCCAGTTCCAGCAATACTTCGCCGGCTCCCTGGGGGCGCTCGACTATTCGTTCGACTTCGGCACCCGTCACGTCGGCGCTTCCTACGACGCCCATGGCGACCGCATCGCCCCGGAACCCAGCCAGGGCGACCTGTTCGACTCGAACGTCTACAACATCGGCGGCAAGCTCGGCCTGCGCATCGACGAGAACCAGCGCGTGCAGCTCGCCCTCAGCCACTACGACGCCCGCCAGGACACCGACTACGCCACCGACCCGAGGGTCGCCAGGCTGCCGCCGGGCTCGGTCCCGGCCAACGCGATCAAGGGCCTGGAGCTGGACGAGCAGAACCGCATCCGCAACACCCTGGCGAACCTCGAGTACGAGAACCTCGACATCCTCGGCAGCCGGCTCTCCGCGCAGCTCTACTACCGTGACTATTTCACCCGCTTCACTCCGTTCGATGCCCGCGCCGTCTCCACCCGCGGCGGCAACGTCGACCAGATCATGCAGAACAGCGAAGTGTTCGGCAGCCGCCTGACCCTGCGCACGCCGCTGGGCGAAAGCGGCAATACCGAACTGGTCTGGGGCGGCGACTACAACCAGGAACGCAGCGACATGCCGCTCGACGTGTTCGACCCGGCGGCCTACGACGCCAGCGGCGGGCTGGTCTTCGACAAGATCGGCAAGCTCACCTACATGCCGCCGCTACGCACCCGCAGCGCCGGCGCGTTCGCCCAGTTGCAGCATCGCTTCGACGAACACTGGTCGATCGACGGCGGCCTGCGCTACGAATACTCCACCGCCGAATTCGACGACTTCATCCCGCTCTCCGAGTCCAAGGCCGCCTCGCCGGTGACCGTCAAGGGCGGCGACCTCGACTACGACGCGGTGCTGTCGAACCTCGGCATCGTCTATTCGCCGGTGGCTGGCCAGGAAATCTATGCCTCCTTCAGCCAGGGCTTCCAGCTGCCCGACGTCGGCATCCAGCTGCGCAACGCCCGCCGTGGCTTCGATATCGGCTCCTCGAACCTCGAACCGGTGAAGACCAACAACTACGAACTCGGCTGGCGCGGCGCCATCGGCGGCAACACCCTGGGCAGCCTGGCGCTGTTCTACACCACCTCCAAGCTGGGCGACGTGCAGAGCTTCAACAACGGCCTGATCCTCACCCGCACCAAGGAGCGCATCTACGGCGTCGAGGCCAGCGCCGACTGGCTCAGCGACGACGAAGTCTGGGGCGCGGGCGGCAGCGCCACCTGGATGCGCGGACGCGAGAAGCCGGACGGCAAGGACTGGCAGGACATGACCGGCTACCGCGTGCCGCCGCTGAAGCTGACCGCCTACCTGCAATACAAGCCGGATGCCGACTGGAACAACCGCCTGCAGGCCACCTTCTTCGACTCCAAGGACTACCGTCTCGACGGCGTGGAAAGCTTCGGCCGGCGCCAGGTCAGCACCTACACCACGGTCGACCTGGTCAGCCAGTACCGCATCACCCCCGACGACCAGTTGAGCCTGGGCATCCAGAACCTGTTCAACCGCGACTACTACCCGCTCTACAGCCAGTTGCTGCGCAACAACAACAACACCAGCCACCTGCCGGCGCCGGGCACGGTGCTGACGGCGAGCTATACGCACAACTGGTGAGGGGAGGGCGGAGCCACCGGGCCTGGGCGGGCCCGGTGGGCAGGGAGGGTGCTTCCAGAGGGAAGGCGGCCCCGTTGTCATGGGCAGGCATTTCCGTCCAATGCCGGACGCCGATCCAGGTCGGCCAGGTAATGGGGAAGGACAGGGTACGCCGTCCCGCTCAGAACACGACCTGCCCCGACATGCCCGGCTGCACCTCACCGCCGATCCAGATATCGCCGCCGATCTGCTCGACGCTTATCCGCCCCCGGCGACCCAAGGCCGTGCCCTGGCTCGCCGTGTAGCGCCCGGGCATGACTCCCGTGCCGATCAGCCATTGCGCCAGGCTCGCGTTGAGGCTGCCGGTGACGGGGTCTTCATTGAGTTCCTCGCCCATGAAGGCGCGCACTTCCACATCCGCCTCCGCCTGGGGACCTTGCCAGGGTGCGACCACCCCCACGTTGAGCCCGTCGAGCTGCGCGTAGTCCGGGCGAATGGCCAGGACCTCGTCACGCGTGGCCAGCCGAACGGCGACCCAGCCGGGTCCGTTGTCCACCCATTGGCTGCCGAGTACCTGCCCCGGGGACAGGCCAAGCCCGCTCTCGATCCGTCGCAACACCTCGTCTTCGACCGCTCCGCCACGAAGCAGGGGAGGCGCCGCGAACGACAGCAAGGCGCCCTTGCGGCGGATGCGGATCAGGCCCGCCAGACACTCCTGGACGATCTCGTCAGCAGCATTGCCGCCCCCCTGGTTCAGCCAGACCTGGCAGCTCCCCAGCGTCGGATGCCCGGCAAAGGGCAACTCCCGCAGCGGGGTGAAGATCCTCACGCGATAGTCGGCTTCGGCAACGGTCGGCCGCAGCAGGAAGGTCGTCTCGCTCAACTGGGTCCAGGCAGCGAACTCCAGCATCTGCCGGCTGCTCAGGCGGTCGGCGCCAATCACCACGGCAACGGCGTTGCCTTTGAAGGGCTGTTCGGAGAAGACATCGACTTGCTCGAAGGGTAACGAAACCGGCATGGAACCTCCTGCTGTTGTGGCGGGGGAGGATAGGCTAGAGAGCTGCCGTCCGAAACCGGAGGGGGAACTTTCGAGGGGGCTTGGGGGCTTTCGTCAGGGGCTGCAATCGGCCAATAGCAGCCGCTCCTGGCCAGAGACAGCAGCTTGAAGGAGTCGACGAATCTATGGTCGATTCAGGCTACGATGTTGAGCACTTGCGCCAGTACTGCGACAGTTATCGGACGCAGCCTGTGATTCCGCTGCGGCCCCTAAAGCGCAAACACAAGCCTGGGCCGAGCTGCCTCGGAGCAATTAAATGCTTATCCACCCGCGTGGTCGCTGCGACCGTGCGCGGCGATGAACATGGCGACGGCCGATCGGCAATAGGATTCTATTTCGTCCTCTGCTCTCGCCTGATCGAATCGGGCGATCATCAATAGATCGGAGCCTTTGAAGAGCGCGGCAAACAAGCGGGCGGCTTGGAGGGGATCGGGCACGTTGAGAAGCGCCTTCGCGTGAAGTTGGCGCAACAAGGCATCGATGTCGGCGATGACATGAGCGGCGCCGGCTTCGTAGTGGCACTTGCTCAGGGCGTTTTGACTCGTTTTATCGGCCATGACCATGGCTTCGATACTGCTGACGTCTGGTCTCAATAGCGTGCGCAGCAGTGATGTTCCCACCGCCATAAGTTGGTCTTCGACCGAACCTTCGACACCTTCAAGCAGGGCCTGTGGTGCAAACGACTGCTGGCAGCCGGCCGCGATGGCTGCGCTGAACAGCGCCTCCTTGTTCTCGAAACGCCTATAGATGCTGAGCTTGGATATCTTCGCCCGCTGGGCGACCTTGTCCAACGTCGTCGCTTGAAAACCCAATTCCACAAAAAGTTCGCTCGCGGCGTCGAGTATCGTTTGGGCAAGCGCCTCGTTGGTGGGCCGACCGCGCCGTGCCTGTATGGTTTCGGTCATGATATTGGTACTTTACAGTATCTTAATTTAAGGTTTAGGATACCACTCAGTGTCTTAAATGAGCAATCCAAGGGCTTGGCTACAACCTGCCCTCCAGCGGAGCCCATCACCATGAATGACGTCATCATCATCGGCGGAAGTTTTGCAGGTCTCGCCGCCGCTTTGCAGCTCGGCCGTGCCCGTCGCAAGGTCATCGTTCTCGATACCGGTCGGCCGCGTAACCGCTTTGCCGGCCATTCGCATGGTCTGCTCGGTCACGATCACACGCCGCCGCTGGACATCCTGGCCGCGGCGCGGCAGCAGTTGACGCGCTATCCAACGGTCAGGCTAGTCAATGCCCGGGCAGAGAAGATTTCTGGCGTAATAGACGATTTCTGCGTTGTCACTGACGATCACGAAAGCCTAAAGGCCCGCCGCGTGATCCTGAGCTATGGCGTTGCCGATCAGATGCCTGATGTTCCAGGCTTTGCCGAGAGTTGGGGCACGTCCATCGTCCCCTGCCCCTATTGCGACGGCTTTGAAGCCGCCGGCCAGCATTGGGGCCTCGTGTGGTCCGGCCCGCAATCGCACAACCAGGTCAGGCTGTTCCTCGATTGGACCGACAGGTTGACTGTCTTTGCCGATGGTCACGACATTACACCTGATATCCAGGCCGATCTGGCGCACCGCAACATACCTGTCGTCGACGGACGGATCGTCGACATCGCCCATCACCAGGGGCATATCGCTACCGTCAATCTCGACACTGGCTCCACTGTCGCGGTCGACATCCTGTTTGCTCATCCGCGCAACAAGCCGTCCGCAAACCTGCATGAATCGTTGGGCCTTGCCACGATGGATACGCCCACCGGCGTCGTGCTCAAGGTCGACGAGCGCCGCCAAACCAGCACGCCTGGCATCTATGCCGCCGGCGATCTCACCACCCCCATATTGCCCTCGGTCACCCAGGCATCATCGCAGGGCGCGATGGCGGGTATTTTCGCCCAGCAGTCGATGCTGGCTTGAGCCCATAGAGAGGAGATGAACATGGCCGTCGAGCCGGACAGCGCGGGGGTGCGCTTCCCTCCGCCCTTCATCTATCTGGGAGCGCTGCTGTTGGGGCTGGCGGCGGATCGGTTCGTCGCCCTGCACTCTTTCGGCATCGATTGGTGGTTGCTGATCGCAATGGGCGCGCTGCCGTTCGCTGCCGGCGCGGTAATGATGCTTGCGGCGGCGGGGCTGTTCCGGCGTATGGGCACCAACATTCCGCCGTCGCGACCAACGACCCTCATCGCAACGACCGGTCCCTATCGGTGGACCCGCAATCCCATGTATCTCGGCATGGCGCTTATCTATGCAGGCCTTGCGGTCGGCTTCGACGGACCGATCGCCTTCGCGTTGCTTCCGTTGGTGTTGGTCGCGATCCAGACGCAGGTGATCGCCCGCGAGGAGCGCTATCTCGAAGCAAAGTTCGGCGACGACTACCGCCGCTACAAGGCCGAGGTTCGCCGCTGGCTCTGACTATTCCGCAACTGCCGCCTGCGGGATTTTCTGATAACCAACACCGACTTTCTTGCCACGGCTACTGAATGGGCCCTGAGTTCGTAGATAACCAAGGGTCGCTTCTGGCCGGAAGCTGACACTAGTGGCGGGCAGCTACGGCCGTAATCGGACGCTCCAACCAATGTCAGAATCTAAGCTGACATCGCAAGTAGAGCGACAAAATGAAGTTCGTCTTCGCTTTGGGCACTCAGAGTTTCGATGTCTTAGACACGTCCAAATGGCCTATGCATAGACTTGGGCGAAGATTTCGACGGCTGCAGCTAGCCGCGCTTTGCTAACTGCCGAGGGGCTGCTGCAGTCTAGGCCCGAGTGGCCGGCCTGCAGGCGCGTCCATACCGTCTCGCTGCCACAGCATAGAGGGCTGACGATGCCCAGGCCGGTAACGACGATACGTGTGCTGTGTTCTCTGTGCATGGTGTGGTCTCGTACGTGAAGAGGTGAATCAGCCGAGGCCGAAGGTCTTGCGCAGGCCCGAGTCGACTGGGCCTGCCGGCATAAAGCGGCGCAGGCGTCTGAGCAGGGTGGCCTCGCCTTTGGGGGTGTGGCGCATTTTCCACGCGCCCAGGGCGGCCTCGACGATGGTCGCGGCGACCGCATCGGGCAAAGGTGCCTTCTGCACGTTCATCTGGATGGCCTGGGAGACGGTTGCCCGCTCGCTGTCGTAGGTAGCGATACGCAGGGCGGCCTGTGGCGCGTTGAGGTCGAGGCTGGTCTTGGTGAACGAAGGCTCGACCAACGCGACGCGAATGCCGAAGCGCCGCACCTCGTGATCCAGGGTCTCGGACAAACCCTCCACTGCATGTTTGGAAGCCGAGTACAGGCCCATGTAGGGTGCTGGCAGGAAGCCGAGCACCGAACTGACGTTGACGATGCGCCCTGCGCTTTGCTTGCGCATCTGCGGCAGTACCGCCTGGGTAACGCGCAGGACGCCGAAGACGTTGGTGTCGAACAGCGCCTGGGCCTCGTCGATGGCGGTTTCCTCTGTCGCACCGAGCAGTGTGGTGCCAGCATTGTTGACCAGTACGTCGATGCGCCCGGCTTCTGCAATCACATGTTCGATGCTCTGGCGAATCGAGGCTTCGTCACGAATATCCAGGTGAATCAGCTCGACACCGGGGATGGCCTGCGCAGTGGCCGGGTTGCGCACGCTGCCGAACACGCGGCAACCGCGTCCGGCGAACTGTTCGGCCGCCGTGCGACCGATGCCTGATGACACGCCGGTTATGACGACCACTGGGGAGTTGGGCATGGCAGTTACTCTCGATCAGGGAAGGGCTGTTCATGCAGGTTGTGCCTGCGCGAGTGGCTCGTGGGGGATGGGGCGGATGCCGAACCAGATGGCGTACATGGCCGGCAGGAACACCAGGGTCAGCATGGTGCCGGCGAAGGTGCCGCCGATCAGGGTGTAGGCGAGGGTGCCCCAGAACACGGAATGCGTAAGTGGGATGAACGCCAGGATCGCCGCCAGCGCGGTGAGGATCACCGGCCGAGCGCGTTGCACGGTGGCTTCGACCACGGCGCGGAACGGATCGAGACCCGCCGCTTCGTTCTGGCGAATCTGCCCGATCAGGATCAGCGTGTTACGCATGAGGATGCCGGACAGCGCGATCAGCCCGACCAGCGCGTTGATGCCGAACGGCTGCTGGAACAGGATCAGCGTCGGCACTACGCCGATCAGCCCCAGCGGGCTGGTGAGAAAGACCATGATCATCGCGGCGATCGAGCGCACCTGCAGGATGATGATGATCAACGTGACGGCCAGCATGATCGGGAACAGCGGCAGCATGGCCTTGCTGGCTTTGCCCGATTCCTCGATGGAGCCCGCTTGCTCGATGCGATAGCCGCTCGGCAGCCTGTCGATGATGGGTTGCAACTGCTGGCTGATGGCGGTCGACACGTCTGGCGGTTGCAAGCCTTCGGCGATATCGCCACGCACTGTGATAGTCGGCACCCGGTCGCGCCAGCGCATGATCGGCTCTTCCATGCGTACCTCCACTTCGCCAATCTGCGACAGCGGGATGCGCTGACCATTGGCGCCGGCCAGGGTGAAATCCATCACCCGTGCCGGGTCGAGGCGAATATCGCCAGCGGCACGGGCCATGACCTGCACCGTGCGGATGTCTTCGCGTACGGCGGTGACGGGCACGCCGCTGAGCAAAAACTGCAGCTGCTGCGCAACGGCACTGGAGGTCAGCCCCACCGCTTGCAGGCGATCTTGCTGCAGATTGAAGTGCAGCGTGGGAACGCGGGTGCCCCAGTCGGTATTGACCGTCCGCATCAGCGGGCTGGCATCCATCACTTGGCGCACCTCGCTGGCAATCTCGCGCAGGCGTTGCGGATCCGGGCCGCTAATCCGGTAGGCCACCGGGTAGGGCGAGTAGGGGCCGAACACCAATTGACTGACGCGCACCTGCGCCTCGCTGGCCAGACCCTCGGCAATCGCCTTGCGCAGCCTGTGCTTGAGTGCCTCGCGCTCATCCGGGTTGTCGGTGCGTACGACGATCTTGGCGAACGACGGATCCGGCAGTTCCGGGCTCATGGCCATGAAGAAGCGCGGTGCGCCCTGGCCGATGTACGCCATGACGATCTTCGCCTCTGCCTGCTGGGCCAGCCAGGCTTCGACTTTTTCCGCAGCTGCGCTGGTCTGGAGGATCGAGGTGCCATAAGGCATCTGTACCTCGACCATGACTTCGGGGCGGTCGGAGATGGGGAAGAACTGTTTCTTGACCAGCGCCATGCCGAGCACGGCCGTCACGAACAGCCCTATCACTGAACCTGCGACCAGCCACTTGTGGGCGATCACCTTACCCAGAATCCGACGAAAGCGGTTGTAGCGCGGAGTGTCGTAGATGGCGTCGTGACCGCCCTCGACCTTCTTGATCTCGGGCAGCAGCTTGACGCCGAAGTACGGCGTGAAGATCACCGCGACCAGCCAGGAAGCGATCAGCGCGATGCCGACGATCCAGAACATGTTGCTGGTGTATTCGCCGGCCGTGGAGCGGGCGAAGCCGTTGGGCATGAAGCCGACGGCGGTAACCAGGGTGCCGGAGAGCATCGGCGCCGCTGTGTGGCTCCAGGCATAGGCGGAGGCCCGCACACGGTCGTAGCCTTCCTCCATCTTCACCACCATCATCTCGATGGCGATGATGGCGTCGTCTACCAGCAGTCCAAGGGCGAGGATCAGCGAGCCCAGGGTTATGCGGTCGAAGTTCTTGCCAGTGGCGGCCATCACCACGAAGACCATCGCCAGGGTCAGCGGCACTGCCACCGCGACCACCACGCCGACGCGCCAGCCCATGCTGACGAAGCACACCAGCATGACCACCAGCAGCGCGACGAAGAACTTGATCATGAACTCGTCGACGGACGCGCTGATGTTGACGGCCTGGTCGGTGACCTTGCTCAGGCTCATGCCCAGCGGCAGCTCAGCGTTGATCTGCTGCACTTCATCGTTCAAGGCCTTGCCCAGGTCGAGCCCGTTCCAGCCTTCACGCATGATGATGCCGAGCAACAGGGCCGGTTCGCCGCCGTTGCGAATCAGAAAGGTGGCCGGGTCTTCGTAGCCGCGCTTGACCGTGGCGACATCGGAAAGCTTCAAGGTGCGGCCTTGGGCGATGATCGGAGTGTCACGAATCTTCTCTAGCTCATCGAAGGCACCGTCCAGACGCAGGAACACGTCGGGGCCACGGGTTTCCACGGAGCCGGCCGGGGTCAGGGCGTTCTGCCCGTTGAGCGCGGCGAACACGTCCTGGGGACCGATGCCCAGGGTGGCCAGGCGCTCGTGGGAGAACTCGACGAAGATGCGCTCGGCCTGTTCGCCGATGATGTTGACCTTCTTCACGCCCGGTACATGCAGCAGGCGCTGACGCAGGGTCTCGGCGTCGCGCACCAGGTGGCGTTGCGGCTCGCCCCTGGCTTTGAGCGCGAACAGGGCGAAGGTGACGTCCGAATACTCATCGTTGACCAGCGGGCCGATCACCCCGGTAGGCAGCGTCTTGGCCTCGTCGCTGATCTTCTTGCGCGCCTGGTAGAACTCCTCGAGCACCTCCGAGGGTGGGGTGGTGTCGAGCAGCGACAGGGTGGTGAAGGCCAGCCCCGGGCGTGTATAGGTTTCGCTGCGGTCGTACCAGCGCAGTTCCTGCAGGCGCTTCTCGATCTTCTCGGCGACCTGATCCTGCATTTCCTGGGCGGTGGCGCCCGGCCAGGCGGTGACGATGGTCATGACCTTGATGGTGAAGGCCGGGTCTTCGGCACGCCCCAGCTTGAAGAAGGCGACGAGACCCGCCAGGGAGATCAGGCAGACCAGGAACAGGGTGACGGAGCGCTCGCGCACGGCGAGTGCGGAGAGGTTGAAACGACCTTCGCTCATGGCTGGCCTTCCTCGGCTGCCGCCACGGTGGCCGGCTCGGCCAGGCGAACGGCCTGGCCGTCGCGCAGCAGGTGCGCGCCCAGGGCGACGATCTGGTCGCCCGGCTTGATCGCGCCGCTGATGCGAGCGCTCTCATCATCCAGCGACTGAACGTTTACGGGCGTCCACGCCACCTCTGCGGGCTCTCCGCGAATCATCCAGATGCCAGGCCCGTTGCCTGCGTCGTACAGCGCGGCGATGGGCACCTGCACTGTGCTTGGTGAAGCAGTTTGCGGATCGCTGATTTGCACGGTGATGGTGGTGCCCAGCGGCGCGTCGGACAGCTCGCCTTCGAGCACGTAACGCGCCTCGAAAGTGCGGGTCTGGCGGTCGGCGACATCCGACAGCTGGCGCAGTCGGGTGGCGACGCTGACGTCTTGCCTGCCGAAGAGCTTGGCCTCAGCGCTGGAACCGACTGCTGGACGCAGGGTTTCCGGCAGTTGCACCAGGGCTTCGCGTGGGCCGGCATGTGCAAGCCGTACCACGGCCTGGCCGGCGCTGACCACCTGGCCTGGCTCGGCCAGTGTCTCCATGACGATACCGTCGGCATCGGCGAGCAGCTCGGCGTAGCGGGTGGCGTTACCGGCAACCTTGGCTTGGGCCTCGGCTGCACTGAGTTGCGCGCGAGCCGCATCCGCCGCTGCCTTGTATTGGTCGTAGGCAGATGCCGATACCGCGCCAGTGCCGCGCAGGGCGCGGTAACGAGCTTCGTCATCGCTGGCCTGCTGAGCCCGTGCCCGCGCTGCGGTCACCGCCTCGCGCTGGGCATGGGCGGCGAGTTGCAGGTCGATAGGATCGAGGCGCAAAAGCACCTGGCCACGCTTGACTGTCTGGCCGGTATCGACCAGACGCTGCAACACCTTGCCGGACACGCGGAAACCCAGGTCGCTCTGCACCCTGGCCGCGACGATGCCGGTGAAGGCGCGCGATGTAGCGGTTGCCGACTGGATGGTGGTGATGCGAACCAGTGGCGCGTCAGTGCGGGGATCGGGGGGCGTCTGGTCGCTACAGGCGAGCAGCACGAACGGAATTACACCGACCAGGGGGGGCAGAAGGAGGTTGCGCCGGCGCATGAGGAACCCGTTGCGAAGTCGTAGGGAGCCTCACTTTGATTCTTGTGACCAATTTAGTCAATAGTCACTAATCAGGGTGACAGACTGCGCAACACCAGGCTGGACAGCAGGGCCGGCGCTTCATCGGTGGTTTCGAGCCCGTACTGGAGCAGCAGCGGGTTGAAATAGGGGCGCATGATCAGGTGGATCGCGCGGGTGGTTTCGTCCAGAGGCGTCTTGCGCTCGAAGTCGCCGCTCTGCCGGCCCTGCTGCAGGATCTCGCGAAGGGTCTGCTCGATGAAGCCTTCGTAGAGCAGGGTTGCCGGCCAGCGCCCGGAGGCGGCGGAGGCGGCGATTTCGTAGAGTTTGCGATCCTGGAAGAACAGCCGCAGGCAGGCTTCCATCAGCACCTTGAGCATGCGCCTCAGCTTCTCCGGCGGGCTGTCCACCTCATGGATGGCAGCATTCACCTCGGTCTGTATCTGCTGCAGGCAGCTCGAGCAGATCATCTCGCCGATGGCCTGCTTGGACTCGAAGAACTTGTAGATATAGGCCTTGGAAAAACCGATGGCCTTGGCCAGGTCGGAAACCGTGGTCTTCTCGTAGCCATACAGGCGGAAGTGCTCGGTCGCCGCTGCCACGATCTGATCACGCACCTCGTGATCCACCGGACCACGTGCTGCAACTTTGGGGGAGGGGGTCTTGTTCATGGGGGATAGCCTACAGAGCGGCAGGGTGATAGACAATTAGTGACCAAAAAGTATTATGGTCACAATTTCTGCAACCTCCTCCCTTGCCCTGGAAGAACATCCATGCTGTCGAAGCGACTCCTCGTTGTACTGATCAGTACCGGCCTGGTGGCAGGCTGCGCGGTTGGACCCGATTACCAGCGTCCCGAGATTTCCCTGTCCGAGCGCTTCCTGGGGCAGGAGGCCGTCGAGCAGCGGCCTGTGAGTTCCATGGGCGATTTGATCGATTGGTGTGCTGGGGCTGCGTTGGCGCCTGTTTGACTTCGGCCGCATCGATGCCCAGATCGACCTGGCCAAAGGGCAGGAAGCCGAGCAACTGGCGGCTTACCGCCTCGCCGTGCTGCGCGCCACCGAGGACGTGGAAAACGCCTTCTCGGCACTGGTCAAGCGTGAGCAGCAGGCCAACGTGCTTGAGCAGGGCGTGGATTCGCTCAGCCGCGCGCGGCAGGCATCGTTCGAGGCCTACCAGCAGGGCGTCGTCAGCTTGATCGAAGTGCTGCAGGCCGACGACAACCTGCTGCGCGCCGCCGATGCCCGAGCCCAGGCGCAAACCGAGTCGGCCCGCACTGGCGTTGCGGCATTCAAAGCGTTGGGCGGTGGCTGGAAGGTGCCCGAGGCGCTTGCGGCCAAGTGATTGCAATGCTGTATCAGGTAGTTGCTTTGTGCTGATCTTCAGTAACTAGTGATGGCGATGCCGACAGTCCGTTATTGGCCGTAGCTGCCCGCCACTAGTGTCAGCTTCCGGCCAGAAGCAGCCGCTCGATTTGGGCTGAATCTTACCTGTGGCGTTGCGTAGTCTATTACTAATGTCATCAGTCGGGATTTGGCAGGCTGCGGTGTGAAGCACGCGGCAGGCGAGAGCGAAGTCCAAGCAAGGGGGCAGTCGTGGAAAACTTCCATATTCTGGCGACCGTGCTTTCGATGATTCTGGGCTTGTCCATCACCAGGGTTCTGTTGGGCGCCATGACCGTTTTCAGGATTCGCCGCACGGCACGGCCAGACTGGGTCGCACTTGCTTGGGCACTCGTGCTTTTCCTGTTCCAACTGCAGTTCTGGTGGGCCCTAAACGACCTCCCCACCTTAAAGAATGCCTTTTCGTTCATCGAGTTCCTGCTTTTGGTCTGCCTGTCACTATCGCTGTTTAGTGCGGCGGTGTTGATATTGCCAAGTCGCAGCGAAGACGAGGCCGATGGCCTTCAGGTCTACTTTGAACAAGATGGACGCTTTGCTCTATTGGCGATCTGCATTTATCTAGGATTAGGAAGTACGACCAATATCCTGTTCTTCAACGCCTCACCACTCCAGCTATGGGGTGCGTTGGATTTGGTCATGTTCACAGTATCGCTGGCAGCGTTCTTCTCTCGCTCTCGCCGCTTTTACGCGCCACTGACACTGGTGTATCTACCCTTGGCAATGATAGATATCGCTGTTTCGTTGGGAGCGTAGAAAGTTAGCGCTTTTCAACACTCAGAGGCTACTGCCCGCTTGTGGCCGGTAGCTATCGCTCATTACCGGCTGCTTTCGCCCCCTGGCTGCCGTCAGCCGCTGACAGAAAAGGCCACAAGGAGTTTTGTGAAGCCAAGCCAAGGACACGTTCAACCCAAAACTAAAAATCCATGTCTACAAAACCCTACCGCGACTCATAGAGTTATCGCAGAGCAGTGCAGCGAAGCGTGGTATGCTCCAGCGCACACTCAGATATTTGCCAAAGTGCAGGCAATAGCGCTTACTCTGATGGGCAATTTCGCATCATTACCTCGAACTCATTGTAATCAAACGCCAGTACGCGAACGGTAGCAACCTCACTACTAAACGAGCGGCTTGCTCATATTGATACCGGTCACACAAAAGCCACTGCCTTCATAAACATGTTTGGCTCGTTCGTTGTCGCCAGCTACTCGTAATTTTATCTGTTGAAATCCTCGAAGTTTAAGCTCCCGCTCCAAAGACTCCAAGGCCTGCTTGGCGAGACCTTTTCCCTGGTGGACGGGAAGAATGTGGAAATCATTTATAAATGCCAAGTGCAGGGACAGATCCTCTTCGTACCACAGATATCCTATGACTTCTTCGGGGCCATCTGCCGGATCGTACAGGCACAGCAAAAATTGTCCAGCCGTATTGATACCGTCAGGTAAATCATCTGCTATTTCCAATTTGGCTTGCACAAGAGATTCACTGTACGAAAGCCTATGACTGGATGAAATCTCAGATGCATAGGCAGGGACAAAATAATCGAGATAACCTGAGAATTCGCTTTCTCGCATAGGTCTTAACGAGATCATTGGACGCTTCCATTTTTTAATGTTTTTTCTTGGCAGAACATAAGTATTCAAAAAGTGAGAATTTCACAGCGCTAGCGCGATAATAATCAGCTACCAAAGGCATGACAGCATCTCACGATAGAGCCCGAAAGGGTTCCGCCAGCACTAACGGAAAGACCAGACTTACACCCGCCCATGAGAGTTTACCGTATCGTCTCTCTTAAGTCTGGTAAACATCTGGGTCGGCTATTCGACCCGAGAGCCTGCCGATCATTGCCGAGGGCAACTCATGGTGCAAACTCTGTTAGGTAGTTCGTCTTCTTTGGTCGAACGGCAGCTTCCGAGCCCTAGCCGCTTCTCGTGGAGGACAGCTAACGCTGGCTCGTCACGCTCCCCACGAGAGCACGCTGCACTACACCGCTTGCACTGACATAAAGTCCAAGGGCGATGGCCATCATGATTGAGTAAGCAAGATCAGTTCAGCGGCCTTCGATCATTCCATTTCCTTACTGACTCCCTGCTGGGCAGATCAATCTAAACGAAAGGGTAAGTCCGCTCTTGGCCGAAAGCGGTCATTGAACGCCCACTCCACAAGCAATTGCCCCACGAATCCAGATCGCGCCTAGACCATCACGACGCAGTTACAGCATAGGAAAACCCACACGCTCTGGGGCAATGCGACATGAGTGGCTTCCCCTCCGCCAGCGTGCTCAGGAACGACTGGCAGAGGGGTCGCCCACCCTACACCCAACGCCGGAACAACAGGCTGGCATTCACCCCGCCGAAGCCGAAGCCATTGGACAGCGCGTGTTCCATCGGCCAGCGCCGGGCTTCGCCGCGAACCAGGTCGAGGCCCTCGGCGTCGGTGTCGGGCGTTTCCAGGTTGAGCGTGGCGGGGGCGAGCTGGTCGCGCAGTGCCAGGACCGTGAAGATCGCCTCGATGCCGCCGGCGGCGCCCAGGAGGTGGCCGGTGGCGGATTTGGTCGCGCTGATGGCGAGCCCGCTGCCGGTGCCGAACACGGCCTTGATGGCGGCCAGTTCGCCCTTGTCGCCTACCTGGGTGGAGGTGGCGTGGGCATTCAGGTGCTGCACCGCGGCCGCTTCCACGCCGGCCTGGCGCAGCGCCTGCTGCATGGCCCGGCGGGCGCCGCTGCCATCTTCCGGCCCGGCGGTCATGTGGTAGGCGTCGGCGCTGGTGCCGTAGCCCACCAGCTCGGCGATGGGCCTGGCGCCGCGCGCCAGGGCGTGCTCCAGTTCCTCGATGACCAGTAGGCCGGCGCCTTCGCCCATGACGAAGCCGTCGCGGGCCTGGTCGAAGGGGCGCGAGGCGCGCTCGGGGCTGTCGTTGAAATCGCTGGACAGGGCGCGCGCGGCGGCGAAGCCGGCCAGGCTGACCCGGTGGATGGTCGCTTCCGCGCCGCCGCAGAGCGCCACGTCGACCTCTCCCGCGCGGATCATCCGCGCCGCGTCGCCGATGGCCTGCACGCCCGCCGCGCAGGCGGTCACCGGGGCGCCCAGCGGTCCCTTGAAGCCATGGCGGATCGATACATGGGCGGCCGCCATGTTGCAGAGAAAGGACGGGATGGTGAAGGGCGACAGGCGTCGCGGCCCCTTGCCGTCGGTGGTCCGCACCGCTTCGGCGATGGCATGGAAGCCGCCTACCCCGGAGGCGATGACGGTCGCCGTGCGCTCCTGCGCCTCGGCGCTCTGCGGCGCCCAGCCGGCCTGCGCCAGGGCCTCTTGCGCGGCGGCCAGGGCGAAGAGGATGAAGCGGTCCATCTTGCGTTGTTCCTTGGCGGCCAGCAGCAGGTCGGGATCGAAGCCGGCCTGCGGGTCCCGGGCACGGTCGGGGACCTGGCCGCCGATGCTGATGGGCAGGTCGCCGATCAGCTCCGCCGGGAGCTTGGCGATGCCCGATTGCCCGGCCAGCAGGCGTTGCCATATGGGTTCGACTCCGCAGCCCAGCGGGCTGACCGCGCCCATGCCGGTGACGACGATACGTTTGCTCATGAGGGTCCGAGTCCTTCTGTTCCGTTGGAATAGCAGTCAGTGGACGTAACTATCATCATGAAAGTAACATGCGGACCAGCACTTTGTGAGCCTCGCCAAGGAAGAACCATGCAACGCAAGACCTTCGCCGATGCCGAATGCCCCATCGCCCGCAGCCTGGAACGGGTCGGCGAATGGTGGAGCATCCTGATCATGCGCGATGCGCTTCAGGGCCTGCGCCGCTTCGACGAATTTTCCCGCAGCCTGGATATCGCGCCGAACATGCTCACCCGGCGCCTGAACGCGCTGGTGGAGGCGGGCCTGCTCGAACGCCAGCCCTACAGCCAGCGTCCGCTGCGCTATCAGTACGTGCCTACGGCCAAGGGCGAGGATTTTCGCCTCGTGCTCATGGCTTTCGTCGCCTGGGGTAATCGCCACTACGCAGAGGAAGGGCAGAGCGTGCAGCTCGTCGAGCGAACAAGCGGGCGGCCGGTGCGCTCGTTCCTGGCGGCTCTCGCCGATGGCCGAACGGTACCGCTGGAGCAATGCACCGTGCAGGCCGGGCCTGCCGCCAGCGAGGAAATGCGCCAGCGCCTGGCGGCCATGCCGGAGCGGAGCGAGCTGCCGGCTCGATGAACGGGCTCCCTGGCGTACGCCGCCTGGTCGAGGAGGCGGACGAGGCGTTCGCGGTTCTGTTCCTTGTAGCTGGCCATCGTTCGCGGTCGTGGTTGGGAAAAACGCGATCGTCGAGGCTTGCGCATGGCGCTGGCAGGTCCGCCTCGCGAGCCGTTCGGCAACACCGCGAGCCCCCAGCCTGCTAGAGTGTGCAGCCTCGTTCGCGGAGGTCTGCATGCGTATTCTCGCCGATGAAAACATTCCCGTGGTCGACGCCTTCTTCGCCGACCAGGGCTCCATTCGCCGCTTGCCCGGGCGCGCCATCGACCGCGTGGCACTGGCCGAGGTCGACGTGCTGCTGGTGCGCTCGGTCACCGAGGTCAGCCGCGCGGCGCTGGCCGGCTCGCCGGTGCGCTTCGTCGGCACCTGCACCATCGGCACCGACCACCTTGACCTCGACTACTTCGCCGAGGCCGGCATCGCCTGGTCCAGCGCGCCCGGCTGCAACGCCCGCGGGGTGGTGGACTACGTGCTCGGCTGCCTGCTGGCGATGGCCGAGGTGCGCGGCGCCGACCTGGCCGAACGCACCTATGGGGTGGTTGGCGCCGGGCAGGTCGGCGGGCGGCTGGTGGAGGTGCTGCGCGGGCTGGGCTGGAAAGTGCTGGTCTGCGATCCGCCGCGCCAGGCGCGCGAGCCGGACGGCGAATTCGTCTCGCTGGAACGGCTGCTGGCCGAGGCCGACGTGATCAGCCTGCACACTCCGCTGAACCGCGACGGCGAACACCCGACCCGCCACCTGCTGGATGAACCCCGCCTGGCCGCCCTGCGTCCCGGTACCTGGCTGGTCAACGCCAGCCGTGGCGCGGTGGTCGACAACCAGGCCCTGCGCCGCCTGCTCGAAGGCGGCGCCGACCTGGAAGTGGCGCTGGACGTCTGGGAAGGCGAACCGCAGGCCGACCCCGAACTGGCCGCGCGCTGCCTGATCGCCACGCCGCACATCGCCGGCTACAGCCTGGAAGGCAAGCTGCGCGGCACCGCGCAGATCTACCAGGCCTACTGCGCCTGGCGCGGCATCGCCGAACGCGTGAGCCTGCAAGACGTGCTGCCGGAAACCTGGCTCGCCGGCCTGCAGCTCAACCCCGGCTGCGACCCCGCCTGGGCGCTGGCCACGCTGTGCCGCGCGGTGTACGACCCGCGCAGCGACGACGCCGCCTTCCGCCGCAGCCTGACCGGCGACAGCGCCACCCGCCGCGCCGCCTTCGACGCCCTGCGCAAACACTACCCGCCGCGCCGCGAGATCACCGGCCTGCGCGTCGCCACCGGTGGACAGGCGGGGTTGCAGCGGGTGGTGCGGGCGCTGGGGGCGCAGTTGGTCTAGGGGCGTGCGGCTGGGTCGATTCCTGTCTCCGCACCTACCCGAGCAACTGCTCGGGCGTCTCCTGCCGCCGATAGGGAAACACGTCGATCACCTTGCCCTCGCGGATCTGCTCCTGCAGGCCCTGCCAGTATTTGGCGTCGTAGAGGTTGCCGTGCAGCTTGGCGAATAGCCGGCGCTGGTTGAGGTCGACGAACAGGAAGCGCGGGAATTCTTCCGGGAACACATCGTTGGGCCCCACCGAATACCAGGGCTCGGACGACATCTCGTCCTCGGGGAAGCGCGGCTCGGGGATGTAGCGGAAGTTCACCTCGGTGAGGTAGCAGATCTCGTCGTAGTCGTAGAACACCACCCGGCCATGGCGGGTCACGCCGAAGTTCTTCAGCAGCATGTCGCCGGGGAAGATGTTCGCCGCCGCCAGTTGCTTGATCGCCAGCCCGTAGTCGTTCAGCGCCTCGCGGGTCTGTGCCTCGCTGGCGTTCTCCAGGTAGATGTTCAGCGGGGTCATGCGCCGCTCGGTCCAGCAGTGGCGGATCAGCACCACGTCGCCTTCCATCACCACCGTCGACGGCGCCACTTCCAGCAGTTCGGCCAGGCACTCCGGCTCGAACTTGCTCACCGGGAAGCGGAAGTCGGCGAACTGCTGGGTGTCAGCCAGGCGTCCGACCCGGTCGTGGTTCTTCACCAACTGGTACTTCTGGATCACCGTGGCGTGGTCGACGCTCTTCGACGGGTTGAAGCGGTCCTTGATGATCTTGAACACCGTGTTGAAGCCGGGCAGGGTGAACACGCTCATCACCATGCCGCGCACCCCGGGGGCCATGACGAAGCGGTCGTCGGTGGTCGCCAGGTGGTTGATCAGGGCGCGGTAGAACTCGCTCTTGCCCTGCTTGTAGAAGCCGATCGAGGTGTACAGCTCGGCCAGGTGCTTGCCCGGCAGCAGGCGCTTGAGGAAGGCCACCAGCTCGGCCGGCACCGGCACGTCGACCATGAAGTAGGAGCGGGTGAAGGAGAAGATGATCGAGACTTCCGCTTCGTCGGTGATCACCGTGTCGAACTGGATGCCGTGGCCCTCGCGGTGCAGCAGCGGGAACACCAGCGGCCACTGCTCGTCCGGGGTGAACAGGCGGCCCACCAGGTAGGCGCCCTTGTTGCGATAGAACACCGAGCCGATCAGCTCGATGGCCAGGTCCGGGTCCTTGCACACCCAGTCCGGCAGGTTGCTGTGCAGCAGTGCGTCGATCCGTTCGAGGTCGCGCTCGCGGTCGTCGTAGGGCACGTCGAAGCGGTAGTCGTCGAAGATCTTCTCCAGCGCCTGGCGCAGGTCGCCGCCTGGCCGGTAGGTGCGGGTGTAGGGCGCGCGGGCGTGGACGCGCAGCGAGGGCCGGGTGGTGTGCACGAACATCGTGCCGTCGCTGATGTTGTCGTGGCTGAACAGCCCGCAGAAGATCGAGTTGAACCAGGTCTCGGCCAGCTCGTCGTCCAGCCGCAGGTCGATCTGCGCGATGTAGGCGCTCTTGATGATCGGCCAGCGCTCCACGTCCAGCAGCTCGCTGTCGGCCAGCCCCGCGCGCAGCCCGGCCACCGTCTCGGCGACCTTTTCCTCGTAGAGGTTGATCCGCTGCGCCGAGGCGCGCTGCGCTTCCTGCCACTGCGCCTGCTCGAAGCGGGCACGGGCGCCGTCGGTGATCTCGCGGAACTGCTCTCGGTAATCGTCGAAACCGCGCAGGATGAGGGCGGCGATTTCGCTGGCTGGGGCGCTCTGGACCATGCTGGCGTCCTTTCGTTGTTCGAAGGTCGAGCTTAGCCAGAGCCGCGCGGCAGGGAAAGCGCGATCTCCGACCGGCTGGTCGAGCCCGGCGCAGACGCTTATGCTGGGTGGCCAGACAGCCCAGGGATGACCGCAATGACCGCCGAATCGCCGACGATCCGCCTCGAACGCTACAGCGAACGCCACGTGGAAGGCCTCACCGCCCTGTACAACGACCCCGCCGTGGCCCGCCAGGTCCTGCAGATGCCCTTCCAGTCGGTGGAGCAGCGCCGCAAGCGCCTGCACGACAGCGTGGACGACGACCGCCTGCTGATCCTCGTCGCCTTGCACCAGGGGGACGTCATCGGCAGCGCCAGCCTCGAACAGCACCCGCGCATCCGCCGCAGCCACAGCGGCAGCATCGGCATGGGTGTCGCCGTCGCCTGGCAGGGCAAGGGCGTCGGCAGCCGCCTGCTCGGCGAACTGCTGGACATCGCCGACAACTGGATGAACCTGCGCCGCGTCGAACTCACCGTCTACACCGACAACGCCCCGGCGCTGGCGCTGTATCGCAAGTTCGGCTTCGAGACCGAAGGAGAGATGCGCGAATACGCGGTGCGGGATGGGCGCTTCGTGGACGTGTACAGCATGGCGCGCTTGCGGAGGGTCGAGGGGCGGGTGGGAGAGTGAGGGGCGGGCGCGACGAGAGGCTGCGGACCGGCGCGACCTCCTGGCTCGCCGGGCTTCCGTTCCACGACAGGTTCGTCCTGGGCTTCGGGCATACGGTGACAGTGGACAAGCAGCGCGGCTGTTATCTGGGAGGCGAGGGCGCGTGACGAAGGATCCTGCGACGGACAGCGGCCTGAACGTGCGCCTGGTCGCCGCGTTCGCCGGCTGGAAAGGCATTCCCTGGCTATGCTGGGCCCACAGCGACCTGTCCCCGCGGCTGGTCCTGCATGCGGACCGTGTCGAGTTCCGCGTCATCCGCACGCGCTCGAAGCCGTATTCCAGCATTTCCCGGGTGGACTACCGGAAATGGCACTACACCGAGAACATCGTGCTGGAGTTCACCGACTCGCTGACGACCTTCATCGGCAATACGATGAATCCCGCCACGGCACGGCAGGCGATTCGGTACTTGCAGGAAAAGGGCTGTCCGTTGTCGGAGCGGGCCAGCAACCTGGCCATGGCGTAGGGTGAATAACCGCAGTGCGGTTATCCGCCGGTTCGGCGCGGTATCGGCGGATAATGCCGTGGAATTATCCGTCTACGACTTTCCAAACCTCATCCATCCGTCGACCGCGTGACCTCTTCCCACGCCGCGATTTCCTCCTCCAGCGCCTTCAGCTTCTGCCGCACCAGCCCCAGTGCATCGCTGCCCAGCAGCAGGTGCGCCGGCGGGTTTTCCGCCTCGATGGCCTGGAGCATGGCGCGCGCGGCCTTGCGCGGGTCGCCCGGTTGCTTGCCGCTCTTTTCCTGGCGAGCCTGGCGGACCGGGTCGAAGAGCGCGTCGTAGTCGGCGATGGTGCGCGGGCTGCGGACCATCGAACGGCCGGCCCAGTCGGTGCGGAAGGAGCCGGGGGCCACGGCGGTGACGGCGATGCCGAGGCTGGCTACCTCCTTGCCCAAGGCTTCGGAAAGCCCTTCCAGGGCGAACTTGCTGCCGCAGTAGTAGGCGATGCCGGGCATGGTGATGTAGCCGCCCATGGAAGTGATGTTGAGGATATGACCGCGGCGGCGCCGACGCATGTAGGGCAGCACGGCCTGGATCATCGCGACCGCGCCGAACAGGTTGACCTCGAACTGCCGGCGCATCTCGGCCAGCGGCGACTCCTCGAGGATGCCTTCATGACCATAGCCGGCACTGTTCACCAGCACGTCCAGCGGACCGATGTCGCGCTCGATGGCTGCGACCGTCGGCTCGATGGCGGCAAGGTCGGTGACGTCCAGCAGCCGGCCGAAGGCTTGGCCCGGCGCCACGGCTTCCAGTGCGCTCCTGGCCTCCTCGCTGCGCACCGTGCCCACCACGCGGTGACCGGAATTCAGGGCCTCGCGGGCCAGGGCCTGGCCGAAGCCGCTGCTGGCGCCGGTGATCAACAGGGTCTTGCGAAACGACATGGTGTGACTCCGTTACGGGGGAATGAGTGCACAATACGCAGAAATTTCCCTATCTCAGAGACCGGAATTTCTCGTTTCATTGCCTGATTCTATGAGCGCATCACTGCCTGATTCAGAAGCCATCCGCTCCGTCGACCGACAGCGCATGGTCGCGTTGCTCGAAAACCTGGCGCCCCGGGAGGGCTACAACCTCACCGGGCTCGACAGCGTCCGTCTGCTGCGTTCGGATCGTCCGCTGGCGCGGACTCCGGTGCTCTACGATCCGGGGATCGTCATCGTTTGCCAGGGGCGAAAGCGCGGCTATTTCGGCGAGCAGATCTACCTGTACGACGAGCAGCACTACCTGGCCGTGGCGGTGCCGGTGCCGTTCACCATGGAGACCGATGCCACGCCAGAGCGACCGCTGCTGGCGATCTACCTGCACCTGGATTTCCCGCTGGCGGCCGGGCTGGCGGTGGAGATCGACCGTCAGCGCGCGCTTGCGCAGGTCGAAGCGCCGCGCAGTCTGATGTCCAGCTCTATGGACGCGCCGCTGCGGGCATCGGTGTTGCGCTTCCTGGAGGCGCTGGGCGATCCGCTGGAGACAGCGATCCTCGCGCCTGCACTACTGCGCGAGCTGTACTTCCGCGTGCTCACCGGCCCTCAGGGCGGCGCCATGCGCGCGGCACTGGCCATGCGCGGGCGCTTCGGCAACATTGCCCGGGCGCTGCGCCGCATCCACGCGCAATACGCCGAGCCGCTCGAGCTGGCGCAACTGGCGGGCGAGGCGGGGATGAGCGTGCCGTCGTTCCACAGCCACTTCAAGGCGATCACCCAGACCTCGCCGATGCAGTACCTGAAGTGCATACGCCTGCATCAGGCGCGTCTGCTGATGGTGCGCCAGGGCATGAGCGCCCAGGCCGCCTGCCATGCGGTCGGTTACGCCAGCGCTTCGCAGTTCAACCGCGAATTCAAGCGTCTGTTCGGCCGCTCGCCGCTGGCAGAAGCCCGGCGCCTGCGCGCGGGGTTCTCGCTGCCGCCGGCGCAGGGGGAGGCGGAGTACGTGTCGTCGCATTAGGGCGAGCGTGGAGTCGGTTCGCCTTCCTGCTCTTGGCCGAGTTCGCTAGGTGAATGTCGGTTGCATTGCCGCTGTTGGCGTCTCGGTGCAGTGACAGTCCTGGCCGAGTGACGCGAATCCTGCGCGGGGTGTGCAAGCCGTTACCCGTACCGACTGCACTGTTTGCCTATCCATCCGGTGCCGCCTGCCGTAATGGTCGGGTCCTTGCGTGCTTGGCGATGGAGTCTCGAAATGATTGGGTTTTACGACTTGTAAGTTGGGAGTTTTCTTACTTCTAACTCAGGATTTTCAATTTTCTATAAATGCCACACTTCCCGCATCTTCAACTCATCGCTTTCCATCCTGCCATTTGCAAACCCAATGACGCCTCATGCCTTTGCTCGCTGGAATCTTCTGCTTCTGGTCGCTTCCATCTTTGCCGGACTTGTCTTTGCTCCGAGTGCCGATCTTTCCGCCTTGCCCACTCCTGAAGCCCGGAAGTGGGTTCTGGCGGAAGTTCCGTCCGTTGCGGTTGATACGACGGTTGCCGGCAAGTTGGCTGGAATGTCGTGGTGGGGGAGAACCGTGGACGAGGAGCGCGAAGCTGAATCGAAGCGGGTTTCGGTGGGCGTGGATGGAGTGGCGCTAATCAAGGTCGATTGGCTGCTACGCGGCATTGTCCGCGATGAAGGCGGCATCTTCGCCCTTGTTGCCAAAAGCGCCGAGGGGCCTCTGCGGCGTTTTGCGGCGGGCGCCACTCTGCCTGGCGGCGAGCGTCTGGAGAGCATCACTGAACAAGGAATCCGCTTCTCGTTCTCGCAGGATGGGAACACCCAGGGTTTTGAAAGGAAACTGTATGCACCCTTGCCATAGGCCGAGCTTTGCCTTCTTGCGCCACCCGTTGTCCATTGTCGTCTGTCTGGCCCTATTGGCAGGTTGCAGTACTTCCCCATTGCAGTTTCCCGAACCATTGCTCGCGAAGTCGGAAAAAGCCAAGGCAACCGAGGGCGTAGCCCTGGTGAGCGACGACGGAAAGAAAGCTCCGGCATCGTTGGCTGTTCCGAAGACGGAGTTCAGTGGCACGCCCACATCGCCTCGGTCGATCGTAGGCGGTGTAGTCGATCGAATGGACAAGGCGATCCTCGACGACAAGAAGGCTGACATCAGTCTGAACGTGGAGGACGTGCAGCTTGCCGCATTCATCAACGAGGTATTCGGCAACATCCTCGGTTTGCCGTTTGAGATCGAAAGCGCTCTGAAGGAAAAGACTGATCGCGTGACCGTTCGTTTGGAACAGCCGCAGACTGCACAGATGGTCTACGAAGTCGCGCGCCAGGTGCTCGTCAACTACGGCGTGGAGATACTCCACCAAGGCGATATCTATCGCTTCCAGATCAAGCAGGTAGGGCTCAGCCCGGACGAGCCGCCCATTCTCATCAGTGGCGAAGCACGGCCTAGTGTGCCGATTGCCTATCGGCCGGTATTTCAATTCGTGGCGTTGCACAGCGTCGACCCCAAGGATGTGATTCCCTGGTTGAACAGTGCCTACGAAAAATCCGGCCTGAGCGTGATGGCCGATGGTGCGCGGAGTGGCTTGATGCTCAAGGGCATGTCTTCCATCGTCAACCAGGCCACCGAAGCCGTCCGCCTTCTCGATCAACCTTTCATGCGTGGACGTCACAGCCTGCGTATCGACCCGGCCTTCGTCAGTGCTGCCGACATGGCCAGTCAACTCAAGAGCGTGATTGCGGCGCAAGGCTACAGCGTCGGTATCGGCGAAGCGGTCGGCAGCATAATGCTGGTACCGCTGGAAAGTTCCAATGGCCTCATCGTCTTCGCCAACGATGGCCAACTTCTCGACTTGGTGCGCGAGTGGGCGCAGCAGGTCGACAGGGCTCCGATGGCGGTTGCCGCAGGTATCGGCGAGGAGAAGGAAGGACTGTTCTTCTACGAAGCTCGCAATACCCGTGTCACCGAACTGGCCAAGTCGTTGCGGGCATTGGTATCGGGGTTCGCCGGGGAGGGGGCCTACGGGATCACCTCCGGACTGCAAAGCAGCGCTTCCAAGCGATCTGGCGGTGGCAGGCGCGCCGGAGACGATGGTGCGGCACCGGCGGTGGCTCCCTTGCTGCAAGCCGCAGGTGCCGCAGCGTTGGTGGGGGGCGACGGTGCTAACGGTTTGCTCGGTGGCTTGGCGGCCGGTATCAGCGGCAGCGGCACCATAGTGGAGGACGAGAATCGAAACGCCATCTTGTTCCGAGGAGCGGCGCGTACCTGGCAGCAGATGCAGGGCTTGCTCCGGGAAATGGACAAGCCGGCCCGCCAGGTATTGATCGAGGTGACGGTGGCCAGCGTAAGTCTCAGCGACACCCAGGAGTTGGGCGTGGAGTGGGAGATGCTCAACGGCAGTTTCAATAGCGCGACCTCGACCGGAAGCAAGGGCAGCGCCGGGAAAGGAGGCTTCAACTACGTCATCAACACCGCCGGAGGCAATACCGCAGCCATCCAGGCAATGGCGGACAATCAACGAGTCCGGGTACTCGCCACTCCCCGTATCTTGGTCAAGAGCGGCGAGCAGGCCAACATCAATGTCGGTCGGGATATTCCTATCCCAACGGCCCAGGTCAATGACGACAGCACCACTGCTGGAAGCACCAACCTGCGCAATGAAATTGCCTACCGCTCTACCGGCACAATTCTGAATGTCGCCCCCGTAGTCTACTCGGATAGTCGGGTCGATCTTACGGTCAGCCAGGAGTTGAGCGACAGTGGCGGTTCTTCCGGCGGCGGTGGCAAGGCCAGTGGCGGAGGAATCAGCGCTCCGGAGATTTCCAGGACGTCGCTGGAAACATCGCTTACGTTGAAAAGCGGTGGGTCGGTGCTGATGGGGGGGCTGATTCGGGACAACATAACGGACTCCAACGCTGGCGTGCCTCTCCTGAAGGACATTCCCGGGATCGGTTTCCTCTTCGGACGCCAGAAAGCCGTGAAGACCCGTGAAGAAGTCATCATGTTGATCCAGCCTTACGTGCTGGAAAGTGATGCCGATGCCAGGGAAGTGACGGAAAAGCTGCGCGCCATGCTGAGCAAGACACTGGCCTGCTCCGATAGACCGGGCGCCTGCCGTATGGAATGAGGTCGGTCACCTGCAACACTCATCTAGACGACTCTCGTCGTGGTCCCCGATAGGCCTGGAACTTTCCGGGCCGTATCCATCCATAAAAATCTATTGCGAATCTTCTTTCTAAATGCTCAGAAGTAGCCTTTTACTTCTGGGTGTGACCCGGTTTTTAGAAACGTTTGTTCGTGATCGCTTGGATATTCTTAAGAATTTTCTCTATTTTAAGGTTTTTGTTTTTACCTTCTTCCGTAGGAAAATTCATTTATTAAATAGGAAGAGGTGAAAACGCACTTTTTGCTATTGCTGAGGTGCTTTGGCAATTATATAAAGCCATCCGTTGGTGCCTATGTGGCCACTTCAGGTAGTGGCTGGGCGTCAATTCGATCGGTATCACCGGAATGATTGGAAGTATTCATGGTGTCAGGCCTGTCGATGTGTTGGTTGATTACCGATACATGATCATTAGCGTGTCGTCCAAAGATGGACACTTGACTGGAATGCTCAATATAAACGCTTCAAGGAGTTATTTTCTCATGCTCAAAAGAACACTACTCAGCGCCGCTGTAGCTTCGGCACTGTTTGCTGGAGTCGCGAACGCTGCCGGAGTGGTTGCTATTGCCACAAGCCCCACTCTGGAGGCGAACTCGCCTGGTGCAACCGAGCAGTACGGACCAGGACAGGCCAACTATGTCGTCGGCAAGAGTGTGGAAAATGGTGCCAACCTCGATAGCAAGGCGGCCAACATCACCCTGGCTCAGGAGATTTTCGGCAACAAGTCCGAAGAAACTACCTTTGACCTGCCCAGCGTTACCTACACCATCGATCCAGTGAAGGCTGGAAATGCCGCTGCGGGCCACACCATCAAGCTGACCCTTGGTCGTACCGTCGTGCGCTTCGCCAAGGCCGTGACCGCCAACCAGATCAAGATCGGCGCCCTGGCTGCGGGTAGCGGCTTCGTCATCACCAGCGGCACTGGCGCCACCGACAACACGCTTGAGCTGCGCCTCGACCAGGCGGGTGCCGACATGATCAAGCAGACCGCGACCGGCGGCAACGTGGTGTTCTTCAACTTCCGCGAGCCGAGCAGCCAGGACAGCCAGCCTGCCAAGGTCACCAACATGCGCGCTCCGCTTCAGGGCGATGCCACCTTCGTGGCTGGATCCTGGAATCCGAAAGTGAGCCTGCAAAACGACCCGCTGAACGAATTGCGTTTCCAGGTCACGGTTTCCGCACAGTTCGATACCACCACTGGCGCCGATGCCGGCAACCCTGCGAATAACGACTCTGCACCGCCCCTGACCATTTTCACTTCGCTGCCCGCGGTTTACTGGGACGTTCTCAACACCAACCAGTATGGGCAGAATCGCGTCCTGCATCCGTTGAACCTGAACAATCAGGATCGCTCCTTCGATACCTCGGTGTCCGTCGGTGGCGATAACACCGATTATTATGGTGCCAACTATGCGCGTCTGGGCGCCGTACGGCTCGGCATCAATACGGATGTGCTCAACGAGGCGGGTCGAACCGTGTTTGGTTTCGCCGGTGGCGACAAGGTGACCAGCACCCTGTCGGGTAACTTCAACGGGATCAGCGACATCGGCCTGACCACCGGGAACTGCTCCGCCTTTGCCGCCAATCCGGGGTCTGCCGCCAAGCTCTGGAATTCTGCCGCCATCGAAGGTGTAGTGGATGCGCAGGGCAACGGTACTTTGCCGGTATCGTTCGACAACTCGAATATCAACCAGACCTACAACGTCTGCGTGAAGGCTTCCGGCACCGTGCCGATGCAGGCGCTGCAACGTTTCGACGTGGGTGATCTGAAGGTCGACTTCGAGAACGTACGCTATGTCGACCGTACCATTGCAGGCAACCGTCTCGACGAGTTCTGGAAGAACAGTTGCGTCGCCAGTCTGTTCAATCTGCCTGGCTCCAATGTTTCCGACCAGTTCTTCATTCGTCTGACCAACACCAGCGACGATGGTCGGGACGGCAAGGTGCGCGGGGTACTGTTCGACCAGAACGGTAAGCGTTATCCGGCGACTGGCAGCACCTACCTGACCGACTCGAGTGGGAAGACTGCCCTGAAAGCGCACGAAACCGGTGTGTACACCGTAACCGAAGTAGCCAAGGCCTTCGGTATCGACGGTACCAACTGGAACGGTGCCAACGGTCGCGCACGTCTGGTCCTGGAAGGCGAGTTCCCAACTTGCGAGGCGCTCGGCCTGATCCGCTCTGCCAATGGCACCATCACCAACATGACCTCCACCACCCAAGGCAACTTCAACGAAGATGGCTCGTCCACCTCGGAGAACCACAAGGCTGGTAACAACCGCAACTAAGTCACTTTAGCTGCAGGCCAAAGGAGGCGATCTTCTCGATCGCCTCCTTTTCCACTGGGTAAGTAGAAAGAGAGTGCGTTACAGACGGGCTCGATGGGAGTTCTTACCCCTGAAAACCCAGCTCTGTACGTATCAAGGTGAGGCGAGATGCGCGTATTGGTCACAGGAGGTGCAGGATTCATTGGCTCTCATGTGTTGGTCGAACTCTTAGGCCAAGGCGCCAAGGTTGTGGTTCTGGATAATCTTGTCAACGGTTCTTCGGAATCTCTAAAGCGAGTGGAAAGAATAACCGGGCATTCGGTTGGCTTCGTACTGGGAGATGTTAGAGACAGTCTTCTTGTTGAGCGCCTGCTGATCGATGAGAAGGTTGATGCGGTCATTCATCTGGCAGGGTTGAAAGCTGTTGGAGAAAGCGTTGATGACCCGCTGGAGTATTACGAGAGCAACGTTCAGGGAGCTATTTCGCTGCTACGCGCCATGCAGAGGGTCGGGGTATTCAAGATTGTCTTCAGTTCTTCCGCAACGATCTATCAGATGCCTGGCACCTTGCCTATATCCGAGAGTTCGAAAGTGGGAGGCGTGGCCAGTCCCTATGGCCGGACAAAACTGACTGCCGAGCACATGCTCGATGACCTGGCTCGCTCCGATGCGCGTTGGTCCATCGCGGTGCTCAGATACTTCAATCCCATCGGTGCTCATGAAAGCGGCCTCATCGGTGAGGACCCATGCGGTACCCCAAACAATCTTCTGCCCTATATCGCCCAGGTTGCAGTCGGACGTTTGAGTCGGTTGACGGTACATGGCGGCGACTATCCGACTATCGACGGGACGGGAGTCCGGGACTACATCCATGTTTGCGACCTGGCAGCAGGACATACCAAGGCGCTCGAATACCTGGGGCAGGGGCACGGCTACCACGTCTGGAATCTTGGGACGGGCACCGGCTATTCGGTCTTGCAGGTCATCGAAGCTTTCGAGCGAGTCTCTGGCAGGCGCATTCCCTTTACGGTGTCCGGTCGCCGCCCAGGCGATGTGGCCGAGTGCTGGGCGGATGTTTCCAAGGCGGAGCGAGAGTTGGGCTGGAAGGCGGGGCTGGGCCTCGAATGCATGATTGCGGATGCCTGGCGCTGGCAGGTTTCCAATCCGAGTGGGTATTCATGAATCACGCCGCTGTTGTCGATGGGTTGCCTTTTAGCAACCTTGCGCTGATCTCCAATCAGGCTTTTTCAATCTACAATTTTCGTGGCGATTTCATTCGAGAGGTCGTACGTCGAGGAGCGAAGGTCTACGCTTTCGCTCCAGACTATGACGAGGTGACAAGCCGTCAAGTTTCGGAGCTTGGAGCAATTCCGGTTTCCTACAGCTTGAAACGTGCGGGCATGAATCCCTTTCAGGAGTTGCACGCACTCCTGAGTCTGATCTGCAAGCTGCGGGCGCTGAAGATCGATGCCGTGTTCAGTTACTTTATAAAGCCCGTTATCTACGGTGGTATCGCGGCTTTTTTGACGGGTGTCAGATTACGCTATTCGATGATCGAAGGCGCTGGTTTCATCTATTCGGAAGAAGGCTATACCCATTTTCTACGGAAGCTGCTTAGGCATGTCGTGACCTGTTCGATCAGGTTGGTCCTTCGGTTCTCGTCTCGTGTATTTCTGCTCAACCAGGATGACTACGATCTGTTTGTGAGCCCTCGGCTGGCCAAGACGGGACGTGCCTTGATATTGCCGGGTATAGGCGTCGATCTTGATTATTTTGCCGCGAGTTCTCCCGTGTTGCGGCCTATTACTTTCGTGTTTGTCGCTCGTCTTCTCAAGGAGAAAGGTATCTATGATTTTGTGGAAGCCGCGAGAATCGTTAGAAAACGCAGTCCGCTCGCGCGTTTTCTGGTCTTGGGAGGCGTCGACAGTAATCCAGGAAGGGTGTCACGGGAGGAAATGAACCAGTGGGTAGTCGAAGGCTTGTTGGAGTGGCCTGGCCATGTGCATGACATCAAGGCATGGGTGGCCAATACGAGTGTATTCGTGCTGCCATCCTATTATAGAGAAGGTGTGCCGAGAAGTAGTCAGGAGGCCATGTCCCTGGGGAAGCCTGTGATAACGACTGACTGGACGGGATGTCGTGAAACGGTACTGGATGGTGTCAATGGGTTTCTGGTACCGATCAAGAGTCCGCAGAGTTTAGCCGCGGCAATGTTGAAGTTCATCGAGTCGCCTTCGCTCATCGCACGTATGGGAGAAGCCAGTAGATCGTTGGCGGAACAGCGCTATGACGTTTTCAGGATAAACAATACGATGCTTTCTGCGTTGTAGGGATCTCGCTGTGAGTTGTATGAATGGTAATGCGCCGGTACTTGCGGCCGTAGATATAAGCAAGGGTTTTAGAGTCTACAGGGCTCCTCATCAAAGGATGTTGCAGGCCATCTGGGGTGAGAGAAAGAAGTTTTATTCGGAATTCTGGGCTCTGCGGAATGTGAGTTTCCAGGTTTTTCCTGGGGAGGTGGTTGGAGTAATCGGCTGCAACGGCTCCGGGAAGTCCACCTTGCTGCAGATACTTGCGGGTACCTTGCGACCTACGAGTGGGCAGGTGGTTCGCCCAGAAAGGGTAGCGGCACTGTTGGAGCTGGGGGCCGGTTTCAACATGGAGTACACCGGCAGGGAAAACATAATCTTCAATGCCATGCTTCTTGGACTGGGCGAGCAGGAAATTTCTGAACGCCTCGACGAGATAATCCAGTTTGCCGATATCGGTGAGTTCATCGATCGTCCGGTTCGAACATATTCGAGCGGTATGTTCGTGCGTTTGGCTTTCTCCATTGCGGCATATGTCGATGCCGATGTGCTGATCGTGGACGAGGCCCTGGCGGTAGGTGACGCCGCGTTTCAGTTCAAATGCCTGAACCGGCTTGAAGAACTGCTGCTGAAAGGCATCACCATCCTGCTGGTCTCCCACGATATACAGTTGATCAAGAGTTACTGTAGTCGAGCGATCTATCTATCCAAAGGTAGAGTGATATTCGATGGCGACTGTGAAACAGCCACGGAACTCTATCTGCGGGACAGTATAGAGACACAGCGGGCGGAAGTCCGCTCAGGAAGCCTGATCGCTTCTGGCGAACACGGGAACTCGGTAATTGCATATGGAAATGGGCAGGGCAGGTTTCTATCCATCCGCATGGGCGTACTTGACGAAGCCCGGGATTACTTCGATTCGGGCGAACGTGTCTGGGTCGAGGTACTTGTGCAATTTGACCTACCCGTCCCGGAGCACCCAAAGATCACCCTGACTATCCGTGACCAGCGCGGTTACAACCTCTATGGCATAAACAATTTATTGCTGGGCAAGGCTTTGAATGTCGAGCCTGACGGGCGCTTGAGAATACGCATCAGCTTCGACTGCGACTTGCAGGCCGGCGAATACGCCTTGACGTTTCGTCTGGAGAACTCTTTGTCGGAGTCCGTTTGCGAACTCATGGATAAACAGGTCAATGCGGCGATATTCAGGGTCTTCAATTCGCCCAAGTGCTTCGATGCAGTGGTGAATCTGCATGGGGCATTCGAGCCGGTTTCGTTCTGCTGCGAGACCCGGGCTACCCAATGATGTCATCGTCTTTGACCATGGTATTCGTCGTCCACGCCGGCGAGTTGGAAATCAAGTCTGCCGTGTTGGCGGCTTCTCTACGCAAACGCTTTGGCTTTTCCATGGATATCATTGCCGCATGTCCATCGGGAAAGGCTGACTGGGGTGTGCCAAGCGATGCATCCCGACGCTTATATGAACGTTTGGGCATTCCTCTTTTGCCTATGGATAGTCCTTTCGGGCCAGAGTATCCAATAGGCAACAAGTTCGCGGCGTTGGCGCTGGGGCCGGCTGTTGGGCATACGTTGTTTCTCGACAGTGACATGATCTGTGTCGATGCATTCGAAGCTGACATGCTTTGTCGTTTCGACGCGGCACTCAAACCTGCCGATATGGCATTGGTGGCAAAACAGAACGATTACTGGCAACGCATATACGCCCATGCGGGATCGGCATTGCCTGGAGATCGGGTAGTGACCACTTGTTCCGGGGAAGCGATGCCTGCGTACTATAACGCTGGCTTTATCCTGGTACGTGATGCCAGGCGTTTCGCCGAAGTCTGGTACAGGCTCGCCGAACGCGTCCATGCGGACCCGCTGATCACCAACAAGATGCCCTGGCTGGACCAGCTGACGCTACCCGTCGCTCTGCACGCGTTGAACTACAAGACGAGAGCGCTCAGCGAACGGTTCAATTATCCGCTTCATATCAAGCCGCTATCCGCTGCGTCCCTACCGCCCTTCTTCTGCCACTACCATTCTCTCGACACACTTGTCCGCGAGCGTTCGCTATGGGCCGAACTGGACGAACTGGCCAAGCGTTTCCCTGAGCTGCGCGAAGTGCTTGCGCTGGATGCCAACTGGAAGAAAGCAATCCTGGCTCCTGCGCCTCGGCTGGCTTTCTCGGAAGGTGATTCCACCGGCACTGTCGAGGCCGGACAGGACCTGGTGATCACCGGGATTCCCCGGAGCGGAACCAGCCATCTATGCCGTCTGCTCTCCCAGCAGCCCGACACCGTGGTGCTCAATGAACCTCCTCAGGTATTCGAAGCGCTGAAACTCTCGCCTCTTCCTTGGGGACTGCCACGCTACTACGCAGAGTTACGTCGCGACATCCTGGCGGGCAGGCCCGTGCCGAACAAGCATGTGAATGGCCGCCTGGTCGACGACACTGCCAGGGGCAACGATCAGTCCAGCGACTATTTCGCTGAGGTGCGGGGGGCTTCGTTTCACCTGGGAACGAAGAACACGCTTGCCTATATCGCCCGGCTGCCCCTGATCCGCAAGGTCATGCCGACGGCGTTGCTGATCGCAACCATCCGTCATCCCTACGACACCCTGAACTCCTGGGCGAACACCTTCGAGCACCTGCGCCAGGCTGCCGTCGAACGCCAGCCGTTCGGATGTCCCGATGACCTGGCCCTCACGGGATGGCAGCGCAAGGCACTGCTGGCCATTGCCGATACCGACCACCTAGCTGTCCGGCGTGCTCTGTGGTGGCGTTACCTGGCACTGCAACTGGAGGACGCCGGGGATTACGTCCAGTTGTTGCGCTGCGAGGACTTCGTCGAGGCGCCGCAAACGACCTTGGCCGCTCTGCGAAACAACCGCCCCTTGCCTTTCGACGAGCCTGTGGCATGGAGCAAGGGGCTGGCGCCGGACGAGCAGGAGCTGGTTGCCAACATAGTCTGCGACGTTGCCGAGCGATTCCACTACGTCTTGTAGAACCGGGAGAACCCTTATGCCGGATATCAGTTTAATCATGAATTTCCATGCGGAAGACGTGCTGGCGCATTGGAGCCTGCTGGGTTTTCAACGCATGCGTGAATTCGCGTCGCACCATGGGGTTTCCGTGCAGTTGGTGGCGGTGCTCGACCGCGCCTCGCAAACGACTCGGCGAATCGTCAGGCAGCATCCGGTCCTGCGCGAGGGCGACAAGGTCCTTCAGGTCGAGCATGGTGATCTCGGGCTTTCCCGGAACGCCGGGATCGATAGCGCGGATGCGTCCACGGTGGGGGTGTTGGATGGCGACGACTACTGCTCGGCGAACTGGTTGGTCGAAGCCCTGCAGGTGGTATCCGAGAAGGGCAATGGCGTCGTGGTCCATCCCGAGTACACGGTGAGCCATGGAGCCTGCCATTTGCTGGGGCGTTCGGTAGATCAACTGAGCGAAGACTATCCCGTGGAAAGTTGCTTCAAGCATCACCCATGGGTTTCCGTTGTCGTAGCCGAGAAAGCCGTATTCCAGGAGCTTCCATACCTGGAGACCCGAGTCGGGAAATCCGGCTTCGGTTATGAAGATTGGCATTGGAATCTCGAGGTGATTGCGTCCGGTCGGAAGCACACCCTGGCTAGCGGCACCTGCCTGTTCTATCGCCGCAAGGAAGCATCGATGCTGGCCGCCATGGGCGCGCTGAACGCAGTGGTTCGCCCCGGACGATTCTTCGATGGACGGTGTTTCGATCACTAGCCGGCTTCTCTGGGGCCGGGGAGGCACATGCCTGCCGCGGCAGCCCCGCATCGATGAGCCGAGCATCCAGCACTTCTACCAAGTGGAACTTTCCTGATGAGCCTGAACGGCAGACTGAAAGCTCGTGCGGCCAGCTTCGCTCGCACAGCCTATCCACCTATTCTTGGATCGTTGCGGCGGGTGCTCTCCGAGCGCCAACTACAACGCTTCATACTGGTCTGCGACCGTTTGAAGGGCTGGTTGCTCAAGGAGGCAGTCGTCGTACCGTCACCCTCTCCGATGGCGCTGCCGCCATGGATAGTCGACGAAATGAAGGCGTTGGCCCGGATCGAGCCTGCCCTGTATCCCACGGCGGCGAAGCTGCGCGTTTACACTTCCTGGAAGGCCCCGATAGATAACGGACCGGCGCAACTGTACCGGGGATGTCTGGCGGACTTCATCGAATATGCGCCGGATATGGTCTTCCTCGTCCCGCATTTGCAGCGTGGTGGCGCTGACCTGGGAATCCTGCATCATGTGCGGTTATGCGCCGAGATGGGCGTGAAGGTGACGGTAGTGGTCACGCGGGATGTGGTGTCTCCCTGGCTCAACCGGCTTCCGGCGGAGGTTCGGGTGGTGGAGTTCGGACGCCTGGGCAATCTGCTTGGCGAGGAGGACCGGCGCCTGGTACTGCTGCGCCTTTTGCTGCAATGTCCTGCCAGGAGTATCCACATCATCAACTCGCAACTGGCCTGGGAACTGCTCGAGCGGCATGGCAAGACGTTGACGTTCGAGGGTAAGCGGATTTACGCCAGCGTCTTTTGCGACGACCTGGACGGCAATGCGGTTCGCTGCGGCTATGCCAGCGAGTTCCTCCCACGGTCCTGGATGCACCTGGCGGGCCTGCTTTCGGATAACCGGACCTTCCTCCAACAGATTCACGAGCGGGACGGCATTCCGCCGGAGCTCATGCATGGGCTCTACTTTCCCGCCAGCGACCATGCAGAGGCGATTCCGACCGCAGGCTCGACGATTCTTTGGGCCAGCCGTATCTCGCCGCAGAAAAGGCCGGACCTGCTCTACGAGATTGCCCTGGCGCTTCCCGAATACCTGTTCGAAGTCCACGGCGAGGTCGATCCTGCTTGCAGGGGAGAAACCCAGAGGAAGCTGCGACGCCTGCCGAATGTCAGGCTTCATGGGCGTTACGACTCCTTCCAGGCCCTGGCTCGGCAGGGGCGATATGCGATGTTGCTGTATACCTCTCGCTATGACGGCTTGCCGAACATCCTGCTCGAAGCCACTGCTGCAGGGCTGCCCATAGTCGCCCCCGACGTCGGGGTATCGCTGAGTTCCTGAATACCGAAACGGGCTATCTGGTCGGCGCTGACGCCGATGCCGGCGAGTTCGCAAGGGCAATCAGGAGTGCGCTGGGCAATCCCGGGGAGACGGCGAGACGGGTGAAACGCGCCCGCGAGTTGCTGACGCGACGTCATGGCTGGGCCGCATTCAGGGATGCGGCCAGGAACATACCCGGCTACCTGCCTGGGGGCGTGCGGCCTGAGCAAGAGGTCTCCATGGAAACCGAACCGGTGTCCAGGTGAAGGGCGTGAGGTCGGCCCATTTTCTGCAACGTCTGCTATTTTCCCTACCGCCTGCTTTTCGTTCGTGGCTGGGAGAGAAGGGAAGGCTCCTGGTCCATCTTGTCCTCGATATCGGTTCGGCCTCGGCGCTCCGGCAGGTTTCCGGACACGCCACTCCGTGGGATCCGCAGAAGCCCCTGCTGAGCGTGGTCATTCCCTGCTTCAACCATGGGAGGTATTTGAGGCGCGCGCTTGATAGCCTGGCCCGGCAGAGCTTCCAGGACTTCGAGATCATTCTGGTCGACGATGGTTCTGATGACCCTTCGACCCTGGACCTCCTCGAGGCTCTCCAGGAGCCCGGCATGACGCTCCTGCGCCAGCCCAATCGTGGGCCATCCGCAGCGCGGAATGCCGGTGTGGCGCGGGCGAGGGGCGTTATATCTGTTGCCTGGATGCGGATGACTGGCTGGCGTCCACCTATTTGGAAAAGTGCCTGGTCTTGCTGGAGGGAAACTCTGGCGTCCGCCTGGCGTACAGCTGGGTCCAGGTGGTGGGAGAGGAGCAGCGGCTGCATCGTTCCGCCGGCTTTCATCCCGGACTGTTGCGTTACTTCAATCCGTTCTGTGTCTCTGCGATCTTTCATCGCGATGACTGGCTGGCGGTAGGCGGTTTCGACGAAGCCAGGCAGGCACAGTTCGAGGATTGGGATTTCTGGATCGCCCTGGTCGGATGTGGGGTGCGAGGCAGGCTGATCAGGGAACCCCTGTTGTTCTATCACCGCCAGGTCGGCTCCAGACTGGAGACCGGCAAACGTCATGCCTTGAGTTCTTACAAGCGCATGCGGACTCGCCATCCTCGCTTCTATCGAGGGAGTCCATTTCTTCGAGCGCAGCGGCAAGGCTATTACGACTGCTGGGCATATCCTCCTCTGCTCAACCTCTCCCGCGCCGACCAATACAACGCCGTCATATCCGATGCGGTAGCCGTGGTGGCCGACGCGCCGCTCACCGAGGACTGGAACGCATGGCGTCGACAATTCGATGAGCTGCCAGCGTCCTCGACGGTTTTCGTCATTGCCGGTGGGTGCCGAAAACTCCCGGGCTGGCTGCTGGAGAGGGCGAGCGCCATCTACTGGCTGGACGACCTGCTGCACGAGCGGCAATGGTCGGCTTTCATCGATAACTTCAGGCGGACCCGCGGAATCTCCAAGGTGTTTTCCGTGGGCAGGACGGCGTGGTGAAGGTTCTTTCGCGAGGTCCCGTCGCCGATGCCGTGCCGTTGCTGTCCATCCTCACGGCCTGCGATTGCAGCGTGGAGGAGCTCGAACGAATCGCCGCATTTCTCGAGACGCAGACGCTGAAACGCTGGCGCTGGATTCATTGCCCAGGAGTGGACAGTGACTGTCTTCCGGTAGAGGGGATGGCGGTACTGTACTTGCCGCGAGCACCGGCAGCCCTGAGGGCGACTGCTCTGGAAGAGGCGATCTGGTTCCTGCTGTCCCGACCGACCCTGCCGTGGGTCGAACTCCGCGAAGATGCGCGACGCGGCGACCTCTTCGTCAGTCGCAGGTCGTTGCCCGAGGGCCGTATTGGCGCAAGGCTGAACGGGCGCAGGCAGCCTTGCTCGTCGGCCATGCTGGCGCCGGGGAGCTTGCCTAAGGCCCCGGGAAAGCGCCTGTTGCTGCTGGCGCCCTGGCTTGAGCCAGGCGGAGCGGATCGTTGCAATCTGGATCTGCTTCGAGCCTTGGCCCGGGAGGGCTGGATGCTGACGGTGGTCGCCAGCCTGGCGGCCGAGCATCGGTGGCGGGATCGTTTTACCGCGCTCACTGCGGATGTCTGGGTGCTTCCGGACTTTCTGTCTGCCGAGAAAGCTTGCGGCTTCCTTGCTTATCTGGTGGACAGTCGACAACCCGACCTGATGCTGCTTTCCAACTCTGCATTCGCCTATGACGTGCTGGGGTACGTCCGGACCCGCTACCCGGGCCTGCCCGTGGTCGACCTCAATCATATGGAGGAGGGCTGGGACGATGGCGGCCATCCGGGTAGAGCCGCTCGATGCACTGCCTTGCTGGACAGGCACTGGGTCGTATCCGGGCACCTGCGCCACTGGCTGCTCGACCGTGGCGTCGAGGCGAGCAAGGTCGAGGTGTTGCACTGGTTCGCCGATGTGGACTCGTGGAAACCCGACAGCCTGACGCGCGCGAAGGTCCGGGCGCGCCTGGGAATAGCTCCGCAGTGCGTAGTGATCGCCTATGCGGGGCGGCTCTGCGCGCAGAAACGACCGGAGCTGTTTGCCGCCAGCCTTGGCGAGTTGGCGCGCCGTGGTAGTGATTTCGTCGCGTTGGTGCTGGGCGATGGCGAGCTGGCAGGGGAGCTGCGGAACGACCTCCGGCGCCATGGCTTGGCCGGGCGGGTACGGATGCTGGGCTGGCAGGACGAGGCTGCGTTGCGCGAGTTGTTCCAGGCCTCCGATATATTTTTCCTGCCATCGGCCGGCGAAGGTATCGCACTGGTTCTCTACGAGGCGATGGCGTGCGGAATGGCCATAGTCGCAGCCGATGTCGGCGGTCACGCAGAACTGGTCTCTGCCCACTGCGGCTTCCTTGTTCCGCGGCGCGATGCCGAACGAGAGGCCAGGGATTACGCCGCTAGGCTCGAGAGCCTCATGCGCGAACCGGAAATGCTGAGGCGGATGGGGCAGAACTCCGCACGCCGCATCCGCGAAGCATTCACCTTGTCTCTTTTCGAGCGGCGTTTGCGGGAGTTGCTGGAACGCGTGCCGGTTTCGACTCCATGCGGCGTTTGCACGGATAGTCCGGTGCCTGCCCTGGGGGCGGCCAGGCTGTCCATGCAATGGGCGTCCTACCGACTGGCAAACGGATTGCGCTGCCGGCTGGATATCCAGAAGCACGGCCGTTTTTCAAGATTCCTGGAGCGATGCGCGAAGGGGGTGTTCTTCTTGCGCACATTCGGGGCGAAGGCGCTTTGGCAAAAGATCAGGAAACACTGAATGAATAGGGAGGTTTCATCCATGACGCCCAGGGTGGTGGTGATTCTCGGCATGCATCGCTCCGGTACGAGCGTACTTTCCGCCGGACTCGAGGCGCTCGGGGTTGAGTTTGGCGAGAATCTGATCCCACCCAGGCCGGACAACCCCAAGGGATACTGGGAAGATGCCCGCCTGGTGGCTTTCAATGACAGAGTCCTGGCCCTGTGCGGGTTTTCGTCGGGCGACGTCGGGTTGTCCAGTCGCCGGGTGCTGGGCGTCGAGCGATTCGAAGAGATCGTCCAGCAGGCCATGGCGCTTTTGACTGAGCTACTGGCAGGCAAGGCGCTGCTGGGTATCAAGGATCCGCGTATGCCGCGTCTGATGCCGATCTGGCAAGCCGCGTTCGATGCATTGGGGCTATGGGTCGACTATGTCATTGCGGCTCGCCATCCTCTTAGTGTCGCGGAGTCTCTTGCTGCCCGTGACCACTTGAGTCGGGAAAAGAGCCTGATGCTCTGGTACGAACACTCCTGTCGCTCGATGCAGTGGGCGCTCCACAAGGGGGCCGTGGTGGTCGACTACGATCGATTGCTGGCTCTGCCGCAACAGGAACTGGGCCGTATTGGCCATCGACTTTCCTTGCCGGTGGACGAGTCGGCTTGTGCCCGCTTCGTCGGTGATGTCCTGGATGTCGCATTGCGTCACTCATCCCATGATGCGAGCGCGTTGGCTGCCGCAGCGGGAAGCTTTCAGGCGCTGCTCGAGGTGCATGAGGCACTGCAGCAGCTTGCCGTGGACCGGTTCGACATCGAAGGGTGGAAAGGCCTGGAGCGGGAATTCAGCAGAGCGATGCCGTTGCTGGAGTACGTGGGGGAGCTGGACAGGCAACTCTGGCAATCGGCTTCGTCCCACAACGAGAGCATGACGCGGTTCAGCGAGCAGGTGGCTGACCTGGCCATGAGCTGTACCGCACAGAGGCAACTGAACGATGGACTGAGAGATCGCTTGCTTGAGGCCGGTGCTCGGGACGAACAGAACGAACGAGCCATGCGGGAACTTTCTCGGCGATTGTCGGCGTGTCGCGAAGAGCTTGTTTCCGCTCAGCGCACTCTCGCCGAAACGGACAACTTGCTACGGCGCACGCAGATAGATCGCGATGATACTCACGCCCGTTTGATGGCTATATTGGACAGTCGCTTCTGGCGTTTCACGAAACCCTTGCGAAACCTGTCCCGTCTGTTCGGCAGCGAGACGGGGTGTCCCTGAGCGCAAGCTGGAAGTGGTGCGGTGGACGGTTCGTGCCTCCAGGCCTAATCATCTTGTCAGGCTGGCTGGTTCGTCTCCAGGTAGGAAATGATTCGCTTCACCGCCAGGTTGGGGTCTTCTGAAAGTGTATCGATCGTTATGTCCGGCTGTGCGGGCGTTTCGTAGATCGAGTCGATCCCGGTGAAGTTTTCTATCTTGCCCGAGCGTGCTTTCCTGTACAGGCCTTTGGGATCTCTTCTCTCGCATTCCGAGAGCGGCGTGTCGACAAAGACCTCGATGAAATGCTCGATGCCGATAAGTTCCCGAGAGAGGCGCCTGTCTCGCGAAAATGGCGAGATGGTTGCCACGATCACGATAAGGCCGGCTTCCAGCAGGATCTTTGCCACTTCCGCGATTCTTCGAATGTTCTCGGTGCGATCTTCGTCGCTGTAGCCAAGGTTTCGGCACAGGCCAAGGCGGAGATCGTCGCCGTCCAGGAGAAACGTATGTTTCTTCTGTTCGAAAAGCGCTAGTTCCAGGGCATTCGCAATAGTGGATTTTCCAGCGCCACTCAACCCGGTCAGCCAGATGACCGCTGGGCGTTGGTGCTTGAGCGCACTGCGTGTCTCGTTATCGATCGATCGTTTTCCATGTTCACGAGGGTTCATCGCTGTTTCTGCCTGGAGGATTGGTTAACTGCATGGGAAGGGGGGGCTCCCGAAGTTGGACTTGGATTCCGTTGGGGGCCGGTACTTCTTCTAATGCGCGGTCAGGGCGTGTTTGTGCAGTTAGTTAAGTTAACGTTGCGCCAAATAAGTGCGTATAAGAAATTTCTTTATTTTCAGTAGGATGTTCTTTCCCTTAGGTATTTAAGCAAGTGGCTGGTTTCACTTGTCTTCCAGCCATGGCCGTGCAGTGTTCGGTCGCGAGGGTGCTGTTGGAGACCGAGAACGCAGGGGAACGCATCCAGCGTTTTCCGGGGCGCAGAGTTGGTCGATGGAATGGCGCCGCTTCGACCGGAACTCACCGCAGGTGACTTCCCGATCGGACGAGCCGAGAAAATAGTACCTCTGTGCTATTCGAGCTTCTTCGCCGCGACGCTATAGTCCCGCCCTTGATCCCCGCGTTTCGCGGAAACCGGTTGTGCAGGACGCACGCGACTTGGAAGGAACCATGACTCGGCAATCCGTACTCGCCACCGGCCCGGAGGCCAGCGATTGGTGGTGCTTCGGCAGCGGCGACGAGCCGGCGCGCGAGTCGTTCTCTGCCGGTGGGCGTTCGCTTGCGGCGTCGAGGAAACCCGTCGGCGCACAGAGCGGAATGGCCGTGGCCGAGCAGGCGAACCGCGCGCAAGCGTCCGGGCAGGACGCCGCGCCGGGCCTGCGAACCTTCGACCTGCTGCCTGGCAACCCGCCGAAGAACCCCTAGACACGGAGTCAACCCATGCGCCGGATATTCATCGCGCCGTTACTGGCGTCGCTTTCCCTGGGCGGCTGTATCCAGATGGACACGCTGCCCGAGGTCTACGCCCGCAGCCAGTGGAAGGGCCGTTCCGCCGAGGAAGCGATAGCCTTCTTCGGTACGCCGCAGAACATGGAGCGCACCGCTGACGGCTCGCAGGTGGTGATGCAGTGGTACACCGACACCAGCTATTCCCGCTATGAAGTGGTGGGCTCCAGCTCGGAGATGCAGGGCAACGTGATGGTGAACACCAACTACTGGGATACCGTCAACCACCCCAATCGCTGCATCATTTCCGTCACCGTCGACAAGAGCAAGCGGATCACCCAGTTCGAGGCCGACGACGGCGAGTTGCTGCTGTCCCACGGCTGCGCCGGCATCAAGTACGGCCCGCCGTAGGCCTGAGCTCCTCGACCTGCCTTGTCTCAGGAAGCGTGGCTGGCGGCCACCGGGCGCTCGCGCAGGGCGCGCAGGGTGGCGCGCAATTCCGTGGGGCGCACGGGCTTGGAGAGCAGGGCGATGTCGGTGTCTTCGACGCTGGCCTGGATACGCTCGATGTCGTGGCCGCTGATCACCAGCGCCGGTATCGCCTCTCCGCGTTGCCGCCGTACCCGCTCGATGCACTCGACGCCGGAGGCGTGGGGGCCGAGGTCGTAGTCGACGACGAGGATGTCGCAATCGGTTCGCCAGCCGTCCGCCTCGGTTTCCGCCTGGACCGTGCAGCCCCAGCGTTCGAGCAACGCCGAGGTGGCGCGCAGGACGTTGCGATCATCTTCCACCAGGCACACCCGCAAGCCGGTGAGCAGGCCGGCCTGCAGGGGATCGTCGCGGCGGGGCAGGGCTTGCGCGGCGACCGCCGGCAGGCCGTGCAGGGTCACCGCGGTGCCGCGTCCGACCCGCGAGCGCAGCGTCACCTCGATCCCGGTCAACTGCCCCAGGCGGCGGACGATGGACAGCCCCAGGCCGATTCCCTCGACGTCGCGGTCGCGCGTCTCGCGTACCCGGTAGAACTCCTCGAACACCCGCGGCAGGTGTTCCTCCGCGATCCCCCGGCCCTGGTCGTAGATGGCTACGGCCAGGCCGTCGCCTCGCCGCCGCACGCCGATCAGCAGCGGGCGCTCGGCGGCGTACTTGAGGCTGTTGGAGAGCAGGTTCTGCAGCATGGTGGACAGCAGCCCCGGATCGGTTCGCGTCCACAGGCGGCAAGGGCGCAGGCGCAGTTCCACCCCGGCCCAGCGCGCCGCTTCGGCGTTGCGCCGGACCAGGTCGCGCAGCAACTCGCCCAGGTGGACGTTCTCCTGCTTGGGCTGGAGCCGGCCGTTGTCGAGGGTGTAGAGATCGAGAATGGAGCGGAACAGTTGCGAGACGTTGAGCAGCGAGCGGTCGATGTTGTCCACCAGGCGCCGTTCCTCTTCGCCCAGGTGGGCGTCGCGCAGGCAGGCGGTGAACAGGCCGATGGAGTGGATCGGCTGGCGCAGGTCGTGGCTGGCCTGGGCCAGCAGGCGCGATTTCTCCTGGTTCGCCTGCAACGCTTCCTCGGTGGCCTTGCGCGTGCGCTCCAGCAGGAGGTGCGCGTAGAAGGGAATGACGGTACTGGTGGTCATCAGCATCAGCACCATGAACGGCTGAGCCTGCCAGGCCGGGGTCAGTCGATAGATGACCAGTAGCGCGAGCAGCGCCAGGGCGGTGGCGATGGCCAGGTAGCGCGAGCCGTAGCGCATGCCGTTGCCCAGGTTGATCCAGACCATCACCGCGTACAGCGGCAGCGCTGCCTCGCCGCCCACGATCAGGCCGAACGAGGTGCCGGCGTAGTCGTGCAGCATGCAGAAGATCCGCCGCGCCGGGTAGTGCCCCGGCCAGCGCACGATGGCCTGGCGCAGCAGTATGGAGGCGATCAGGAACAGGCCGTAGTAGGCAACGATCGGCAGGTAGGTCTCGACCTTCAGGCCGGGCAGCAGGCCGATCAGCACCACGTAGAGGATCGCGCAGGTGGCCACGATCAGTCGCAGGTTGGCCTGGTCCAGCTCGGTATTCTTCTCGAACTTCATGTGCACCTCCGTGTGCATGGGAGCGCCGCGCGCCTTTTCCTCTGTTTCGCCCCCTTCGTCACGAAGACGGACGAAGGGTGGGCGCGGCGGTAGCGGGCTAAGGTAGCATGCGCGGCGGAAACTGCGACTCCTGGAGACTACAAGAATGACTGGCCGCATCATCGTCGCCGATGATCATCCGCTGTTTCGCGAGGGCATGCTGAGTATCCTCCAGCGCCTGCTGCCCGAGGCCAGGATCGAGGAGGCCGGCGATCTCGCCGGGGTCCTGCGCCTGGCTGACGAAGGCGAGCAGCCCGATTCGCTGATCCTCGACCTGCGTTTCCCCGGCCTGACCCGCATCGAGATGCTCGCCGACCTGCGCCGCCGGTTCCCGCGCACCACCCTGATCGTCGTCTCGATGGTCGACGACCCGCAGCTCATCGGCGAAGTGATGAACGCAGGGGCCGACGGCTTCCTCGGCAAGAGCATCGCGCCCGAGGAACTCGGCCAGGCGATTCTGGCCATCCGCGCCGGGGAAGTGCTGGTGCGCTACGAACCCTCCGGCCTCCTGCCGCTGCAGCCCAGCCCGCGCCTGGAGGGGCTCACCGAGCGCCAACTGGATGTCCTGCGCCTGCTGGCCCAGGGCAAGAGCAACAAGGAGATCGGCCGCGCCCTGGACATCTCCCACTACACGGTGCGCATCCATGTGTCGTCGCTGCTGCGGGCGCTGGACGTGCCGTCGCGGACCGCGGCGGCGGTGAAGTACCGGGCGCTGCTGGGGCAGGGGGATGCGGAGTAGCACCATGGGCACGCCGCGGGTGCGCCGAGGCGCCGGGGCTGTTTTAATGGCGCACTCTCCATGGCCAAGGAAACGGACACATGCGTAGCCCGCTTGCCACGATTGCCTGCGCCTGCCTGCTGCTCGGCGGCTGCTCCAAGTCCGCCGAGGACAGCGCCAACCCATTGCTGGGCAAGGATGCCGAGTGCCTAGAACTGTTCGCCCGCAGCAATGCGCTGTACTGCGACATCCGCGAGGACGAACGCGAATCCCAGGCGAACGGTACGCCGCGCCGGCACACCGACTACGAGGTAGCCGATGCCGCCTACCTGCTCAAGGCCACCGGGGAGCGCTGCGCGATCGATACGACCTATGTCACGGAGTGTTCGGCGAAGGCCGGGCAGTGGCTGCAGAAGGCCCGCGCCAAGGCGGCGAAGCCCTAGACGCAGCGCCCGCGCTCAGCGCAGGCGCGTCGCCAGCTCCGCCAGTTCGCCGCGCAGCCAGAGGCTGCCGGCTTCGTCGTCGGCCTGGCGCGACCAGTAGAGATTCAGAGTCACCGCTGGCAGGGCCAGCGGCATCGGCAGCAGGCGGTTGCCCAGGCCGCGGTTGATCAGTTCGGCGTAGCCTCGGGTCAGGGTCAGCAGGTAGCCGCCCTGGGCCACCAGCAACGCCGCCGACAGGTAGTGCTGGCAGCGCTGGCGCACCTGGCGGGTCAGGCCGAGGTGGCCGAGGGCCAGGTCTTCGATGCAGATGCCGCGTCGCCGCGAGGTCACCGCGACATGGTCCGCCGCCAGGTACTCCTCCGCACTCAGTTCGCCGGCGAAGCCCGGCCCGGCCATCACGCACAGGCTGTCGTCGAGCAGGTGCTGGCGGCGCAGGGCGGCGTCGGTGGGCCGGGCGATCTCGATGGCGAGGTCGATGCGTCCGGCGCCCAGTTCCGCCTTCAGGTCCGCCCAGTGCAGGCTGTTGCAGCGTATCTCGATGCGCGGCGCGGCCTGGCGCAGGTGGGCGAGGATCGCCGGGAGCACCAGCGGCTCCAGTTGCTCCGGCATGTTCAGTTGGAAGGTCCGCGCGTCGCGCCGAGGGTCGAACGTCTGGCAGCGATTCATGCTGCGGTGCAGGCCGGCGAGGGCGTCATGGATGCCCGGCGCCAGTCGCTCGGCCAGCGGCGTCGGCGCAACCCCGCGCCCCTGGCGGACGAACAGCGGGTCGCCGAGCTGGTCGCGCAGGCGCGCCAGGGCGTGGCTGACGGCCGACTGGCTGAGATGCAGGAGGCCCGCCGCGCGGGTCAGGTTGCGTTCTCGATAGACCACTTCGAAGACCCGGAACAGGTTCAGATCGAAACGGCTGAGGGGCGACCATTCATGTGGCTGATTCATGTTTGCGCGCGCCTGTCTGGGGAAGGCGCCAGCCTAGCAGGCATGCTCGCCGATAGAACCATGCATAGGCTTCATGGATGTCGATGAATAAGCCTCAGTTCTGCCGCTTCCTTCGGCTGCCTAAGATGCCTGCGACGATGACCAACGCGCCGCCGGGCCAGCTCCTTTCGCCGGCCGCCTGACCCGCTCCCCGGAGAACCTGCCGTGACCGCTCCCCCTTCAACGCCTTGCTGATCGCCAACCGCGGCGAGATCGCCATTCGCATCGCCCGCGCCTGCGCCGACCTGGGTATCCGCTCGGTGGCGGTGTTCGCGGAAGACGATGCCGCGTCCCTGCACGTGCGCAAGGCCGATGTCGCGCTGCCGCTGGCCGGCCGTGGCGTGGCGGCCTATCTCGACATGGATCGGCTGGTCGCGCTGGCCCTGGAGCAGGGCTGCGAGGCGATCCATCCGGGCTACGGTTTCCTCGCCGAGAACGGCGAATTCGCCCGTCGCTGCCAGCGCGCGGGCATCCACTTCGTCGGGCCGCAAGCGGAAGTGCTCGACCTGTTCGGCGACAAGGCTGCCGCGCGCGCCCTGGCCGAGCGCCTGGAGGTGCCGCTGGTGGCCGGGATCAACCGTGCGGTCAGCGTCGAAGAGGCCGAGGCGTTCCTGGAAGGGCTGGGCGATGGCTCCGCGGTGATGCTCAAGGCCCTTGCCGGCGGCGGCGGACGTGGCATGCGCGCGGTGGAGGAGGTTGCGCAACTGGCCGATGCCTACCGCCGCTGCCGTGCCGAGGCGCAGGCGGCGTTCAGCCGGGACGAGTTATACGTCGAGCAACGGGTAGCGCGGGCGCGGCACATCGAGGTGCAGGTGCTCGGCGACGGCAGCGGTGCGGTCAGCCACCTCTGGGAGCGCGATTGCAGCCTGCAACGGCGCCAGCAGAAGCTGCTGGAGATCGCCCCCAGCCCGGACCTGCCGGAGGCCACTCGCGAGGCGCTGATCGATTGCGCCCTGCGCATGGCCGGCGCGGTGCGCTATCGGGGGATCGGTACCTTCGAGTTCCTGGTCGACGACGAGCGCCCCGGGCGCTTCTATTTCATGGAAGCCAATCCGCGCATCCAGGTGGAGCACACCGTCACCGAGGAAGTCACCGGGGTCGACCTGCTGCACGCCCAGTTGCGTCTCGCCGCCGGCATGGAGCTTGCCGCCCTCGGCCTGGAGCGACCGCCGGCGATCGGCGGCTGCGCGGTGCAACTGCGGATCAACCTGGAGACCCTGGCGGCCGACGGCAGCGCCCGTCCGGCGGTGGGCACTATCGGCGCCTACGAACCGCCCAGCGGTCCCGGCCTGCGGGTGGACGGCTACGGCTATGCCGGCTATCGGGTCAGCCCCAGCTACGATTCGCTGCTGGCCAAGCTGGTCGTGCGCGGTGCGGATTATCCCGCCGCGTTGCGCCGGGCCTACCGGGCGCTCTGCGAATTCCGCCTGGAGGGCGTGGCGAGCAACCTGGATCTGCTGCGCAACCTTCTGCTGCATCCGGCGGTACAGGCCAACCGGGTCGACACCCGCTTCGTCGAAAGCCACCTGGAGACACTGCTGGCGCCTATCCCGGCGAGCCATCCGCGGCTCCGCGCCGAGTGCCCGCTCGCCGAGGACGCCGCGCCTGCGCGGGTCGAGGCGCCACTCGGCAGCCTGCCGCTGTCTGCGCCGAGCAGCGGGGTGCTGGTGGCCCTGGAAGTGGCCGATGGCGAACGGGTGCGTGCCGGCCAGCGGGTCGCGATCCTGGAAGCGATGAAGATGGAATTCGAGGTCAAGGCACCCGGCGGCGGTATCGTCCGGCGACTCGCGGCGAGCCTCGGGGAGCCTCTGGAGGAGGGCGCGACGCTGCTGTTCCTCGAACCGACGGAGGATGACGACGAGCAGGCACCGACCGAACAGGCGCTGGACCTGGCGCATATCCGCGCCGATCTCGCCGAGGTACTCGAGCGCCAGGCAGCGCTGGGCGACGAGCGTCGTCCGCAGGCGCTGGCCAGGCGGCGCAAGACCGGACAGCGTACCGCGCGGGAGAACGTGCTCGACCTGCTGGACGAGGGCAGCTTCAGCGAATATGGCGGTTTCGCCCTGGCCGCCCAGCGTCGCCGGCGCTCCGCCGAGGAGTTGCTGGAGCTGAGCCCCGCCGATGGCCTGGTCGCCGGCACCGGTACGGTGGGGGCCGCCAGCTTCGGCGTGCAGGCCGCGCGTTGCCTGGTACTGGCCTACGACTACACGGTGTTCGCCGGCACCCAGGGGGTGATGAACCACAAGAAGACCGACCGCCTGCTCGGCCTGGCCGAACAGTGGCGCTTGCCGCTGGTGCTGTTCGCCGAGGGCGGCGGCGGGCGCCCGGGCGATACCGATTTCGTCGGCGTCGCCGGCCTCGATTGCCATACCTTCGTCGGCATGGCCCGGCTCTCCGGGCTGGTGCCGCTGGTGGGAGTGGTCTCCGGTCGCTGCTTCGCCGGCAATGCCGCGTTGCTGGGCTGCTGCGATGTGATCATCGCCACCCGCGACGCCACCATCGGCATGGCCGGCCCGGCGATGATCGAGGGCGGCGGCCTGGGCCGTTTCGCCGCCGAGGAGGTCGGTCCGACGGGCGTGCAGGGGCCCAACGGAGTGATCGACGTACTGGTGGAGGACGAGGCCGAAGCGGTCGCGGTGGCCAGGCGCTATCTCGGCTATTTCCAGGACCCGCTGCCCGACTGGAGTTGCGCCGACCAGCGCGAGTTGCGCCACCTGGTGCCGGAGAACCGCCTGCGTGCCTACGACATCCGCCAGGCGATCGAGGTCCTGGCCGACCGGGGCAGCGTGCTGGAACTGCGGCGCCAGTTCGCTCCCGGCCTGGTCACCGCGCTGCTGCGCATCGAGGGCCGGGCGTTCGGCCTGATCGCCAACAACCCTGGCCATCTCGGCGGCGCCATCGATGCCGCGGCTGGCGACAAGGCCGCGCGCTTCATGCAGTTGTGCGACGCCTTCGACATCCCGATCGTCTCGCTCTGCGACACCCCTGGCTTCATGGTCGGCCCGGAGGCGGAAAAACAGGCCACGGTGCGCCACGTCTCGCGGATGTTCGTCAGCGCCGCCAGCCTGACGGTGCCGTTCTTCACCGTGGTCCTGCGCAAGGGCTACGGACTGGGAGCCCAGGCCATGGCGGCGGGCAGCTTCCATTCGCCGCTGTTCACCGTCGCCTGGCCCAGCGGCGAGTTCGGCGCCATGGGCCTGGAAGGCGCGGTGCGGCTGGGCTTCGCCAAGGAGCTGGCGGCCGAGGAAGATCCCCAGCGGCGCGAGGCGCTGTTCCGCGGCATGGTGGACAAGGCCTACCGCAACGGCAAGGCGCTGAACATGGCCAGCTACCTGGAGATCGACGCGGTGATCGACCCGGCGGAGACACGCGCCTGGCTCCTGCGCGGCCTGGCCGTCGCCGGAGAACCGGTGCCGAGGGCGGGGCGCAAGCGGCCGTTCGTGGATACCTGGTAGATGGTCGGCCCGCAGTGCCCTGGCGCCTCAGGACGACGGCGGCGTCGCCTGAACCTGCGCGGCGACCGCCGCCTTGTCGATCACCGACCAGACGCCGGCGATGCGCTCGTCTTCGAATTCGTAGAAGACGTTCTCGGCGAAGCGTACCCGCTGGCCGTTGACCGGGATGCCGAACAGCCGGCCGCTGGGTGTGCAGTCGAAGTGCAGGCGGCAGGCGACGCCCGGCGGATCGACGAGCAGGCGTTCGATCTCGAAGCGCAGGTCGGGGATTGCCAGGAAGTCGCCTTCGAGCATCCGCAGGTAGCCGTCGAGTCCGATCTGCACGTCGTTGTAGCGCACCCGGTCATGGACGAAGTCGCCCAGGCGCGCCCAGTCCTGGCGGTTCAGGCAGTCGATGTAGGCGCGGTAGCGCTCGGCGAGTCGGTCACGGGTCATACGGGTCTCCTTCGAGCTGTCCGGGCGGCATGAGCCAGACCCTAGCAAACCCGCGAGACGCCGTCAGTCGCTAGGCTTCAGCCCAGGCGCATGGACAGCTCGACATCCTCGGCGAAGGGCGTCGTCAGGTAGCCGTTGGCCGGCGAGCGGACATGGGCCAGGTACTCGGGACTATGCTCGGCGTTGTCGGCGATCACCAGCGCGCCGGGGCGCAGGCGGCTTTCCAGCAGGGCGAGGACCTCCGGATAGAGCGCCTTGGCGCCGTCCAGCAGGACCAGGTCGATGCTGTCCGGCAGGTCCTTGGCGAGGGTTTGCAGGGCATCACCCTCGCGCAGTTCCACCAGGTCGAGCAGCCCCCCGGCGGCCAGGTTGCGCCGTGCCCGCTCGGCCTTGGAGGGTTCGAACTCGCTGCCGATCAGGCGGCCACCGCCGTTGTCCCGCAGCGCTGCGGCGAGGTGCAGAGTGGACAGGCCGAAGGACGTGCCGAACTCGACGATGCTGCGCGCCGAGCTGCTGCGCGCCAGCATGTAGAGCAGGCAGCCGGTTTCGCGGGAGACGGGCAGCGCCAGGTCCTTCAGGCGGCCGTAGAACTCGCGGTATTCGGTCTTGCTGCCCATGAGGCGCTTCAGTTCGGCCTCCGAGAGGTCGGCGAGGGCGGGACTGTCGCCCGGTGCGCTGGCTTCGGCTTCGGCGAACAGGCGTTGCAGGAGATCGGCGAGCGGGGCGTTGGTGAGGGTATTCATGGATGGCTCCGGGAATGTTTGAGCGCGTAAGTGCGTGGACCTAGAATGCGACGGATTCATCGCATTCCGCCATTCGCATTCCGGAGCCTTCCATGAGCGACAAGCGAAACCCGCGTATTTCCTCGCGCAAGCAGCCGCAGCAGGCCCGTTCCAGCGAGTTGGTGGCGAGCATCCTGGAGGCGGCTGTTCAGGTTCTGGCCAGCGAAGGCGCGCAACGTTTCACCACCGCGCGGGTGGCGGAGCGCGCCGGGGTGAGCATCGGTTCGCTGTACCAGTATTTCCCGAACAAGGCGGCGATCCTCTTCCGCCTGCAAAGCGACGAGTGGCGGCGCACCACGCGTCTGCTCGGCGAGATCCTCGAGGACACCACCCGGCCGCCGCTGGAGCGCTTGCGCCGGCTGGTGCTGGCATTCGTGCGCTCGGAGTGCGAAGAGGCGGCGATACGCGTGGCGCTGAGCGACGCGGCGCCGCTGTATCGCGACGCCGACGAGGCGCGGGAGGTGAAGGCGGAGGGCGCGCGGGTGTTCCAGGCGTTTCTCCGGGAGGCCTTGCCGGAGGTCGCCGAGGCCGAGCGCAGCCTGGCCGGCGACTTGCTCACCACCACCCTCGGCGCGGTCGGCAAGCAGTTCTCCGAACAGCCGCGCAGCGAGGCGGAGATCGAGCGTTACGCTGAGGCCCTGGCCGATATGCTCTGCGCCTATCTCGCCGCCCTTGGCGAGCGCTGAGATGCTGTGTGGCCGGAGCAAAACCGTCGCTTGGCCCAGCGGCCCAGGTACGCGGCTGGCGCGTTCGTAGGCTTGGCGGAGCAGGCGTTTATCGGCGGAAGCGACCGGCGTCTGCCGGTCGCGGGAGGGATCAGGCTTCGGCGATGCCGGTGACGACGATGCCGAAGCGGCGCAGCAGCAGTTCCGCCGGCTCGTCGCTTTCCAGCTTGCCGGTGCTGTAGTGGCCCGGCTTGAGGTTGGCCTCGGCCCATTCCAGCAGGTGCTCGGCGACCTCTTCGGGGCTCGGCTTGTGGGGGAACGGCAGGACTTGGCGCTCGGTGGCTTCGTCCTTGCTGTAGGTGATTGCCCAATCGCTCATGGGTAGGCTCCTTGTTTTCGCTGAGTTGGCAGGCCGGCAGGGCCCGAAGGGTAGACCGGCGCGGTCGCGCAAGGGTTGCCCTGGCGCGATGGGCGGTCCGCGTCCGACTGTCGGCCGAGGGCGGAAAACACTTATGATTCAGCCACATGCTTTGTCTGGACCGGTCCCCGATGCTGTCTGCCGTACGGCGCTACAAGTCGATGCTCTCCAGCGCCCTGGCGCGTTGTTTCCCGCGTACCACCGCCTACCTGCAGGCCGAGCGCGAGGCTCGCGAAGCCTTGTTGCAGCCGGCCAAGGCCCGCTCCAGGAAGAACGCCGCGAAGGCTCCGGCCAAGGCCGCCGGCAAGCCTGCGAAGGGCGCCGTTCGGGGGACCCCGCGCAAGCCCGCTGCCGCCTCGCAGGGCGCGCCGCAGGGAATCTATCCGGCTGCCGCACTGAAGGTCGACGAATCCCAGGAGCGCGCCATGCGCGAGCAGGTGGCGCAGGCCGTGACGCTCGGTGTGGTCAGCCCGCCGTCCGAGGAACAGTGGGCGATGATCCTCTGCCGCCAGCCGCTGGCGCGGATCTTCGCCGGTGCCGGCTCGGGCAAGTCGACCACCCTGGTCCTGCGGGTGGTGTTCATGCTCTGCCACCTGGGCGTCGAGCCGCAGCGGCTGACAGTGATTTCCTTCACCAACGCTTCCTGTGCGCAGTTGCGTGAACAATTGCTGCGGTTGCTCGCGCACTGGCAGTACCCGTTCGACGCGGCCCAGGCGCGGCAGTGCGTGCGCACTTTCCATTCGGCGCTCGGCAGCCTGGCCCGCGAGGTGCTCGGCAATCCGCGCTGGTTCGAACAACTGGACGACCGCGACCCCGCCGCCGAGCCGGACAACCCCCTTGCCGCCGGACGCCTGCGTCCGGCCCAGCAGCGCCTGCTGAAGCAGGCCTACCAGCAGTGCTACGCGGAAAGCCCGGCGTTCCGCGCCAAGACCCACAAGCTGCTGGAACTGCCGCCGCCGGCGGAGCCGGAAGAGGGCGCGCGGCGGCAGCCGAAGGCGCCGCTGGAGCCGTTCAAGCTGGCCGGCGAGTTCCAGGCGCTGCCGCTGTACGAAGCCTTCCATGCCCAGGCCGGGTTCGCCGAGAGCCTGGGCCTGCGCGTCGAACGCCTGGACAGTGGCAAGCTGGAATGCGGGCTGCGCGAGAAGATCTTCGTCGAAGCCATGGCACTGTTCTGGGCGAGGTTCCAGGCGCTGTTGCGCGAGGAGGGCCTGATGACCTTCGACGCCGCGTTCCAGCAGCTCGGCGAGCGGATGGCCGGCGGGGCCCTGGCGGAAACGGCGCTGGCGCCGTTCACCCATCTGCTGATCGACGAGTTCCAGGATGTCTCGCCGCAGATCGTCCTCTGGCTACAGGCGTTGCACCGCCGCCTGGCGAACCAGGGCACCGCGCCGAGCCTGATGGCCATCGGCGACGACTGGCAGTCGATCTACGGCTGGCGCGGCAGTTCGCCGGAGCTGTTCATCGACTTCGACCGGCACTTCCCCTCGCGTGGGCGGGGACGCAAGAGCGCGCTGCTGGTGCTGGAAACCAACTACCGCTCCGTCGAACCGATCATTCGCGACGGCGAGAAGGTGCTGGCCGGGGTGCGTTTCAAGCAGGACAAGACCTGCCGCGCGTTCCGCCCGATCCAGCCGGGCGACCATGGCGTGAAGCTGGTGCAGCGTTTCGACCTGCGTGCGCAACTGCCGAAGCTACTGGCGGAAATCCGCGCCCAGTGCGAGCACGCCGCCGCTCGCGAGCGCAGCGAGCGCACCGCGGTGCTGTTGCTGAGCCGGCGCAACGAGCCGTTGCAGGCGATCCAGGCGGAGTTGGATCGCGCGCTGCCGGTGAAGGGCATGACCATCCATCGCGCCAAGGGCCTCCAGGCCGAAGTGGCGATCGTCGTCGACGACTGCCTGCCGGGCGAGAAGCATCCGTTGCGCAACGCGCTGTACGCGGCATCGGGTTTCTTCCGCAACAGCTACGACCAGGCCATGGAGGACGAAAGCCTGCGCCTGGCCTACGTGGCGATCACCCGTGGCGTCAGCCGGGTGCTCTGGTACACGCGCAAGGCCCAGGGCGCCACGGCCCTGTTGGCCCGACGCTGAGGACGACCGTCTCGGCGGGCTACGCCTGGCGCTGCATCCAGGCGCTGAATGCGCGCAGGCGCTCGATGAACACCGCCGGGTCGGTGACCTGGTCGTCCAGCACGGCCTTGAAATATTCCAGGGCCGGCGCCTGTCCGGGGTGCCGCGCGCGAAACAGCGCCAGGTAATGCTCCAGGGTCTCCGGCCAGACGCTCTCCGTCTCCCCGCGAAGGATGTCGCTGGAGCGGATCAGCTTCTTCGCCGCTTCTCGTTGCAGGCGGCGGCGCTCCTCCTCCGAGGACGCGCTTTCCAGGCGTCGCGCATAGTCTTCCAGCACCTGCGCATAGTCGCCGTTGAGGGCCAGGGCGATGGCTTTCGCCGGACGCAAGGGCGGCAGGGCGCTGGCCAGGTCTTCGCCCCACAGGCAGCGGCAGCGGTGCTTGAGCCAATAGCCCCAGCTATCGCGGTTGGCCGGATCGCGGGCCTGGTCCAGGTGGCCGATATCGAAATCGATCTTGCTGACTTCCGGGTGGCGCGCCTGCAATGCCAGGCGCGCGGTTTCCAGTTGCGCGGCCAGTTCGGGGCTGGGCGGGTCGCGCAGGACCAGGGTCAGGTCGAGGTCGGAGCGCCCCGTGATGGCCTCGCCGCGGGCGACGCTGCCGTACAGGTAGATGCTGTGCACGGCCCGCTCGAACGGAGGCCGGGCCAGGGTTCGGCGCAGGTCGTCGAGCAGGGGGCGAAAGGCCGCCTGCGGTTCGACGCGTGGCGGCAGGGGGATGAAGCCATCGGGCATGTCCATGCCGACAGCCTAGCGACACGCCGCCCGCGCGTCGATCAGTCTGCGTTGCGGAACAGCAGCGCCTTGAGGCCCGCCGCGGGGTCGACATCGGGGAACTCCGGCGGATTCTCCAGGCGTTCGACGAAGTGCAGCGACGGCGCCTCGCGGGCCGTTTCCTCGAGGAGGAAGTCGGGGCCGATGGCCGGGTCATTGATACAGGCCAGCAGGGTGCCGCCGGGCACCAGCAGTTCCGGCAGGCGGCGGAGGATCCTGCGGTAGTCCTGGGTCAGGACGAAGCTGCCTTTCTGGAAGCTCGGCGGATCGACGATCACCAGGTCGTACGGGCCGAGCTTGCGCAGCTTGCCCCAGGACTTGAACAGTTCGTGGCCGAGGAAGCTCACCCGGCCGAGGTCGTGGCCGTTCAGGCGGTGATTGTCGCGGCCGCGGTTGAGCGGGCCGCGGGCCATGTCCAGGTTGACCACCTGGCTGGCGCCGCCGGCAATGGCCGCCACCGAGAAGCCGCAGGTGTAGGCGAACAGGTTGAGCACGCGGCGGCCGGCGGCCTGCTCCTGCACCCAGCGGCGGCCCAGGCGCATGTCGAGGAACAGCCCGGTGTTCTGGTTGCGCCCCAGGTCGAGGCGGAAGCGCAGTCCGTTTTCCACGATGTCCCAGGTTTCCAGCGGCTCGCCCGAAAGCCATTCGCAGGCGCTGTCTGGGCGGTAGCGGTGCTGCAGGACCAGGTGCCGGCCCTGGCTCGCAGCCCAGGCCGGCGCCGTGGTCAGTTGCCCCAGGGTCCGGCGCAAGGCCTGCAGTTCCTCCGGCTGCGGCTCCTTGAACAGAGTCACCAGCAGGACGCCCTGCAGCCAGTCCGCGGTCAATTGTTCCAGGCCCGGCCAGCAGCGGCCGCGACCATGGAACAGACGGCGGGTCTCCGCCGGCGCCGGGGACAGCGCGGCGAGCAGGTGCTGGAGGAGGGTATCGAGGGCTTCGCGATTCATGGCGGTTCGGCGTTGAAAAAGGGGCGGATTCTACCCGTTGCGTGACGGCCAGTCCGCCCCTTCGCTTCAATCGGGCGTCGCGGGCGCAGGCGCGGCGCTGGCCGGGCCGCCATCCTGGATCATCAGCAGGCTCTGCGGCGAGGACAGCGCGATGCCTTCGCTGCGCAAGCGGTCGAGGATGGTGAAGAGCAGGTCGCTGCGCGCGCCGGCCACCGAACGCGGGCTGTTGACGAAGCCGCTGGCGTTGAGCACCAGGCCGTTGCTGGCGAGATCCTTGAACGTCACCGAGGGCGCCGGTGCGTCGAGGATCGCCGGGTGTTCGGCGAAGGCCTGCAGGAGCAGTTCGCGGACCTTCATCGCGTCGGTGTCCAGCGGCAGGGTCAGGTTCACCCCGACCACCCCGAGGGCATTGCCCATGGTCACGTTGCGCACGGTCTGGGAGATGAACTGCGAGTTCGGCACGATCACCGTGGAGCGGTCGCCCATCTGGATCTCGGTGGCGCGCACGTTGATCCGCCGGATATCGCCCTCGACCCCGCCCAGGCTGACCCAGTCGCCGACCTTCACCGGCCGCTCGGTCAGCAGGATCAGGCCGGAAATGAAGTTCTGCACGATGGCCTGCAGGCCGAAGCCGATGCCTACCGAGAGGGCGCTGACCACCCAGGTCAGGCTGGTCAGGTTGATGCGCAGGGTGGACATCACCAGCATCGCCAGGAGCACGAAGCCGAGGTAGCCGACCAGGGTCACCAGCGAGGCGCGCATGCCGGCGTCCATGTTGGTTTCCGGCAGCAACCGCTCGCTCAGCCAGCGCTTGACGATGCGCAGGGCGAACAGGCCGCCGACGAACAGCAGCAGGGCGACCAGGATGTCCTGCGGGACGATGTTCAGGTTGCCCAGGGTCTTGCTGCTTTCGCCCAGTTGGGCGAAGCCCTGCAGCAGTTCGCTGGGGCTCGAGCCGACCGGAAGGAAGGCCAGCAGCAGCGCGGTGAGCAGCAGCAGGGTGCGGCCGACCCCGGCCAGCACCGTGCTGGCCTGGGCCTGGTGGCGCGGCGACAGGCCGAGCGCATTGGCCAGCGCCAGGCCGCTGGGATGCTTGGGCGAGAGCAGGGTTTCGCAGATGTCGCCGAAGAAAGCGATCAGCAGGTAGGTGGTGGCCGCGATTACGCTGATCCACAGCAGCTTGCCGGTGAGGAAGTAGGCCAGCGACAGGTAGCCGGTGAACAGGGCGAGGAGGATCGCCGCGATCCATACCGAGGCGACGAAGGGGATCAGCCCGGCGATCCCGCCTGGCCGCTCCAGGTCGTGCTTGCGCCGCACATGGTGGTAGCGCAGCAGGGCGGCGGCGAAGATCAGCGCGGTGACCAGCGCGGTCAGGCCGTTGAGGGCGACGGTCAGGGCCAGGCTGGTGCCGGTGACGCTGTTGATCCGTTCCTCGGTGGCCACCAGCATCAGCGCCACCGCGAGGATCGCCGGGAACGGGCCGAGGGCGCTGGCGATCCTGTCCGGGATCGCCGGCAGCCGCCAGGATGGTCGCGGCAGCATCAGCAGGGCGCGGCCGAGGCCGGCGATGAAGGCGCAGAAGGTCGCCAGGCTCACCAGTTGATCGGTCAGGCTGGCCATGTCGGGGCTCAGGCTGGCGTTGCTTTCCAGGCCCCAGCGCATCAGCGACACCGCGCCGACGATGGTCAGGATGGTCGCCAGCCCGACCGCCAGGGCCAGGGCGCTGCGCCGCAGGCGGCCTTCCGGCAGCCAGCGGATCATCGCCCAGGTAAGCATGCGCTCCAGCAGGCGGCGGCCGAAGCTCCAGACCAGCACGGTGGCCAGCAGGGTTCCGGCGAAGGCCCAGCGGTGTCCGGGCGCGATGGCGCTGTCGAAGGCGACCAGGGCCTCCGCCTTCAGCTTGTCCAGCCGGCGCAGGTCGTCGTCGGTGGGACGGATCAGGGTCGACCAGAAGCTCGGGCTGAACGGTGTCGCCGCGCGGCTGCTGATCTGCGAGTTGAACAGGCTGCGGCGCAGGTTGACGATCTGTGCCGCCAGGTCGCGGGACGACTGGCCGAGCTGGGTGGCCTGGCGTTCGTCATCGAGCAGGGCGTTCTTCTGCCGGGTCAGGGCCTGGCGCTGGGCGGCGAGGCTTTCCGCCTCGTCGGGCTGCGGCGGGCCGATCACTTTCAACTGATCGTCGAGCCGCTCGATGTCGGCCACCCGTAGCGCGAGCAGGGCGTCGGCCTGGCGCTGGACTTGCAGCGCGCTCTGGCGCAACTCGGCGAGGAGGTCGTCGCTGGCGTCGGCGGTAACGCGCTGGCGGATCAGGTCGAGTTGCGCGTTGAGCTGGTCGAGGCTGGCGTCCTCGGCCAGGGCGGGCGGCGCTTCCAGGTCGACGGCCGCCTGCGGAGCCGGCCTGGCGGCCCAGGCCTCGCTGCCCAGGCTCAGGAGCAGGCCCAGGGCCATGGCGAACTGGCAGAGCAACATATGCAGGCTGGCGCGCCTCATCGAATCCCCCTTTCGATCCTGACTGGCTCAAGCAGTATGGACCGGCGCGGGCGCCGAGTAATTCCCCGCGTCGATAATCGCCAGGCGGCGCTAAAGGGACATGAATTCTGGCCATATCGATCCCTTTTTGGCCGCCGCCGCCGTTTTGTCGCGACCGCGCGCTGGGCAGAATCCCTCCACCAAGAACAAGAAACCTGCGAGGTCTCTCCATGCTGAGCGTCTACAGCGACGATCATCGTCTGCACTTCGGCCAGTCGGAACTGGTCGACGGCAAGCTGCAACCCTGTTTCGAAATGCCCAGCCGGGCCGACACCGTGCTGGCCCGGGTGAAGTCGCAGAACCTTGGCGAGGTGATCGCGCCGAAGGATTTCGGCCGCGAGCCACTGCTGCGCATCCACGACGCCGCCTACCTGGACTTCCTCCAGAGCGCCTGGGCCCGCTGGACCGCCGAAGGCCACAGCGGCGACCTGGTGTCCACCACCTTCCCCGGCCGCCGCCTGCGCCGCGACGGGCCGATCCCCACGGCGCTGATGGGCGAGCTGGGCTACTACAGCTTCGACACCGAGGCGCCGATCACCGCCGGCACCTGGCAGGCCATCTACAGCTCCGCCCAGGTCGCGCTGACCGCCCAGGAGCATATGCGCCAGGGCGCCCGCAGCGCCTTCGCTCTCTGCCGTCCGCCGGGCCATCACGCCGGTGGCGACTTCATGGGCGGCTACTGCTTCCTCAACAATGCCGCCATCGCCACCCAGGCGTTCCTCGACCAGGGCGCCCGGCGCGTGGCGATCCTCGATGTCGACTACCACCATGGCAACGGCACCCAGGACATTTTCTACCGCCGCGACGACGTGCTGTTCGCCTCGATCCATGGCGATCCGCGGGTCGAATACCCGTACTTCCTCGGCTACGCCGACGAGCGCGGCGAAGGCGCCGGCGAGGGCTGCAACCACAACTATCCGCTGGCCCACGGCAGCGGCTGGGACCTCTGGTCGGCGGCGCTCGACGACGCCTGCGTGCAGATCGCCGGCTACGCCCCGGATGCCCTGGTGATTTCCCTTGGCGTGGACACCTACAAGGAAGACCCGATCTCCCAGTTCAGGCTGGATTCGCCGGACTACCTGCGGATGGGCGAGCGCATCGCCCGGCTGGGCCTGCCGACCCTGTTCATCATGGAAGGCGGCTATGCGGTGGAAGCCATCGGCATCAACGCGGTCAACGTGCTGCAGGGCTACGAAGGCGCGGCCCGCTGAGGAGCGAAGCATGCAATCGACTCGCAAGCTGCTGGCCGGCCTCGCGCTGGCCGTTTCCGCCGGGCTGGTCCAGGCCGCGCCGGAAGTACGGATCTACAACTGGTTCGACTACATCGCCCCGGACACCCTGAAGAACTTCCAGGCGCAGACCGGCATCGCGCCGAAGTACGACGTCTACGACAGCAACGAGGTGCTCGAGGCCAAGCTGCTGTCCGGGCATTCCGGCTACGACCTGGTGGTGCCCAGCGACAGCTTCCTGCCCAACTACCTGAAGGCCGAGGTGTTCCAGCCGCTGGACAAGAGCAAGCTGCCGAACTGGAAGAACCTCAACCCGGCCCTGCTCAAGGTGCTCGCCGGCAAGGACCCCGGCAACCGCTACGTGATGCCCTACATGTGGGGCACCAACGGCATCGCCTACAACCTCGACAAGGTCCGCGCGGTGCTCGGCGACGATGCGCCGCTGGACTCCTGGGACCTGGTGTTCAAGCCGGAGAACCTGGCGAAGCTGCAACAGTGCGGCGTGGCCTTCCTCGACTCGCCCACCGAGGTGATCCCCGAGGTGCTGCACTATCTCGGCCTGTCGCCCAACAGCCACCAGCCGGAAGACTACCGCCGAGCCGAGGAGCACCTGGCGAAGCTGCGCCCGTACATCACCTACTTCAGTTCCTCGAAGTTCGTCAGCGACCTGGCCAACGGCAACGTCTGCGTGGCCATCGCCTGGTCCGGCGGAGCGATGCAGGCGGCCAACCGGGCCAGGGAAGCGAAGAACGGCATACGCATCGAGTACCGCATCCCGAAGGAGGGCGCCGCGGCCTGGTTCGACGTGCTGGCGATTCCGCGCGACGCGAAGAATGTCGAGCAGGCGCACGCCTTCCTCGACTACCTGCTGCGCCCGGAGGTAGTGGCGCCGATCTCCGACTACGTGGCCTACGCCAACCCGAACAAGGCGGCGGACGGCCTGATCTCGGCGGAGTTGCGCGACAACCCGAACGTCTACCCGCCGGAAGAAGTGCAGGCCAGGCTGTATTCGGTGGAAATGCTGCCGCCGAAGCTGGAGCGGCTGCGCACGCGGACCTGGAGCAGGATCAAGACCGGCAAGTGAGCGGCCGCGGCCAGATGGCGGGTTCGCAGGACGGATAGCGTCCCCCAGGCCAGGCCAGGCCAGGCAAGCAGGCCGGAACCGCCGCCCACGGCCCGCTGGAGGTCGCTTCCAGGCTTCGACCGGGCGCGCCGGCTTGTCCATAATGGCGCTGCCCGACGGTCGCCGCTGGCGGCCGCTTCCTTCCATGCCTGCCTGTGAGTCCGCCATGCGTAAGTCCGCCGATGCCTTCGCCTTCCAGACCATGCTGTTGCTCTGCGTGATCTGGGGCATCCAGCAGGTGACCATCAAGTGGGCGGCGACGGACATCGCGCCGGTGATGCAGGCGGCCATCCGTTCCGGCATCGCCGCCGCCCTGGTCGGCCTGCTGATGTGCTGGCGCGGCGGCTGGGAGGGCTTGCGCCAGGGCACCCTGGGCGCCGGCCTGCTGACCGGCACGCTGTTCGCCCTGGAGTTCCTGTTCATCGCCCTCGGCCTGCAATACACCACGGCTTCGCACATGTCGGTGTTCCTCTATACCGCGCCGATCTTCTCTGCCCTCGGGCTGCACTTCCTGCTTCCCAGCGAACGCCTGCGGCCCTTGCAGTGGCTGGGCGTGGCGGTGTGCTTCAGCGGCATCGCGGTGGCCTTCGGCGGAGGCCTGTCGTGGGCGGAAATGGATGGGCGGATGCTGCTCGGTGACGCCTTCGGCCTGCTCGCCGGGATGTCCTGGGGCGCGACCACGGTGGCAGTGCGCGGCACCCGGCTGTCCGAGGCACCGCCAAGCCTGACGCTGTTCTACCAATTGTTCGTGGCATGCGCCGGGTTATTGCTGATCGCTCTTTTCAGCGGCCAGCTCGGCGAGGTCCGCTGGACCCCGGTGAGCACCGCCAGCGTGCTGTTCCAGGGCGTGGTGGTGTCGTTCGCCAGCTACTTCTGCTGGTTCTGGCTGCTGCGTCGCTACCTGGCGAACAACCTGGCGATCTTCTCCTTCATGACCCCCCTGTTCGGCGTCACCTTCGGCGTATTGCTGCTGGGCGAGCCGCTCAGCCTGAACTTCGTCGCCGGCGCGGCGCTGGTCCTCGCCGGCATCACCCTGGTCAGCGGCGAGCAGTGGCTGCGACGCCTGCTGCGACGCTGAGCGAGTGCGGCCGGCGCAACAGCAGGCCGGCGAAGACCAGGCCGAGCCCGGCGAGCGCCAGCGCCGGTTGCAGGCCGCCGGCGAAATGCGTGCTGAGCGCCGCCAGCAGCGGGCCGAGCAACTGGCCGAGGGCGAAACCGGTGGTCAGTTGGCCGGCGTTGCGCTGCGGCGTATGCGGCGCCAGTTCGCGGGCGTATTGCATCACCAGTTGCATGCCGGCGAGGAACGGCAGGCCGGTCAGCACTACCCCCAGGGCCAGCCCGCCGATCCCCGGCAGCAGGCAGGCGAGCACGCCGAGGGCCTGTAGCCAGAGCGCGCCGACCAGCCAGCGGCGGGTGCCGTCCGGGCGCTGCCGGCGCAGGCTGATCAGCACTACCCCGGTGGCCGAGGCCAGGCCGAAGCAGGGCCAGAACAGGTCGGCCTGCCATTGCCCGTGGAAACGCGCCGCGGCCATCTGCGAGAGAAAGGTGGCCGGGATGATGTAGCCGAGGCCGACCAGTCCGTAGGCCCAGGTCAGGCGGCCGAGGCCGGCGTTCTCGCTTGCCGTGGCAGGCGCGTCGTGGCCGGCGCTGCGTGCGGCCGGGCGCGGCAGCAGCGGCAGGAGCATGAGGATCAGGACCAGCGCGAGGTCGGCGAAGAGCTTCCAGATGAACACCGAGTCCTGGCCCAGGGCGTTGCCCAATGCCGCCAGCAGGCCGGTGACCATCACCCCGATGCCGGGGCCGGCGAACACCAGCGCGCCCAGTCGGGCCCGACCGCTTTCCGCGGCGAGGCGCTGGCTGAGGGCGGTGACCATGATCAGTACCCAGGCGCTGGCCACGCCAAGACCGAAGCGCAGCAGCGCGTGCGGCCAGAAGCCCTCGGCCCAGACCGAGGCCAGGGTCAGGCCGAAGCAGGCCCATAGCCCGACCAGCAGGCGTAAGCGCGCCTGCCGCGCTTCGCGGGCGAACAGCGCGTCCAGCGCGCCGACCAGGTAGCCGAGGTAGTTGGCGGCGGCCAGCAGGCCGGCGCCGGTCAGGTCGAGCTGGCCTTCGCGGATCAGGTGCGGCAGTTGCGGGGTCAGGGAGAAGCGCCCGACCCCCATGGCGACCACCAGTGCCAGCAGGCAGGCGAGCAGGCCGACCAGCGGCGAACGAAGAAAATCACGGGACATGTGCGGATTCCTGCCGGGGGATGAATGGCAGCAGGTTAGGTCTTGCGGCAATTCTGTAAAAATGAATAATCGTGAATTACTTGTTCTGTTTTGGAGAATTAGTCGTGGAGTTCGGCCAGTTGAGGATTTTCCAGGCGGTCGCCGAGGAAGGCTCCATCGCCCGCGCCGCCGAACGCCTGCACCGGGTGCCGTCGAACCTGTCGACGCGCCTGCGGCAACTGGAGGAACAGCTTGGCGTCGACCTGTTCCTCCGCGAACGCCAGCGCCTGCAACTGTCGCCGGCCGGCAAGGTCCTGCTGGACTACGCCGCGCGGCTGTTCGCCCTGCAGGAGGAGGCGCGCGCGGCGGTGCAGGGGGGCGAACCGGTGGGCGACTTCGCCCTCGGCTCGATGTACAGCACCGCGGCGATCCACCTGCCGCCGCGCCTGGCGGAATACCACCGGCGCTATCCGGCGGTGAACCTGCAATTGCAGACCGCGCCCAGCGGCGAGCTGGTCGAGTCGCTGCTGGGCGGGCGCCTGGATGCCGTGCTGGTGGACGGCCCGCTGGACTTCGACGGTCTGGAGGGCCTGCCGATGTTCGAGGAGCGCATGGTGCTGGTCACCGAGAATGGCCACCCGCCGGTGCGCGGTCCCGAGGATGTGGCCGGCAGCGCGGTGATCGCCTTCCGCCCGCGCTGCTCCTATCGCCTGCTGCTGGAGTCCTGGTTCGCCAGCGCGCGGGTGAGCATGGGCCGGGTGATGGAGATCGAGTCCTACCACAGCATGCTGGCCTGCGTGGTGGCCGGCGGCGGGGTGGCGCTGATGCCGGTGTCGATGCTGCAAAGCCTGCCGGGGCGGGAGTCGGTGGCGGTGCATGCGCTGGCCGAACCGTTCGCCCGGGCGAATACCTGGCTGGTCTGGCGCAAGGGCATGGTCGGCGCCAACCTGAAGGCCTGGATCGGTCTCCTGCAAGGGCGAGAATCGGCGTTGGCTTGATTCAGGTCAGGGTCCGGGGCCGGTTTCCCGCAGTAAAGTTGTTTCCAAGGACGGAGTGGAACGTGCGGAGAGTGGGACGCCGGTCTACTCTTTCCTAGGGCGACCTGACTTGTCAGGTCGCCCGATTCTCCTTCCCTTGGACAAGGGGCCTGTCATGAAACTCTGGCTGCAAAACCTGGCGTGGCAACTCGGTGTCGCCCTTGGCCTGATCGAGCCCCCGCGCATGCAACCCATCCCGGTGGAAAACGACGAGCAACGCCGGCGCCTCGCCGCGCGGCAACGTCGCTGAGCCGGTTCCCCGACGCTCTGGCCTCCGCCTGCGGCGCTGGCCAGAGTCCCGGTTTTGGTCTATCGATCGTGGTTCCTGAACCAGGCGACGATCATTTCCCGCAAACGCTCCCCGGAAAAGCTCGCGAAATGCCCGCCATGCACGGTGCGCACCGGTAGCTCGCGCAGGCGCGCGAGGCTGGAGGCATAGTCGTCGAGGTTGGAATGATAGGCGTCCTCGACCAGCGGACCGTCGTAGACGATGTCGCCGGAAAACAGCGTCTGTGTAGCCGCTTCCCACAGGCTGATGCCGCCCGGCGAGTGCCCGGGCGTGTGCAGCACCTGCAGCACGCGGTCGCCGAGATCGAGCACGTCGCCTTCGTCGATCAGTCGGGTCGCCGGCGCTGCTCGCACCCGGTATTCGGCGTAGCACAGCGGGCACTCCGGATGCGCCTCGAACATCTCGTCGCCAACATAGGCGCGCGCCAGGGTGTTGTCGCCGTCCGGCGCGGCGAGGATCTCCGCCTCGGCCGGATGCGCCAGGCGCTCGGCGAATTCGTGGTGGCCGGCGATATGGTCGAAGTGGGTGTGGCTGGCCACCGCCAGCAGCGGTCGTTCGGTGAGCCAGGGCAGTTGCTCGCGCAGGCTGACCAGACCGGAGCCGCTGTCCACCAGCACGTCGCGCTCGCGGCCCTGGACATGCCACATGTTGCAGCGATAGAAGGGGCGCACGTAGGGCTCGTGGATCAGGCTGATACCGTTGTAGAAGTGCCGGGTTTCGAACCAGCGGTCGCGGCTGACGATTCTCATCGCGGTCTCTGTCGGTGGAAAGGCTATCCCAGAAGGATAGGCGTTCAGGGTATGACCTTGCCCGGGTTGAACAGCCCGCTGGGGTCGAGCAGTTCCTTGATCTGCGCCATCAGCGCGAGCTTCAGCGGATCGGCGTAGCGTCCCAGGGCTTCCTTCTTCTCCAGGCCGATGCCGTGCTCGGCGGAGATCACGCCAGCGCATTCGCCCAACTCGCCGTAGAGGATTTCCTCCACCGCCTGGTGCAGCGGCAGCAGCGGGACGTCGGCGGCGAGCATGACGTGCAGGTTGCCGTCGAGGAAATGGCCGAAGAGGAAGACCTGCATGCCCTTCACCAGGTCGTCCAGGCGCCGCCGGATGCGCTCGACGTAGCCGGCCAGGGCCGGCACCGGGAGCGATACGTCGAAGGACAGGCTGTCGACGCCGGCGTGGATGGCCGCGTCGGAGTCTTCGCGCAGGCGCCAGATGGCCAGGCGCTGGGTTTCGTTGGCGGCGAGCAGGGCGTCTTCCACCAGCCCGTCCTCGAAGCAGTCTTCCAGCAGGGCGGTGAGCGCCTCGCCGGCATCCAGGTGGCGGTCCTCGGCCAGTTCCACCAGCAGGTAGAGAGGGCAGGGCGCCAGGCTCGGCGCGCTGTCGCCCATGGGTGCGGCGGTGCATTGCAGGTAGTCGTGCCAGAGGATCTCGCAGGCGAACAGGCGTTCGGCGTGCTCGCGGCGCAGGCGCGCGGCGATGGTGATCGCCGCGTCGACGTCGGGCAGGCCGAGCAGGGCGGTGGCGCCGGGACGCTGCAACGGCTCCAGGCGCAGTACCGCACGGGTGACGATGCCGAGGGTGCCTTCGGCGCCGACGAACAACTGCTTGAGGTCGTAGCCGGTGGTGTTCTTCAGCAGCCCGCGCAGGTCGCTGTAGACGCTGCCGTCGGCGAGTACCGCTTCCAGGCCGAGCACGCGCTGGCGCATGGTGCCGAAGCGGAAGGCGCGGATGCCGCCGGCGTTGGTCGCGACCAGCCCGCCGATGCTGGCGCTGCCGCGCGCGGCGAGATCGATGCCGGGGTCGAGTCCGGCATCGGCGGCCAGCGCCTGGGCCTGTTCGAGGGTTACGCCGGCGTCGAGGTCGAGGGTCTGGCTGGCCGCATCCAGCCGATGTATGCGGTTCAGCCTGCGCAGCGAGAGCAGCACGTCGCCGGCTTGCGCGGCGCCGCCGCCGACCAGGCCGGTGAGTCCGCCCTGGGGTACCAGGGCGCGTCCTGCCTGGCGGCACAGACGCACCACGGCGGCGACTTGGTCGGTGCTTTCCGGCAGGACCAGGAAGCTTCCGGCGAGGTTCTGCGGATGGTAGCCGGGGTCCTGCCCGGCGAGCGCGGCACTGTCGCGCACGCCACGGGCGCCGAGGATCTCGCAGAGGGATCGGTAGAGTTCGGAATCGTCCATGGCGGGCTCCGGGTCAGGGATGGAAGGGCGCGGCTTGCAGCACCTCGACGATCAGCGGACGGTCCGCCGGGGCGCCGCGCAGCAGTTCGCGCAGGTGCTCGAGATCGCGCGCGCGTTCGGCGGCGCAGCCGAAGCCGCGGGCGATGGCGAGGAAGTCCGGGGTGTAGATATCGACCCCGAGCGGAGTGATCTCGCGCCGCTCCATGTAGCGCTTGATCTCGCCATAGCCGTGGTTGTTCCACAGCAGCACGACGATGCCGACCTTGGCTTCCACCGCGCTGGCCAGTTCCGGCAGGGTGAACTGCAGGCCGCCATCGCCCATCAGGCTGACCACCGGGCGTCCCGGCTCACCGAGCTTGGCGCCGATGGCGGCGGGCAGGCCATAGCCGAGGGTGCCGTAGCCGGTGGAGGCGTTGAACCAGCGGCGCGGCTCGTCGAGATCGACCAGGTGGTTGCCGCTGTAGACGGTCTGGGTCGAATCGCCGACGAAGCGGGCGTCCGGCCACTCGGCCAGGATCGCGGCGAACAGCTGGCGATAGTGCGACCAGCCGGCGAAGTCTTCGGCCAGGCGCTGGCGCACGGCGGCGGCGCGCCGGGCCCCGGGGCTGTCCGGCGAGGCCTCGCCGCCCGGCAGTTCGGCCAGCAGCACGCGCATGGCCAGCCGGGCGTCGCTGTGGATGGCCAGGCTCGGCGTGTAGTTGCGCATCAGTTGCTGCGGGTCGATGTCGATGCGGATCAACTCGCCATCGAGGGCGAAGCCGCCGTCGAACACCACGTCGTAGTCGGTTTCGCCCAGCTCGGTGCCGATGGCCAGCACCACGTCGGCCTCGGCGGCCAGCTCGCGTACCGGCACGCAGGACTGGTTGCTGCCCAGCAGCAGCGGGTGGTCGGCCGGTAGCAGGCCCTTGGCGTTGATCGTCAGGGCGGTCGGCGCGTCCAGCGCGGCGGCCAGGGCACGCGCTTCGGCGGCGGCGTCGACGCAGCCGCCGCCGAGCAGCAGCAGTGGCTTCTTCGCGTTGCGCAGGCGCGCCGCGGCCTCGCGCAAGGGCGCGAGGGCCGGCGCCGGGCGGCTGGTGACGGTGCGTGGGCGCAGGGCCAGGTGTTCGGCGGGCGCGGTGATGACGTCGAGCGGCAGCTCGATGTGCACCGGCCGCGGCCGCTCGCTGTCGAACACGGCGAAGGCGCGGGCGAGCACCGCCGGCAGCTCCTCGGCGCTCATCAGGGTATGGCTGAAGGCGCAGACGTTGCCTACCAGGTTGCGCTGGTTCGGCAGCTCGTGCAGGTAGCCGTTGCCGTGGGCCAGGCGCGCGCGTTCGTTGACGCTGGAGATCACCAGCATCGGAATCGAGTCGGCGTAGGCCTGGGCCATGGCGGTGAGGATGTTGGTCATCCCCGGGCCGGTGATGATGAAGCACACGCCGGGCCTGCCGGTGACCCGTGCGTAGCCGTCCGCCATGAAGCCGGCGCCCTGCTCGTGGCGCGGGGTGACATGGCGGATACGGCTGCCGGGCAGGCCGCGATAGAGCTCTACGGTATGCACGCCGGGGATGCCGAAGACGGTCTCGACGCCCCAGGCTTCGAGTTGCTTGACGAGGAATTCGCCGCAGGTGGTCATGGCCGTTCCTTTTTCATGTTCTCGGGAATGGAAAAGGCGAGGGAAAGTCCCTCGCCTGTCGGGGTTGTGCCTGGTTCAGGCGGCGCTGGCGACACCCGTCGGGCGCCGCGAGAACAGGCTGACCAGGACGAAGCTGAGCAGGCCGACCGCCAGGCTGTAGTAGATCGGCGTATTGGCGTCGAGGCCATCCTTGATCATGAACACCAGCACGGTAAGGAAGCCCAGGGTCATGCTGGTGATGGCGCCGGCGGTGGTGGCGCGCTTCCAGTAGATCGCGCCGATCAGCGGGATCAGCATGCCGCCTACCAGCAGGTTGTAGGCCACGGTCAGGGCGCTGATCACGTCGCTGACCACCAGGGCGATGCCGAGCACTACCAGGCCCAGCAGCAGGGTCGCGATGCGGTTCTCGTGCACGTCGCCGTTGTCGGACTGGCCGCGGCCGCGTCGCAGGCGCGGCAGCAGGTCCTGGGTGACGGTGGTGGACGCCGCCAGCAGGCCGGCGCTGGCGGTGGACATCAGCGCCGCCAGGGCGGCGGCGATGACCAGGCCGCGGATGCCGTTCGGCAGGCTGTGCTCGACCACACTGGCGAAGGCGTTGTTGACGTTCTCCAGGTCCGGCAGCAGGACCTTGGCGGCCATCCCGATCAGCGCCCCGGCCATGCCGTAGAGCACGCAGTAGATACCGGCGGCGGAGCCGGCGACCTTGGCCACGGTCTCGCTGCGGGCGGTGAACACCCGCTGCCAGATGTCCTGGCCGATGAAGATGCCGAAGAAGTAGATCAGGAAGTAGGTGACGATGGTGTCCCAGCCGATCGCGGTGAAGTCGAAGTAGCTGGCCGGCAGCTTGGCTACCAGGGCGTCCCAGCCGCCGGCGTCGTTGATCGACAGCGGCATCAGCAGGAACACCAGGCCGACGGTCATGATCAGGAACTGCACGATGTCGGTCAGGGTCAGCGACCACATGCCGCCGATGGTGGAGTAGAGCACCACGACGCCGCCGCCGATCAGGATCGAGACCCAGAACGGCAGGCCGAACAGGACCTGCATGACGGTGCCGATGGCGATGGTCGAGGTGGCGCCGATCATCAGTGCGTAGACCAGCATGATCAGGGCGCTGGCGTGGCGCGCGGCGGGGTTGTAGCGACGCTCCAGGACCTGGGTGACGGTGTAGATCTTCAGCTTCAGCAGCGGCTTGGCCAGGAACAGGCTGAGGCCGACGATGCCGAGGCCGATCGCGCCGCACAGCCAGAAGCCGGAGATGCCATGGACGTAGCCCAGGCGCACGGTGCCGATGGTGGAGGCGCCGCCGAGGACGGTGGCGGCCATGGTTCCCAGGTAGAAGCCGGGGCCGAGGTTGCGGCCGGCCACCAGGTAGTCGTCGCGGGTCTTGGCGCGGCGCATGCCGTACCAGCCCAGCGCGATCATGCCCGCGGCGTAGATCAGAACGACGAATATGTCGAGGGCCATATCAGGTCTCCCAAGTTTCTCATTGTCATTGTTGTATCCGGCGAGGCGCCGGAAGCGCGGGACGCTGGCGTCCCGCCGTGTGTGTACCCCACCTCAGGCGGTGGCTATCGCCGGTGCCCTCCGCGTGCCGTGCGCGCGCACCCAGCGCGGTCCTCGCGGGCCATAGACGCAAGGCGGTTCCGGGAACAGGCGCAGCAGTGCCAGGTAGAGCAGGGCGGCCAGGCCGAGGGCGACCGGCAGGCTGAGGTCGATGCCGCCGGCCAGTTCGCCGAGCGGACCGACGAATTGCCCCGGCAGGTTGACGAAGGCCAGGCCGGCTGCCGCGCTGGGAATCCAGGCACCCATTCCGCGCCAGTTCCAGCCGTGCTCGAACCAGTAGGCGCCGCCGCGCTGGCCGCGGGTGAACACCTGCAGGTCGTCCGGGCGGTAGAAGCCGCGACGGGTCAGCAGGCCGATCAGCATGATCACCATCCACGGGGTGGTGCAGGTGACGATCAGCACGGCGAAGGTAGAGACGCTCTGCACCAGGTTGAAGGCGAAGCGGCCGACGAAGATGAAGCCGATCGAGGCGACCCCGATCAGCACCGTGGCCTGCACCCGCGAGAGCAGGCGCGGGAACACGCTGGACATGTCCAGCCCGGTGCCGTACAGCGAAGTGGTGCCGGTGGACATGCCGCCGATCACCGCGATCAGGCATACCGGCAGGAAGAACCAGCCGGGAGCGATGGCCAGCAGGCCGCCGACGTAGTTGTTGGCAGCGATGTAGTCCGGCGCGCGGACGGCGACGATGGTCGCGGTGGCGAGGCCGAACAGGAAGGGAACCAGGGTCGCCAGCTGCGCGCCGATCACCGCCAGCATGATCCGTGCCTGCGAGGTCTGGCGCGGGATGTAGCGGGCCCAGTCGCCCAGGAAGGCGCCGAAGGAGATCGGGTTGCTCATGGCCAGCAGGGTGGCGCCGATGAAGGCGGCCCAGAAGCCCGGCTGGCCGAGCTGCACGCTGCCGGCGTAGGCGGCGTCGAAGGGGCCGGCGAAGGCGAACAGGCCGAGCAGGAACAGCAGGCTGGCGGCCCACACGGCGATCCTGTTGACCAGCAGCATGAAGCGGAAGCCGTAGATGCATACGGTCAGCACCAGCACGGCGAACAGGCCGTAGGCCAGGCCCAGGTTCAGTTCGCTCTCTTCCAGGCCGACCAGGCGCCGGGCGCCGCCGACCAGGGCATCGCCGGAACTCCACACCGAGAGCGAGAAGAAGGCGATGGCGGTCAGCAGCGAGAGGAAGGAGCCGACGATGCGCCCGTGCACGCCGAAGTGCGCGCCGGAGGAGACCGCGTTGTTGGTGCCGTTGAGCGGGCCGAACAGGCCCATCGGGGCGAGGATCAGCGCGCCCAGCGTGACGCCCAGCAGGATCGCCCACAGCCCGGCCTGGAAGGACAGCCCGAAGAGCACCGGAAAGCTGCCGAGCACGGCGGTGGCGAAGGTATTGGCGCCGCCGAAGATCATGCGGAACAGATCGACCGGCGTGGCGTTGCGTTCGTGGTCGGGAATCTGTTCGACCCCGAAGGTTTCGATGCGTGTGATTGCGTGTTGGTTATTGTTGTTATCCATGACGTTCTCCCGGGAGAGCTAGCTAGTCGATGGCAGGTACTCCGGCATCGCCGACAAGTGCTCATGGCAGGCCAGCCAACGGCCTTCTTGTTGTTCTAGGCGGAACAGGATGGTTTCCCGTTCCCGGTTCAGGCTTTCCGTTCCCTGGAGGCGCAGCCGGGTGGCGACATCGTGGCTGAAGATCGCCAGGTCGCCTTGCAGGCTGACGCAGGTATTGCTGGATTCGCACGCCAGCACTTCGAAGCCGTCCTCGCGTCGCCAGCGCTCCCACAACTTGCGGTAGGCCGCGCGCGAGCGCAGCGGCTGAGGCCAGTTGTGGAAGATGAAGCTGGCGTCCTCGCTGAAGGCGGCGAAATAGGCCTCGGCATCGTTGCGGGCGAAGGCCGCCACCAGTCGGCGGGCGGCCTCCAGCACCTGTTCGACGCGGTCGTCGGTCATGGTCGCGCTACGGCTCAGCGACGCGCCACGCCCGGGAGGACGCAGAGCATTTCATAGAGCAGATTGGCGCCCAGCAACGAAGTGTTGCCGGTGGTGTCGTAGGGCGGCGAGACTTCGACCAGGTCGCAGCCGATCAGGTCCAGGCCCTGGCAGCCGCGGATGATTTCCATCGCCTGGATGGTGGTCAGGCCGCCGATTTCCGGGGTGCCGGTGCCGGGCGCCCAGGCCGGGTCGATGCCGTCGATGTCGAAGCTCAGGTAGACGGGGCCGCCGCCGACCTTCTCGCGGACCTCGGCCATCAGCGGCTCCAGCGACTTGTGCCAGCACTCCTCGGCCTGCACCACGCGGAAGCCCTGCTTGCGGCTCCAGTTGAAGTCCTCGGCGGTGTAGCCCTGGGCGCGCAGGCCGATCTGCACAACACGGTCGCAATCCAGCAGGTCTTCTTCCACCGCGCGGCGGAAGGTGGTGCCGTGGGCGATCTTCTCGCCGAACATGTGGTCGTTGACGTCGGCGTGGGCGTCGACGTGGACCAGGCCGACCTTGCCGTGCTTCTTCTTGATCGCGCGGAGGATCGGCAGGGTGATGGTGTGGTCGCCGCCGAGGGTCAGCGGGAGGATGCCGTGACCGAGGATGCGGTCGTATTCCTGCTCGATGATGCGCACGGCTTCCAGCAGGTTGAAGGTGTTGATCGCGACGTCGCCGATGTCCGCCACGTTCAGCGAGTCGAAGGGGGCGGCGCCGGTGGCCATGTTGTAGGGACGGATCATCACCGATTCGGCGCGGATCTCGCGGGGGCCGAAGCGGGTACCGGAGCGCAGGGAGGTGCCGATGTCGAGGGGCACGCCGACGAAGGCGGCATCGAGGGCGTCGAGTTCGGCGGGGGACTGGACATGGGGCAGGCGCATCATGGTGGCGATGCCGCCGAAGCGGGGCATTTCATTGCCGCCCAGGGGCTGGTGGAGATTCTTGTCCACGGGGTGGCCTCACGGTCGTTGTGGTTGTTTTAGGGGTCGGACGGATTCTCTTCACAGCCGGTAGCGAGTCAAATCGCTGGCTACAAATAATCAGTTCAGAGATTTCTAAACTAACGGCGAAGCGGCTAGACTTCGCCGCCGAGCCCGGACGGCGGCCTTTGCCTCGGCCTGCTGTCCGAAATCCTCGCCCGCAAACCGGAGTCGCCGTGTCCAACGCCTTGCCCGACCTGCGCCTGTTGCGCATCTTCGCCGCGGTGGTGCGCCACCAGGGCTTCGCCGCCGCCCAGCAGGAGTTGAACCTGTCGACCTCGGCGATCAGCACCTACATGAGCCAACTGGAGAACCAGCTCGGCATCGTGCTCTGCCACCGTGGCCGCGGTGGCTTCAGCCTGACCAGCAAGGGCGAGCTGTTCCACCAGGAAACCTTGCGCATCCTCGGCGAACTGGAAGGCTTCGAACGCTACGCGCTGGCGTTGAAGGGCGAGCTGCGCGGCACCCTGAACCTCGGCGTGCTCGATTCCACGGTGAGCGACCCGGCGCTGCCGCTGGCCGAGGTGATCGGCGCCTTCAGCCGCGAACACCCGGCGGTTCACCTGCACCTGCTGGTGCAGAGCCCCTACGAACTGCAACTGAGCGTGCTGGAGAACCGCCAGGACCTGGCTATCGGCGCCTTTTCCAGTCGCATGAACGGACTGGTCTACCAGCCGCTGTACCGCGAACAGCACTGGCTGTACTGCAGCGACCGGCATCCGCTGTTCGACGGGCGGAGAATTCCCGCCGATCTGATCACCCAGCAACGCATGGTCGGCCGCGGCTACTGGAGCCAGGCCGAGCTGGCCCGGCACGGATTCAAGCACAGCGCGGGAACGGTGGAGAGCATGGAGGCGCAACTGATCCTGATCCTTTCCGGCGGCTACATCGGTTACCTGCCGGAGCACTACGCCCACCCGTGGGTCGAGCAGGGGCGCCTGCGCGCCCTGCTGCCGGCGACCTTCGGCTACCAGGCGCCATTCTCCCTGATCCTCCGTCGCGGCCGCTCGCGCGAGCCGCTGATCCAGGCCTTCCGCGACCAGTTGCGGACGCAGATGAGCCTGGCCTGAGCCCTAGAGATCGGCGTTGAGGGTGCGCGAGAACTGCTGCACCGCTTCTACCACCTTGTGCGTGCTCTCGCGGATGCCGAGGATCGCCGCGCCGGCCTCGTTGGCCAGCTCCACGCCGCGCCGCGCCTGTTCCTGGCTGTGCTGCATGTCGTCGATGACGCTGCGGGTGCCGGTCTGGATGCGACCGATCATGTCGGCGATCTCCTTGGTCGACTTGCTGGTGCGTTCCGCCAGTTGCCGCACCTCGTCGGCCACCACGGCGAAGCCGCGACCCTGGTCGCCGGCGCGGGCGGCCTCGATGGCGGCATTGAGGGCGAGCAGGTTGGTCTGCTCGGCGATCTCGCGGATGGTGTTGACGATCGAGGTGATCTGTTGCGAGTGCTGTGACAGTTCGCCGATGTTCAGCGAGGAAGCATCCAGGGTATTCGCGATCTTGAGCATTTCCTCCACCGCGCTCTGGATGATCAGCGCGCCGTGTTCGGCGACCGTGCGGGTCTCGGTGGACAGGGTATGGGCCTGGTGGGCGTTGTCCGCCTCGGCCTGGTAGCGGCGCATGCGGTCGCTGACATCGCTGGCGAACTTGACCACCTTGTAGAGCTTGCCGTCGGCGTCGTAGACCGGGTTGTAGCTGGCTTCCAGCCAGACCGGCTGGCCGTTGCGGTGGACCCGGCGGAACTGCCCGGTGACGTACTCGCCGCGGTTCAGGCGGCGCCAGAGGTCGGCGTACTGCGGGCCGTCGCGGTAGCCCGGTTCGCAGAACTGACGGTGGTTGGCGCTGGCCAGCTCGGCTCGGCCATAGCCCATGGTGGCGAGGAAGTTGTCGTTGGCCGCGAGGACATTGCCGTCGAGGTCGAACTCGATCATCGCCATCGAGCGGGACAGGGCATCCAGCTTGCTCTGCATCTCGTGTTCCTGGTGGACGATGGCATCGATGTCGCTGGCGTACTTGACCACCTTCAGCAGTCGACCCTGCCCGTCGCGTACGGGGTTGTAGGTGGCTTCCAGCCAGAGTGGCCGGCCCTCGCGGGTAATGCGCTTGCAGCGGCCGGAAAAGTGTTCGCCGCGCCGCAGGCGTTCCCAGAAGCGCCGGTAGTCTTCCGATTGCGCGTAGGCGCCGTCGCAAAGCTGGCGATGCGGTTTGCCGAGGATCTCGTCGCGGCGGTAGCCCAGCAGGGTCAGGAAATTCTCATTGGCATCGGTGATATTGCCGTCCGGATTGAACTCCACGCGCGCCATGGAGCGGTCCAGGGCCGCCATGTGCAGGCGCTCGGCGGCGAGTTGCTGTTGCAAGTCGGCGTTCATCTGTCGGTACTTGCGAGTGAACATGAGAAAAATCCTTGGATAGAGAGAGGGGCTCATCCTGTCTTCGGCGCCGATGGGCGGGAGTTGAGAGGGTGGGACGATTGTATTTTTTCATCGAACGACAAAATTCGTCGTTATTCTTAATGGGTGAAACAAATTACCGCCATTCGTCGGAAATATGACGTTTTTGCGAGTGAGAGGAAGCCCCTCCGCCTGTGGCACACTGGGCCCCTTCCAGGAGTCGTCCCATGCCACGTATCCGCTGCGAGCGTTGCGCTCGCCCCGCCAGCCATTGCCTCTGCGCGCTGATTCCCTCCTTGCCGTCGCGTACGCGGGTGCTGGTCCTGCAGCACCCCAGCGAGGTCGGGCACGCGTTGAATACCGCAGGATTGGCCGTCCTCGGCTTGTGCAATGCGGAGCTGCGGGTTGGCGAGCGTTTCGCCGAGGAGACCTGGCGGGTACCGGGCTACCGGGCCTGCCTGCTGTTTCCCGGCGAGCAGGCGCGTGCGCTGGCAGAGATGGCCGCCGAGGCCGCCGGCGAGCCCCTCCTGCTGGTGGTGCCGGACGGCACCTGGCGCAAGGCGCGCAAGCTCCTGCACCTGAACCCGGCCCTGGCGGCCCTGCCGCGGGTGAGCCTGGCCGAAGGCATGGCGTCGCGTTATCGCCTGCGCAAGGCGCCGGGAGAGGGCGCGCTGTCGACCATCGAAGCAATCGCTGCGGCGCTCGACGAACTGGAGGCGCCGCGTACCCACGAAGCCTTGCTGAAACCCTTCGATGCCCTGATCGAGGGGCAGATCGCGGCGATGGGCGAGGACACCTATCGGCGCAACCATCTCAGCCAGGAGCGCCGCCGCCGATAGCGGTCGAGCAGTTCCGGGATTGCCGTTTCGCGCCAGAACTCCGGGCTGACCATGCCGCTGGACATGCCGCCGTGGGCGTGGCGCGCGAGGTAGATCAAGGCATCGTATTCCAGCGGATGGCCGCTGAGGCGCTCGAAGGTCTCGCCGAGCAGGTGTTCCAGGGCCGCTGCGGAAGCCGGCCAGGACGCGTCCGCCAGTTGCCCGGCCATTTCCTGCCAGAGGTAGGGGTCGCCACGGCCGCCCCAGCGCGAGGGTTCCTGTTCGAAGAGTTCGGAGATGCGCGGTCTGGCCATGTCGGTCGGTCGTGTCTGTCGGAAACGAAAAGTATGCCCGATTGGCAGGGCCGCATGGGCGGAGTAGACTGCCGCGGTCTTTCCTTCCGTACGAGGTGTTCGTCCGATGCGCAATTGATGCTGCCGTGTCTGCACGGCCGGTTTTCCGTCCCTGGCCCGAGGGCCCGGGGGAATGCATGGCATCAAGGGGGTATCCATGACGAATACGTCGACCCTGACGCTCGATGGCGTCTCTTTCCAGCTGCCGGACGGCAGCCTTCTGTTTTCCGATCTCGACGAAACCTTCGACACCCGGCACACCGGGCTGGTGGGACGCAACGGCGTCGGCAAGTCGCTGCTCGCGCGCCTGCTCGCCGGACACTTGCAGCCGTCCAGCGGCAGCGTCCGGCGCCAGGGGCGCGTGCGCTACCTGGCGCAGCAGCTCGAACCGGCCGACTACCCGACCGTCGCCGATCTGGCCGGCGTCCGCCCATGGCTGGAGGCGCTGGCGCGGATCGAGGCGGGTAGCCTCGACGCCGCCGACTACGAATGCCTGGGCGAGCGCTGGGACATCCGCCAACGCCTGGCCGACGCCCTGGCCGCCGAGGGGCTCGGCCATCTCCGCGCGGATACCCCGAGCGAACGCCTGAGCGGCGGCGAATGCATGCGCGTAGCGCTGCTCGGCGCATTCCTCGACGACGCCGACTTCCTCATCCTCGACGAACCGAGCAACCCTCTCGACGGGCCGGCGCGCGCCTTGTTGCGGGCGCGGCTGGCGGCCTGGGACGGCGGCCTGCTGCTGGTCAGCCATGACCGCGAACTGCTCGAGGGCATGCAGCGGATCGTCGAGCTGTCGACCCTCGGCCTGCGCAGCTATGGCGGCGGCTATTCCTTCTACGCGCAGAGCCGGGAGGAGGCGCGCGAGGCCGCCGAGCGCCGCCTGGACCAGCGTCGTCTGGAGCGCAAGCGGCAGACCCTGGCCATGCGCGAACAGCAGCAGCGCCAGGAGCGGCGCCAGGCCAGCGGCCGGCGCGAAGGCAAGACGGCGAACCAGGCGAAGATCCTGCTCGGTGGGTTCAGGGAACGTAGCGAGGTCAGCGCCGGCAAGCTGCGCAATGCCCACCAGGCGGAGCGCGAGCGCCTCGACCGCGAGGTGCGCGAGGCTGCCCGGGAGGTCGAGGAGGCGTCGCCGCTGCTGCTCGATTCGCCCGATGCCGAACTGGCGGCGCAGCGCCGGATCGTCGAGTTGAAGGGCGCGGTCCTGCCGCATCTGCGCGGGCCGTTGCGCGAAATCGACCTGCTCCTGAGCGGTCCGCGACGGCTGGCGCTGGTCGGCCCGAACGGCAGCGGCAAGTCGACCCTGCTGCGGCTGCTGGCCGGGCAACGGGCGCCGCTGGCGGGAACCTGCGCGGTGACGGTGGGCGCCGCCTATCTCGACCAGCGGCTGAGCGTGCTGGACCACGGGCGAGGCGTGCTGGAGCAGTTGCTGGAGGTCAATCGCAGTCGCGGCGAAAGCTGGCTGCGCACGCGCCTGGCGCAACTCGGCTTGCCGGCTGAACGGCTCGCCCAGCCGTGCGCGACGCTGAGCGGCGGCGAACGCCTGAAGGCGGCCCTGGCCCTGGTGCTCTACGCCGACCGGCCGGCGCAGCTGCTACTGCTCGACGAACCGGACAACCACCTCGACCTGGCTGCGCGGCAGGCCCTGGAAAGCATGCTCGGGCAGTACCGTGGGGCCTTGCTGGTGGTGTCCCACGACCCGGTGTTTCTCCGCCACCTGGCGCTGGATGGCGAACTGCGGGCTACTGCCGCGGGTTGGCGCCTGGAGGACCGATGAGCTGGCCATCCGCCGCGACCTGCAGGAGGCTGACTCCGCCGTGGCTGAAACCGATGGCGAGGAGTTTGTCGCTGACTGCCAGGCACAGCGGTATGGCGTCTGCCGTGCGGTAGCGCCAGCGACATTCGCCGCTGGCGAGGTCGCGTACCTCGACCTGACCATCGACCAGCGCCAGTGCGATCCATTGTCCGCCGGGCAACGGCGCGAAGGCGCTGACCTGGGCGGACAGGGTCGCGCCCCAGAGCGTGCCGCGGCTCTCCAGGTCGTAGCAGGTCAGGCGCTGGGTACCGTAGGCGTGATGCGGCGAGTTGTAGACCTTGGCGTTGAGCAGCAGGCGATTGCCCAGCAGGCAGCCGTGCAGGTTGTTGAAGTGCTCCGGGTGGCGCTCCAGGCGTAGCACTTCGCGGGTCTTGAAGGTCTGCGGGTCGAGGCGGAACAGGCCCTTGTCCTGGTGCTGCTCCGGCGGATTGCCGGCCAGGTAGAAGAAGGCTTCGCCACGGTCGATGCGCAGATGGTGGTTGAACAGGTCGTAGTGTCCGAGACGGCGCCTGTGGATGATCCGGCCGGCCGGGTCGAGCACGAGGTCTTCCAGGTCTTTGCCCTCGAGGGCGATCTGGCGGGCGAGAAAACCGCCTTGGGCGGATTGCGCCAGCAGATGGCGGCAGTCGCTCAGGAGCAGCGGTTGTCCCGGTGTCAGCGGCACCTTGAACAGTCGCTGGGCGGCATACCCGAGTTGCAGATTGACCAGCAGGCTGTCGTCGGTGGCGTTATGGAAGACCTGCAGGCACTGGCCCCGTTCGGCCAGTTCGAAGCTGCGCAGGCTGTCGTCGGCCAGATTCCAGAGCTCGAGCCGGGGGTTGGCGCGGGCGATGGCCAGGCGTTGGCCGTCGAGAAAGCACAGGTCCCACACCGGTGGACGATGCAGGAACCGCCGATCTTTGCCCAGGGCGAGGTTTTCCAGGATCGGCAGCGCTGCTTCGCGTTGTGTCGAGGCAGGGTAGAGGGCCCAGTCGAAGGGCAGGCGGGTGCCGGGCAGGTCGTCCAGCACCAGTGGGGCGTCGACCGGAAAGGCTAGCGAATGGCGCTGGCGGAACAACGGTCGGTCCTCCAGGTCGTCGCTGGGGGCGACGGTGAAGGTCAGGCGCCGGCCGTCGTCCTCGAAGTCGCAGGCGAGCACTTCGCGGTTGTCGGCGAGCAGCGATTGGGTCTTGCCGCTCGCGTAGTCCCAGGCCAGCAGACCGCCTTCGAAGAAGGCGCCGCCGTCGTAGCGTCCGCCGCCGATCACCAGTACGGGCCGGCTCGGGTGCCAGGCGATGGCGTTGAGCGGAAAGCCCAGGTCCGGCAGGACGGCGATGCATTCGAGGTCGCCGCCGCGGTACAGGCGCAGGCTCTGTTCGTAGACGTCGAGCTGTCGGCCCGGGTGTTGCCCATGAAAGGCGCTGGCCACCGCAAGGAGCGCGCCGCCGGGAGCCTGGAACACGGCGTAGGGCTCGCCGATGTCGGCGAAGGCGCAAGCGGGCAGCCTGCGGCCGGAAGGAAGCGGGGAGTTGGGCATGGGCGATACCGGGAAAAAGAGTCGGGCGCAGTGTCGTTCATTCGTCGTTTCGGGAAAAGCATGGGAAGAGCGGCTGTTCCGACCGGTCGTTTTCTTCTAGGATGGCGCTCCCTTCCTCCCTCGTCGCCGCCGCTGTGCACCGTCCATGCGTTGATTCGCGCCACGGGCATCCAGGCGACGAACCTCAGCGTGGCGCCCGGCCTGGCGGTCGCGGCTGCCTTTCGTTCTACCTGGAATCTTTCGGATAAAGGAATCCAGCATGCACATTCGCAAGCGCGTCGACGCCGACAACACGGCATTGGTCGACCTGTGGGAACGTTCCGTCCGCGCGACCCACGACTTTCTCAGTGAAGCGGACATCGTCGAGCTTTACCCACAGGTCCGCGACCTGTACCTGCCGGCCGTCGAGGTCTGGGTGCTGGTCGACGACGACGGCGTGGCCCAGGGCTTCATCGGCCTAAACCAGGCGCATGTCGAGATGCTCTTCGTCGAACCCGGGCTGCGCGGCCGGGGTATCGGCCGACGCCTGCTCGATCATGCGCGGGCGACCTGGCCGCGCCTGAGCGTCGATGTCAACGAGCAGAACCCGCAGGCCTGCGGCTTCTATCGACACTATGGGTTCCGCCAGACCGGCCGCTCCGCGACCGACTCGGCGGGGCGGCCGTTCCCGCTGCTGCACATGAGCCTGTAGGAGGACGCGGCACCTCGCCCTGTGGAGCGAGGTGCCGCGCAACATCCGGAAAAGTTTTCCCCGGCCAGATGCTTTCAACTGCAAGCATCCGTTTGAGACAGGTCAAACGTTGCGGCGCAGGCCTGCCCGATAGTTCTGTTCATCAGAACGAGGCGCAGGAATCCCATGAACGGCATCCCACCCCTGTCTTCCCGCGACGCCCATGCCAGCCCGCCGCAACGGGTGCTGGAACGATTGCACAGCTCCGCCGCCGGCCTGGACGCGGACGAAGCCGCCCGCCGCCTGGCGGCGCACGGCTACAACCGATTGCCCGCGCCGAAACGCCAGGGGCCGCTGCTGCGCTTGCTGCGGCAGTTCCACAACGTCCTGCTGTACATGATGCTGTTCGCCTCGCTGGTCACCGCGCTGCTCGGCTTCTGGGTGGACAGTGCGGTAATCCTCCTGGCGGTGGTGGTCAACGCGCTGATCGGTTTCGTCCAGGAGGGCAAGGCGGCCAACGCGCTGGACGCCATCCGCGACATGCTTTCGCTGCATGCCCTGGTCCTGCGCGACGGCCAGCGCCAGGCGCTGGACGCCGAACGCCTGGTACCGGGCGACGTGGTGCTGCTGGCCTCCGGCGACCGGGTGCCGGCCGACCTGCGGCTGTTCGAAACGAAGAACTTCCATGTCGACGAGTCGGCCCTGACCGGTGAGTCGGTGCCGGTGGAGAAGGGCTGCGTCGCGGTGGCCATCGACGCGCTGCTCGGCGACCGCCGTTGCATGGCCTATTCCGGCACCCTGGTGACCAGCGGCCAGGCGCGCGGAGTGGTGGTCGCCACCGCCGGGGATACCGAACTGGGCCGGATCGGTACGCTGTTGCGCGAAGTCCGCACCCTGGCCACTCCGCTGCTGCGACAGATCGCCAGCTTCAGTCGCTGGCTGGCCCTGGCGATCCTGCTGCTGGCCGGCGCCACTTTCGTCCTCGGCACCCTCTGGCAGGGCCAGCCGATGGTGGACATGTTCATGCTGGTGGTGGCGCTGACCGCCTCGGCGATTCCCGAGGGACTGCCGGCGATCATGACGGTGATCCTCGCCCTCGGCGTACAGCGCATGGCCCGGCGCAACGCCATCGTCAGCCGCCTGCCGGCGGTGGAGACGCTGGGTTCGGTGACGGTGATCTGCTCGGACAAGACCGGCACCCTGACCCGCAACGAGATGACCGTGCAGCGTATCGTCACCGCCGACCAGGTAATCGAGGTCAGCGGCGCCGGTTACGCCCCGCTGGGTGGTTTCAGCCACAACGGCGAAGGCCTCGATCCCGCCGGACGCGACGATCTGCAGGAGATCGGTCGCGCGGCGCTGTTGTGCAACGAGGCGCGCCTGCACCAGGAGGGCGAGGCATGGCAACTGGAGGGCGACCCCACCGAAGGCGCGCTGCTCAGCCTCGGCCTCAAGCTGGGCCTCGATCCGCAGGCGCTGGCGGCGGAACGGCCACGCAGCGATGCGATTCCGTTCGAGTCCGAGCATCGCTTCATGGCCACCCTGCACCACGACCACGCAGGCCAGGCGATGGTCTACCTGAAGGGCGCGCCGGAGCGCATCCTCGACATGTGCGAGGCTGAACGGGTGGGCGACTCGGTGCGGCCGCTGGACCCGGACTACTGGCGGCGCCTGGCCACCGACACCGCCGCTCGCGGTCTGCGCCTGCTGGCCATCGCCCGACGGGCGATGCCGGCGGAGCAGCGCACGCTGGATTTCGCCGACGTGGAACATGGCTTCACCCTGCTGGCCCTGGTGGGCATCATCGACCCTCCGCGCGAGGAAGCCGTGGCCGCGGTCGCCGAATGCCAGGCGGCGGGTATCGCGGTGAAGATGATCACCGGCGACCACGTCGACACCGCGCGGGCGATCGGCGCCATGCTCGGGATCGGCATCGACCGGCCGGCGCTGACCGGCGCGGAGATCGAGTTGCTCGACGACCAGCGCCTGCGCGAAGTGCTGCCGGGCGTCGATGTGTTCGCCCGCGCCAGCCCTGAGCACAAGCTGCGCCTGGTGCAGGCCCTGCAGGCCAGCGGCGAGGTGGTGGCGATGACCGGCGACGGGGTCAACGATGCGCCGGCGCTGAAGCGCGCCGACGTCGGCGTAGCGATGGGCAACAAGGGCACCGAGGCGGCCAAGGAGGCGGCCGAGGTGGTCCTCGCCGACGACAATTTCGCCACCATCGCCAATGCCGTGCGCGAGGGAAGGGCGGTCTACGACAACCTGAAGAAATTCATCCTCTTCATGCTGCCGACCAACGGTGGCGAGGCGCTGATCGTGATCGCCGCGATCCTGTTCCAGTTGACCCTGCCGATGACGCCGGCGCAGATCCTCTGGATCAACATGGTCACCTCCAGCACCCTGGGCCTGGCGCTGGCCTTCGATCCGGCCGAGCGCGGCCTGATGCAGCGTCCGCCGCGTCCGCCGGCGGAGCCCCTGTTGTCGCTGTTCTTCGTCTGGCGGGTGCTGCTGGTCTCGCTGCTGATGATGGCGGGCGCCCTGGGCCTGTTCCTCTGGGAGCTGGAGCATGGCACCGGGCTGGAGAGCGCGCGGACCATGGCGGTGAACAGCGTGGTGGTGTGCGAGATGTTCTACCTGCTCAACAGCCGGCATATCTACGATTCGGTGCTCAGCCGCGAGGGCCTGTTCGGCAACCGCCAGGTCTTGCTGGCGATCGCCGCTTGCGTGGTGCTGCAACTGCTCTATACCTACGCGCCGCCGTTGCAGGCGCTGTTCGGCTCGGTCGGCCTGGCCCCGGGCGAGTGGGCGCGGGTGCTGCTGGCCGGGCTCGGCCTGTTCTGCGTCGCCGAACTGGAAAAGTGGCTATGTCGCCGGGTCCGTGCCCGGCAGGCCTGACGCCGCGAGGTCGCCCCCTTGGCCGTGGCGCTGTGCCTTTGCCCGTGCGCCGCGCACAGACGTCTGCGCCTCGGATCGCCCGGCCGAGAGCGGTCGCACGCGTGGCGATGGGCCGACAGTGAACCCGGGGACCAGGTGTGACTGGGTATTCAGTTCGCATAAAATGTGATCTAGATCACATTTAAACGTTTGCTTACCCTCTAGGACGGGTATCGTACTAGGTGCATCAAACGCTGCGGTCTATTGTTAAGTGGGACTGAAATGTGCCTTTCCGGCACAACGCCAACTCTATAGAGTGGGCTGACTGGACATCTTCAGGGGTCGTCGGGCACGGGCGCATGCGCCTCGGCAGGAAGCCGGGATTCTCGGACTGCCGTACAACGTGCCGGATATCGGGTGCCGAATCCATATTTGGCTGATTGGTTAATAGTTTAAGAAGAACGTAGCGCTATGGCCTTGGTTGACGGTTTTCTTGAGCTGGAACGCTCAAGTGGAAAATTGGAGTGGAGCGCCATCCTGCAGAAGATGGCGAGCGACCTTGGATTCTCGAAGATCCTGTTCGGCCTGTTGCCTAAGGACAGCCAGGACTACGAGAACGCCTTCATCGTCGGCAACTACCCGGCCGCCTGGCGCGAGCATTACGACCGGGCTGGCTACGCGCGGGTCGACCCGACGGTCAGTCACTGTACCCAGAGCGTACTGCCGATTTTCTGGGAACCGTCCATCTACCAGACGCGAAAGCAGCACGAGTTCTTCGAGGAAGCCTCGGCCGCCGGCCTGGTGTATGGGCTGACCATGCCGCTGCATGGTGCTCGCGGCGAACTCGGCGCGCTGAGCCTCAGCGTGGAAGCGGAAAACCGGGCCGAGGCCAACCGTTTCATGGAGTCGGTCCTGCCGACCCTGTGGATGCTCAAGGACTACGCACTGCAGAGCGGTGCCGGACTGGCCTTCGAACATCCGGTCAGCAAACCGGTGGTTCTGACCAGCCGGGAGAAGGAAGTGTTGCAGTGGTGCGCCATCGGCAAGACCAGTTGGGAGATATCGGTTATCTGCAACTGCTCGGAAGCCAATGTGAACTTCCATATGGGAAATATTCGGCGGAAGTTCGGTGTGACCTCCCGCCGCGTAGCGGGCATTATGGCCGTTAATTTGGGTCTTATTACTCTCTGATCTTGCCTCTCAGGTCGGCGAGCTGGCGATCGGTAATTTGCCCTTCTATATAGAAATGCAAAAGCAGGTATATAGGGAAGGGCAGGTTCTCGCCATTCTCGAAACGACTGCCGCAGGATTGGCTTATCCCGAAGCGGCTCCAGAAAGTTTCCTGGCTTTCCCGTCGGGCGGTGCGGGTGGCCTTTGCCCGGAAGGCCATGTTTTGGGGCTGTGTTCTCTCGTGTGAAGCCATTGCTCTGATCTTTTCGGACGTTTCTTCGAGCCTAGCAAGGGTCCGGGTTCACCGAAATCTATCTCATTTGCTAGTTATAAAATTATGAAATTTGCATAAATTCTTCAGCTTCCTATTTGGAGGAAGTGAAGATGATCGTACAAATTGGTCGGCGCGAAGAGTTCGATAAAAAACTGCTGGGCGAGATGCACAAGTTGCGTGCTCAAGTGTTCAAGGAGCGCAAAGGCTGGGACGTTAGTGTCATCGACGAGATGGAAATCGATGGTTATGACGCACTCAGTCCTTATTACATGTTGATCCAGGAAGATACTCCTGAAGCCCAGGTTTTCGGTTGCTGGCGAATTCTCGATACCACTGGCCCCTACATGCTGAAGAACACCTTCCCGGAGCTTCTGCACGGCAAGGAAGCGCCTTGCTCGCCGCACATCTGGGAACTCAGCCGTTTCGCCATCAACTCTGGACAGAAAGGCTCGCTGGGCTTTTCCGACTGTACGCTGGAGGCGATGCGCGCGCTGGCCCGCTACAGCCTGCAGAACGACATCCAGACGCTGGTGACGGTAACCACCGTAGGCGTGGAGAAGATGATGATCCGTGCCGGCCTGGACGTATCGCGCTTCGGTCCGCACCTGAAGATCGGCATCGAGCGCGCGGTGGCCTTGCGCATCGAACTCAATGCCAAGACCCAGATCGCGCTTTACGGGGGAGTGCTGGTGGAACAGCGACTGGCGGTTTCATGACGGGGACCTGTCGGCTCGCGCCGGCGCGTTCTCTGTCGGAGAGGGAGCGCCTGGCGTCGATGCCGAATCCGCTGTAAAGCGAGTCCGACCCGCTCCGGACTCGCTATCAGGCATCCCCGGACCAGGGCGCCGGGCTGCCGAACAGGCGTCCCATGGCGCCACGCAAGCCCATTTCCCGCAGTACTTCGAGTTCACCGAGGGTTTCCACCTGTTCCGCGATCAACGGTAGATCGATGCTGTGGGTGGTGCGATAGACCGCTTCGATGAACAACCGCTTGTCGCCTTCCCGGTCGACGGCGTGCAGGTAGCAGCCGTCCAGCTTGAGGTAGGCCAGCCCCAGATGGGTAAGGTTGCCGATCAGGCTGAAGCGGCCGCCGAAATGCTGCAGGCCGAGACCGCAGCCCAGTTCGCGCAGGACCTGGCTGAGGCGCTCCAGTTCGGCCGCGGCTGGCAGGTGCCGCTCGTCCAGTTCCAGGGTCAGCTGGCGCGCCTCCTGCGGATGCGCCTTGAGCAGGGCCAGTAGCGGGGCAAACGTCTGCGCATTGCGGACACTGGCGGCCGACAGGCTCAGCGCCAGCGGCCGTGGATGGCGCCGCAGGTGCTCCAGGCTCTGTTCGAGCATCGCCAGGTCCAGGCGCGCGGCCCAGCCGAAACGTTCTATCCAGGGCAGGAAGCGCCCGGCGGCGATGGCCGTGGCCTGCGGGTCGAGCAGACGCGCGAGGACCTTGTGGTGGAGGACGCGCTGGGTGTCCAGGCAGTCCACCACCGGCTGGAAATAGAGCAGCAGGCGGCGCTCCGTCAGGGCCTGGTCGATCCAGTCGTGCCAGTCCTGGCTATCGTTGAGCGCCGCGAGCGCGGTGCCGTCCTGGCTCGCCCAGGGCTGGGCGGGCTGGCTTTCGGCCTGGGCCAGGGCCTGGTCGGCACGGGCCAGGAGATCCGCGGGCGAGTCGCCTTCGGCGAACGCGCTGATACCGAGATAGGCGACCGGCGTGAGATCGCTGGCACCGGTGCGGGCAAGGTTCTCCAGGCCTTCGCAGAGTTCCTCGGCCAGGCGTTCGGCCTGCTCGCGGGAGCAACCGGGAGCCAGCACGGCGAACTCGCCGCCGCGGCTGCGGGCCAGCAGCCAGTCGGCGCGCCCTTGCTGGCCGCAGGAGTCGACCAGCAAGCGGGCGACCGCCTGGATCAATTCATCCGTGCGTTGCCCGCCGAGACGCTGGTTCAGCCCGTTCAGGTCGTTCAGGCGCAGCAGCAGGAGCTGCCCGGCATGCTCGTGCTCGCCGGCACCCAGCTGTTCGTTGAGGCGGGCGTCGAACAGGCGCCGGTTGGGCAGGCCGGTGAGACTGTCCTGGTAGGCCTGGGCGCGTAGCTTGTCGCTACGCGCAGCCTCCTCGGCGAACAGCGTGCGAAGTTTCTCCACCATCTGGTTCATCGCCTGCACCACGCGGCGCAGCTCCGGCGTGCGCGGCAGCCTGGGCAGGCTGAGGAATTCCCGCCGGCTGATGGCATGGGCCTGGCGCACCATCTGGTCGAGCGGGCGCAGTTGGCGGCGCAGCAGCCAGCCGCCAAGCAGCAGGCTCGCCGCGCCGCAGGCCAGCAACCAGTAGAGGCTGCCCAGGGCGCTGTCCCACAGGCGCGCCAGGGCGAATTGCGGATGGCTGACCACCTCGACCCGCGCCGCCTGTTCCCAGCCGCGCATGATCAGCGCGTCGCCACCCTGGGGCTGGAGATCCACCAGGCGTTCGAACCAGCCGGGCACCGTACGCTCGGCATGCGCCTGCACGCGCTCGACCAGCGGCTTGCCGCTCTTGATGTCGATCACCCGGATGCTGGCGAAGTAGCCGCTGTCGAAGATCGAGCTGACCATCAGTTGCACCATCGCCGGGTCGTCCACGTGTGGCGTCAGGGACAGGCCGAGGGCGGTGGCGGCGTCCTGGGCGTGGGAGCGCAACTGGCCGCGCAACTGCTCGCGGGAGTTCTCCACGCTGCTGACGAAGCTGCCGCTGAAGGCGACGACGAGGAACAGGCAGATGGCGAGGAACAATTGCTTGAGCAGTGACATTCAATCCTCCTTGGGTGCGTCGAGGTCGAGGCCTTCGGCGCGCATCTTGGTCAGCAGGTCCTGCCAGCGCGACAGCTTCTTGCTGTCGCCGGTCCGGCGTCCGCCATCGGCGCCGGGCAGCCAGAGGCCCTCGGCATTGAAGGCGTACACCGGCAACAGGTCGTCACGTTGCGAAGCGGGGCGGATCTCGCCGATCAGGTTGTCCAGCACCAGTGGGTCGGCGCCCGGGCTGGCGTACCAGGTCAGCACCATGTGCGCCTGGTTCAGGCGCAGGGCCTTGACGTAGGTGATGCGCAGCTTGTCGCTGGCGACGCCGAGGCGACGCAGGGTCACGTACTTGGCGATGGCGTAGTCCTCGCAGTCGGCGGCGCCCTTGACCAGCGCCTCGACCGGAGTCGCCCAATAGTCTTCCTGTTGCCAGATCTCGATGTCGTCGGTGAAACGCAGCGACCGGTTGAAGAAGTCGTTGACCGCGCGCAGCTTGGCCGCTTCGTCGAGCGTGCCGCCCTGTTCGAGCAGGCGGCCCCAGTCGCCCAGGCGTGATTTCGCCGCGCCCAGCTCGCCGTAGCGCTGCTCGGCACGGCTCAGTATCGACTCCAGGTCCCACTGCGCCAGCGCCGCGCCGACTGCCAGCAGCAATGTCGCCGCCAGCGACAGCAGCCAGGGGGCGTAGGCCCTGGGGCAGGGCCGGCGGGCGCCGGGGGTTGGGGACATCGAGCGGGCTCCGGAAGGACTCAGCGAAGTCTACGAGAGCGCCGGGCGGCCTGCCAGCGCGGGGTGTCCGGCGAAACTGACAGGATTGTCATTCAGGGGTCAGGGTGGGGTCCCGCTGCGCTGCTTATAAAGAAGAACGAAGTCGGCCGCGCGAGGCCGGCCACTGGGAAAGGTGGACAGATGCAGGCGTTGCGCAGTGGTGGGGGACGGGTCCTGGTGGGCGTGCTGGCGGCGGGCCTGGTCGCCTTCAGCGGTTGGGCATGGCTCGGCGGCGACGCCGGGGCGAAGGCGGCGCCCGCGCCGGCCAGGGTCCCGGTGAACGTGGCGCGGGTGGAGCGGCGCGACGTCGAGCAACAGGTCAGCGGCATCGGTACGGTGACTTCGTTGCACAACGTGGTGATCCGCACCCAGATCGACGGCCAGTTGACCCGCCTGCTGGTGAGCGAAGGGCAGATGGTCGAGGCGGGCGAGTTGCTGGCGACCATCGATGACCGCGCCGTCGTCGCCGCGCTGGAGCAGGCGCAGGCCTCCAGGGCGAGCAACCAGGCCCAGCTGAAATCCGCCGAGCAGGACCTGCAACGCTACCGCAGCCTGTATGCCGAGCGTGCGGTGTCACGCCAACTGCTGGACCAGCAGCAGGCGACGGTCGACCAGTTGCGCGCGACCCTGAAGGCCAACGATGCCACCATCAACGCCGAGCGGGTGCGCCTGTCCTACACCCGGATCACCTCGCCGGTATCCGGCAAGGTCGGTATCCGCAACGTCGATGTCGGCAACCTGGTGCGGGTCGGCGACAGTCTCGGCCTGTTCAGCGTGACCCAGATCGCACCGATCTCCGTAGTCTTCTCCCTGCAACAGGAACAGTTGCCCCAGTTGCAGGCGCTGCTCGGCGGCGAGGCGGCGGTGCGCGCCTACAGCCGCGACGGCGGGAGCGCGCTGGGCGAGGGCCGGTTGCTGACCATCGACAACCAGATCGACAGTTCCACCGGCACCATCCGCGTGCGCGCCTCCTTCGATAACCGCCAGGCCCGGCTCTGGCCCGGGCAGTTCGTCGCGGTGAGCCTGCACACCGGGGTCCGGCGCGACCAGTTGGTGCTGTCGAGCAAGGCGGTGCGCCGCGGCCTGGAGGGCAATTTCGTCTACCGGGTCGCCGCCGACCGGGTCGAGGCGGTGCCGGTGCGGGTGCTCCAGGACATCGACGGCCTCAGTGTGGTGGAGGGCCTGGCCAGCGGTGACCAGGTGGTGGTGGACGGCCACTCGCGGCTGATGCCCGGCGCCCTGGTCGATATCCAGGAGCCGCGCCCGAGCCTGGCTCAGGCCACGGAGCGGCAGCCGTGACGCCGCGCGCCGGGATTTCCGGCTGGTGCGTACGGCACCCGATCGCCACCGCGCTGCTGACCCTGGCCTCGCTGCTGCTGGGGCTGCTGGCGTTCCTCCGGCTCGGCGTGGCGCCGTTGCCGGAGGCGGACTTCCCGACCATCCAGATCAACGCCTTGCTGCCCGGCGGTAGCCCGGAAACCATGGCCTCGTCGGTGGCCACCCCCTTGGAAGTGCAGTTCAGCGCGATTCCGGGGATCACCGAGATGACCTCCAGCAGCGCCCTGGGCACCAGCACCCTGACCCTGCAGTTCAGCCTCGACAAGAGCATCGACGTCGCCGCCCAGGAGGTCCAGGCGGCGATCAACGCCGCGGCCGGGCGGCTGCCGGTGGACATGCCGAACCTGCCGACCTGGCGCAAGGTCAACCCGGCGGACAGCCCGATCATGATCCTGCGGGTCAACTCGGAGATGATGCCGCTGATCGAACTCAGCGATTACGCCGAGACCATCCTCGCCCGCCAGCTCAGCCAGGTGAACGGCGTGGGGCAGATCTTCGTGGTCGGCCAGCAGCGCCCGGCGATCCGCATCCAGGCCCAGCCGGAAAAGCTCGCCGCCTACCAGCTGACCCTGGCCGACCTGCGCCAGTCGTTGCAGTCGGCCAGCGTCAACCTGGCCAAGGGCGCGCTCTACGGCGAGGGGCGGGTGTCGACCCTCGCGGCCAACGACCAGTTGTTCAACGCCAGCGACTATGACGACCTGGTGGTCGCCTACCGCCAGGGCGCGCCGGTGTTCCTCAAGGACGTGGCGCGGATCGTCTCGGCGCCCGAGGACGACTACGTGCAGGCCTGGCCGAACGGTGTGCCCGGGGTGGCACTGGTGATCCTCCGCCAGCCTGGGGCGAACATCGTCGATACCGCCGACGCGATCCAGGCCGCATTGCCGCGCCTGCGCGAGATGCTCCCGGCGACCATCGAGGTAGACGTGCTCAACGATCGCACCCGGACCATCCGCTCGTCGCTGCACGAGGTCGAACTGACCCTGCTGCTGACCATTGGCCTGGTGGTGCTGGTGATGGGCCTGTTCCTCCGCCAGCTGTCGGCGACCCTGATCGTCGCCACGGTGCTGGCGGTGTCCCTGAGCGCCAGCTTCGCGGCGATGTACGTGCTCGGCTTCACCCTCAACAACCTGACCCTGGTGGCGCTGATCATCGCCGTCGGCTTCATCGTCGACGACGCCATCGTGGTCGTGGAGAACATCCACCGACACCTGGAAGCGGGCGCCTCGAAGGTCGAGGCGGCGCTCAAGGGCGCGGCGGAGATCGGCTTTACCGTGATTTCCATCAGCTTCTCGCTGATCGCCGCGTTCATTCCCCTGCTGTTCATGGGCGGGATCGTCGGCCGGCTGTTCCGCGAATTCGCGGTCAGCGTGACGGTGGCGATCCTGATCTCGGTGCTCGCTTCGCTGACCCTGGCGCCGATGCTGGCTTCGCGCTTCATGCCGGCATTGCGGCATGCCGACGCGCCGAGAAAGGGCTTCGCCGAATGGCTGACCGGCGGATACGAGCGCGGCCTGCGCTGGGCGCTCGGGCACCAGCGGCTGATGCTGGTCGGCTTCGCCTTTACCGTGCTGGTGGCGGTGGCCGGCTACGTCGGGATTCCCAAGGGTTTCTTCCCCTTGCAGGACACCGCCTTCGTCTTCGGCACGAGCCAGGCTGCCGAGGATATCTCCTACGACGACATGGTCGCCAAGCACCGGCAACTGGCCGAGATCATCGCCAGCGACCCGGCGGTGCAGAGCTACAACCATGCGGTGGGCGTCACCGGCGGTAGCCAGAGCCTGGCCAACGGACGTTTCTGGATCGTCCTCAAGGACCGTGGCGAGCGCGATGTCTCGGTCGGCGAGTTCATCGACCGGCTGCGCCCGCAACTGGCGAAGGTGCCGGGAATCATGCTCTACCTGCGCGCGGCGCAGGACATCAACCTCAGTTCCGGACCCTCGCGGACCCAGTACCAGTACGCCCTGCGCAGCAGCGACAGCACCCAGCTGGCGCTCTGGGCGCAACGCCTCACCGAGCGCCTGAAGCAGGTGCCGGGGCTGATGGATGTGTCCAACGACCTGCAGGTCGGCGCCAGCGTCACCGCGCTGGACATCGACCGGGTGGCCGCGGCGCGTTTCGGCCTCAGCGCCGAGGATGTCAGCCAGACCCTCTACGACGCCTTCGGCCAGCGCCAGGTCGGCGAGTACCAGACCGAGGTCAACCAGTACAAGGTGGTCCTCGAACTCGATGCGCGCCAGCGCGGCCGCGCGGAAAGCCTGGACTGGTTCTACCTGCGCTCGCCGCTGAGCGGCGAGATGGTCCCGCTGTCGGCCATCGCCAAGGTCGCGGCGCCGCGCTCCGGGCCGCTGCAGATCAACCACAACGGCATGTTCCCGGCGGTCAACCTGTCCTTCAACCTGGCTGCCGGGGTGTCCCTCGGCGAGGCGGTGCAGGCGGTGCAGCGCGCCCAGGAGGAGATCGGCATGCCCTCGACCATTATCGGCGTGTTCCAGGGCGCGGCGCAGGCCTTCCAGAGCTCGCTGGCCTCGCAACCGCTGCTGATCCTCGCCGCGCTGATCGCGGTGTACATCATCCTCGGCGTGCTCTACGAGAGTTTCGTACATCCGCTGACGATCCTCTCGACCCTGCCCTCGGCGGGGATCGGCGCGGTGTTCCTGCTCTGGGCCTGGGGCCAGGACTTCTCGATCATGGCGCTGATCGGCATCGTGCTGCTGATCGGCATCGTCAAGAAGAACGGCATCCTCATGGTCGACTTCGCCATCGTCGCCCAGCGCGAGCAGGGCATGAGCGCGGAGCAGGCGATCTACCAGGCCTGCCTGACCCGTTTCCGGCCGATCATGATGACCACCCTGGCCGCGCTGCTGGGCGCGATACCCCTGATGATCGGCTTCGGCACCGGTTCCGAGCTGCGCCAGCCTCTGGGCATCGCGGTGGTCGGCGGGCTGCTGGTGAGCCAGGTGCTGACCCTGTTCAGCACGCCGGTGGTATACCTGGCCCTGGAGCGGCTGTTCCACCGGCGCGGGACGACGACCTCGGACGGCGGAACCGCTGGGGCGACGGCGACATGAGGCGTAACGGACGCGGCTTTCCTGGACGGCGGCGCGTGGCTAGGATGCAGGCAGGCATGCGTCCCGCCCGGGATGCGAAGGCGAACAGAGGATCGGGCGATAGATGCGGGTACTGATTGTCGAGGACGAGGCGAAGACGGCGGACTACCTGAACCGTGGCCTCAGCGAACAGGGGTTCACCGTGGACCTGGCGGACAACGGCATCGACGGTCGCCACCTGGCGCTCCATGGCGAGTACGACGTGATCGTGCTCGACGTGATGCTGCCGGGCGTCGACGGCTACGGCGTTCTGCGGGCGTTGCGCGAGCGGCGGCAGACCCCGGTGATCATGCTCACCGCGCGCGAGCGCGTGGAAGACCGGGTGCGCGGGCTGCGCGAGGGCGCCGACGACTACCTGATCAAGCCGTTCTCCTTCCTCGAACTGGTCGCCCGCCTGCAGGCCCTGACCCGGCGCGGCGGCAACCATGAAAGCCATTCGCAGATGCGCATCGCCGACCTGTCCATCGACCTGCTCAGCCGCAAGGTCTTCCGTGGCAACACCCGTCTGGAGCTGACTGCCAAGGAGTACGCGCTGCTCTGCGTGCTGGCCCAGCGCAGCGGCGAGATCCTGTCGAAGACGGCGATCGCCGAACTGGTCTGGGACATCAACTTCGATACCGACACCAATGTCGTGGAGGTGGCGATCAAGCGCCTGCGCGCCAAGCTCGACGGTCCGTTCGAGAACAAGCTGCTGCATACCATCCGGGGCATGGGCTACGTCCTGGAGAACCGTGCGCTGGCGGAGTCGGGCTGAGGTGGGCATGTCCTTGTCGACCCGCCTGGCGGGAATGTTCGCCGGCGCCGCGGTGGTGATCTTCGCCCTCATCGGCACCATGCTCTATTGCATCCTCGACCGCCAGACCGAGCGCCTGCAGCAGGGCGAGGTGGACGTGCGCTTCAACATGGTCTCGCGGATGCTCGACCATCCCGACCTGGCCGAGCGCTGGCCGCACCTGCAGGGCAAGCTGGACAACCTGAGCCAGGAGTACGAGCTGATCCGTTTCTGGATCGACAGCGACGACCCGCGCTATCACTACGGGCGCTTCAGCGAACCGGTGCAGCGGCTGATCGCCGATGGCGCCGGCCGCTACGAATTGGAGTTGCCGGAGCACCGGTACGCGCTGACTGCGCGGGTCGGCGTGTTGCCGGCGCGCGAGGGGCGGCCGCGGCTGACCTACGTCACCGCCATCGATAGCGCGGCGTTCCATGAGGCGCGGACCTCCACCCTGAAATGGCTGCTCGGCCTGTCCGCCCTCGGTGTGCTGCTGGCCTCGTTGCTTGGCCACTGGATCGCCCGCCTGGGCCTGTGGCCGGTGCATCGGCTGTCCGAGGAGGCCCGGCGGATCAGCCCGCGGCAGTTGTCGCAGCGCTTGCAGCTCTCGCCGCTGCCGGCCGAGCTGCGCGAGCTGGTGGGAGCGTTCAACGGCGCCCTGGACCGCCTGGAGCAGGCCTACGTGCGCCTGGAGTCGTTCAATGCCGACGTCGCCCACGAGCTGCGCACGCCATTGACCAACCTGATCGGCCAGACCCAGGTGGCGTTGTCCCGCGAACGCAGCGGCGAACATTACGAAGAGGTCCTGCAATCCAACCTGGAGGAGCTGGAGCGGCTGCGGGCGATCGTCAACGACATGCTGTTCCTCGCCCGCGCCGACCAGGGACGCCTGGCCTGCGAGCGCGAGGAAACCTCGCTGGCCGGCGAGATCGCCACCACGGTGGATTTCCTCGAGGTGATCTTCGACGAGGCCGGGGTCGGTATCGAGGTGCGCGGCGAGGCCCGCGCGCTGGTCGAGCGCGCCCTGTTCCAGCGGGCGGTGACCAACCTGCTGTACAACGCCGCCCAGCACACCGCCGCCGGCGGCACGCTGCGGGTCGGCGTCGAGCGGCGCGGCGACGAAGTGCGGGTGGCGGTGAGCAACCCCGGCGTGCCGATCGCCGACGAGCACCGCAGGCACCTGTTCGAACGCTTCTATCGGGTCGACGCGGCGCGCAGCAACAGCGAGGCCAACCACGGCCTCGGCCTGTCCATCGTCAAGGCGGTGGCGAGCATGCACGGCGGTTCGGTGTTCGTCGACAGCGCGGACGGCTGGAACACCTTCGGCTTCACCGTGCTGAGCCCCGAGCGGCGCGGGCCCGGCGACCGCTTGCCGCTGGGCGAGGGCGATCCGGCGCTGTCCTGAGCGGGCCATCAGGCGTCGTGCGGCGGGCGGGTCTTCTGGCGGAGGATATAGATGCTGACCAGTACCGCGCTGGTCAGCATGAAGCCCTGGGCCCAGGGGCGTCGGACCAGGTAGCAGGAAAGGGCGATGCTGGCCCACATCAGGCCGATGGCGTAGACCTTGCCCTTGAGCGGGATGCCTTCGCCGTCGAGATAGTCGCGGATCCACGGGCCGAGCCGTGGATGGCCGACCAGCCAGTGGTAGAAGCGCGGCGAGCTGCGCATGAAGCAGGCCGCCGCGAGGAGCAGGAAAGGCGTGGTCGGCAGCACCGGCAGGAAGATGCCGATCACGCCCAGGGCTACGCTTAGGAAACCCACGGCCTGGAGGCTATAGCGCACCCAGGCACGAGCGCTCGGGCGAATTTCCCGCTGCGCCACCGCGGCGCTCCTTAGTGCGTGCGCGGCTTGAGCAGGGCGGGCTTTTCTTCCGGCGCCTGGCAGAGCAGGAACAGGTTGGTCAGCAGGTCGGGAATCTGCGCGACCATGTCGTCCACCAGGTGGCGGTCGCGGGCGATCTCGTCGAACTCGGGCTGCTCGTCGAACAGGCCGGAGCCGACCATGATCGGCAGCAGCAGCTCGCTGACTTCCTCCTCGGCCTGCTCGAACCAGACTTCCTCGCGAAGGAACACGCCTTCCATGAAGCCGATGCACCAGCCGCGCAGGTCGGAGTCGTCCGGCTCGTCGCCGAGGTCGAGGTCGCAGGGCAGCTCGAGGTCTTCGTCGCTGGCCAGCACGCGGGTGATGTGCGCCTTGAGCTGCTCGAGGGAAGTCTCGATCTCCTGGCGCTCCTCATCGCTGCGGTAGTGCGGCGGTTCGGCGAACAGGGCGTCGATCCACTCCCGCTCCGGCACCTGCTCCGGGCAGATGGAGAGGGCGGTCAGGTAGCCGTGGGTCGCCACGTAGTCCAGCGCTTCTTCGTGCAGGTCATCGGCATCGAGGAAGGCTTGCAGACGGGACAGTTTTTCGGCGAAGGACATCAGGGTACTACCTCGGGAGGGATGCGGCTCTGGATTGTAGTCCAGACGGGACCTGCGGGCAAAGCGAGCGTGCCTGCTGCGGCGCCCTGGCGAGCGTTTCACGGACGCTCTCGGCGAAGTTGGCCCGGACCTTGCTCCATCCCTTGCGCAAGCCACGATGCAATCCCTTCGCAAATGGAGAATTCCCATGGCCGTCGCCCCTGGTGTGTTGTTGCCGCCGACGCCTGATGTAAAGCCCAAGGCCGCTGCGCCGAAGAGCCAGCAGAAAACGCCTGAGCCCAGTAACGACAAGACTTCCAGCTTCTCCGACATGTATGCCAAGGAGACCGCGAAGAAGCCCGCCGAGCGCGCTGACGGTCCCGCGAAGGGTTCGCGGGACAAGCCACGGGACGCCGGCAAGGACGCCGTCGAAGCGCAGCCGACGGATGCCGCCAGGCAGCCGGCCGTTGCCGAAGACGGCAAGCCTTTGCCGGCCGACGGCCAGGCCAAGGCCGACGGCGAAGATAAAGTCGAAACGCCGGTCGATCCGCTGCAATTGCTCGGCCTCGGCGGTGCCGTACCGTTGCTCGACGAGAATACCCAGGCGACTTTGCTGCCACCGGCCGTGCCGACGGCCAGCAGTGCTCCGGCCAGCCTTACCGAAGCCAGCAGCGACCCGACCCTGGTCAAGCTCAACGGCGTGCCGGCGGTGAACATGGCCCTGGAGCAGGGCGCCCAGGACGCCGCGCAGACGGCGAAAGGCGGGCCGGCGAAGAGCGCCGATCCGCGCCAGGCGAACCTCGGCGATGCCCTTGCCGGCCTGACCTCGGATTCCTTGACCAAGGCCGTCGACGGCAAGGCGCTCGAGGCCCAGTTGCAGCAGACCGCCGAGCCGGCCGTCGCCAGCGCCGCCTCCGAGAGCCTGCTGGAGAGCAAGGCGGAACCCCGCGGTGAACCTTTCGCGGCCAAGCTCAACGGGCTGACCCAGGCCATGGCGCAACAGGCCCTGACCAACCGTCCGGTGAACGGCACGGTGCCCGGCCAGCCGGTGGCGATGCAGCAGAACGGCTGGAGCGAGGCGGTGGTGGACCGGGTGATGTGGATGTCCAGCCAGAACCTGAAGTCGGCGGAGATCCAGCTCGACCCCGCCGAGCTGGGACGCCTGGACGTGCGCATCCACATGACCGCCGACCAGACCCAGGTGACCTTCGCCAGTCCCAACGCCGGCGTTCGCGACGCCCTGGAAAGCCAGATGCACCGGCTGCGCGACATGTTCAGCCAGCAGGGCATGAACCAGCTCGACGTGAACGTCTCCGACCAGTCGCTGGCGCGGGGCTGGCAGGGCCAGCAGCAGGGCGAGGGCGGATCGGCGCGCGGACGCGGCTTGGCCGGCGAGGCCTCGGGCGATGAGGAAACCCTCGCCGGAGTCAGCGAGATCCGCAGCCGGCCGGGTGCGTCGGCGGCGCGCGGTCTGGTCGACTACTACGCCTGAGGCGAACGACTGCATTTCCCCTTTGGGCCTCCTGCGGGAGGCCTTTCTTTTTCCGGAGCGGGCAATTTCGCAAAAGACGGGGATGATTTCCTGTGGCCAGGCTGTAATATCCGCGCCGTCTATCATCTCGGACAGCCCTCCGGGGCTGGTCCCAGGAGGCGGGGCGGCGTTGCAGAAATGGCACAACCCTTGCTCTGCCCCTGTGAAACCCTTCATTTGACGCTATAGCGACGGATTTTTGGCATGGCTAAGAAAGAGGCGACACCCGCCGACGCGGGGGCTCCGAGCGGCGGCAAGAGCAAGCTGAAGCTGATCCTGCTGATCGTGGTCGGCCTGCTGCTGGCGATCGGCCTGTCGGTGGGCGGCACCTGGTTCTTCCTCAGCAAGTCGCTGAAGGCCGAGAAGACCGAGGAAGTCGCCAGCGAGGCGGCGAAGCCGGGCAAGCAGCCGGCGCTCTACGAGATCCTGGCGCCGGCCTTCGTCGTCAACTTCAACCAGAACGGCCGGCAGCGCTACATGCAGGTCGGCGTCGCGTTGATGGGGCGCGACAAGGCGCAGATGGACGCATTGCGCGAGCACATGCCGCTGGTTCGCAATAAACTGGTGATGCTGTTCTCGAGTCAGAGTTTCGACTCGCTGGTGACTCCGGTGGGCAAGGAAATGCTCCGCCAGCAGGCGACCGCCGGATTGCAGGAACTGGCCAAGAAGGAAACCGGCCAACTGGCTATCGAACAAGTGTTGTTCACCAATTTCGTGCTGCAGTAGGTATCCCATGGCCGTGCAAGATCTGCTTTCCCAGGATGAAATCGACGCGCTGTTGCACGGCGTCGACGATGGCCTGGTGGAAACCGAAGTCGAGGCGACGCCGGGATCGGTCAAGTCCTATGACCTGACCAGCCAGGACCGCATCGTCCGGGGCCGCATGCCGACCCTGGAGATGATCAACGAGCGTTTCGCCCGCTACACCCGCATCAGCATGTTCAACCTGCTGCGCCGTTCGGCCGACGTCGCGGTCGGCGGCGTGCAGGTGATGAAGTTCGGCGAGTACGTGCACTCGCTGTACGTTCCCACCAGCCTCAACCTGGTGAAGATGAAGCCGCTGCGCGGCACCGCGCTGTTCATCCTCGACGCCAAGCTGGTGTTCAAGCTGGTGGACAACTTCTTCGGCGGCGACGGCCGCCACGCCAAGATCGAGGGCCGCGAGTTCACCCCGACCGAACTGCGGGTGGTGCGGATGGTGCTGGAGCAGGCCTTCGTCGATCTGAAGGAAGCCTGGCAGGCGGTGCTGGAGATGAACTTCGAGTACGTCAACTCGGAGGTCAACCCGGCCATGGCCAACATCGTCAGTCCCAGCGAGGTGGTGGTGGTCTCCACCTTCCACATCGAACTGGACGGCGGTGGCGGCGACCTGCACATCACCATGCCCTACTCGATGATCGAGCCGATCCGCGAGATGCTCGACGCCGGTTTCCAGTCCGACCACGACGACCAGGACGAGCGCTGGATCAAGGCCCTGCGCGAGGACGTGCTGGACGTCCAGGTACCGCTCGGCGCCACCGTGGTCCGCCGCCAGCTCAAGCTGCGCGACATCCTGCACATGCAGCCGGGCGACGTGATCCCGGTGGAGATGCCGGAACACATGGTGATGCGCGCCAACGGCGTGCCCGCCTTCAAGGTCAAGCTGGGCGCCCACAAGGGCAACCTGGCGCTACAGATTCTCGAAGCGGTCGAGCGCTCGCGCTGACCGCTTCCCCCGGAGGAAAGACGAACCATGGCAGACGAAGAAAAAGTGACCACCGAGGAACAGGCACTGGCCGACGAGTGGGCGGCGGCGCTGGCCGAGGCGGGCGACGCCAGCCAGGACGACATCGATGCGCTGATGGCCCAGGGCGGCGCGACTCCCGTGGCGGAGCCGAGTACCCCGCGGGCGCCGATGGAAGAGTTCGGCGCTTCGCCGAAGGCACCGACCATTTCCGGCCTGGAGGGGCCCAACCTGGATGTGATCCTGGACATCCCGGTGACCATTTCCATGGAGGTCGGGCATACCGACATCAGCATCCGCAACCTGCTGCAGCTCAACCAGGGGTCGGTGATCGAACTCGATCGCCTGGCCGGCGAGCCGCTGGACGTACTGGTCAACGGCACCCTGATCGCCCACGGCGAGGTGGTGGTAGTGAACGAGAAGTTCGGCATCCGCCTGACCGACGTGATCAGTCCCAGCGAACGCATCAAGAAGCTGCGCTGACATGCGTCGCTACCTGTTCGCCGGCTTCCTGCCGGCACTCGCCTCGCTGAGCGCGCCGCTGTGCGCCGCCGAGGGGACGACGGGTGCCGCCGCGCCGACGGTGGGCGCCGCTTCCGGCGCCGCCGCGCAACTGGCCCAACTGGTGCTCGGCCTGGGCCTGGTGATCGGCCTGATCTTCCTGCTCGCCTGGCTGGTGCGCCGGGTGCAACAGGCCGGTCCGCGCGGCAACCGCTTGATCCGCACCCTTGCCAGCCAGCCGCTGGGTCCGCGCGACCGGCTGGTGCTGGTGCAGGTCGGTGAGGAGCAGATCCTGCTCGGCCTGACGCCCGGCCGGATCACGCCGTTGCACGTGCTCAAGGAGCCGGTACACCTGCCGGACGGCGAGCCGGCCACGCCGGAATTCGCCCAGCGCCTGCTGGAGCTGCTGAACAAGGACCCCAAGGGCAAGCCATGACTCCGCGCATCTCCCTGGCCGGCGCGCTCGCCGCGCTCTGCCTTCTGCTGCTGGCGCCGTGGCCGGCGCTGGCCGCCGACCCGACATCGATCTCGGCGATCACCGTGACCACCAACGGCCAGGGCCAGCAGGAGTATTCGGTCAGCCTGCAGATCCTGCTGATCATGACCGCGCTGAGCTTCATCCCGGCGTTCGTCATGCTGATGACCAGCTTCACCCGGATCATCATCGTCTTCTCCATCCTGCGCCAGGCGCTGGGCCTGCAATCGACGCCGTCGAACCAGGTGCTGGTGGGGCTGGCGCTGTTCCTGACCATGTTCGTCATGGCCCCGGTGTTCGACAAGATCAACAGCCAGGCCCTGCAGCCCTACCTGAACGAGCAGATTCCCGCCCAGGAAGCCCTGCAAAAGGCCGAGGTACCGCTGAAGGCGTTCATGCTGGCGCAGACTCGTACCTCCGACCTGGAGCTGTTCGTCCGCCTGTCCAAGCGCACCGACATCGGCAGCCCGGAGGCGACGCCGCTGACCATCCTGGTCCCGGCCTTCGTCACGTCCGAGCTGAAGACCGCGTTCCAGATCGGCTTCATGATCTTCATCCCGTTCCTGATCATCGACCTGGTGGTGTCCAGCGTGCTGATGGCGATGGGCATGATGATGCTGTCGCCGCTGATCATTTCCCTGCCGTTCAAGATCATGCTGTTCGTCCTGGTGGATGGCTGGGCGCTGATCATCGGGACGCTGGCGGGCAGTTTCGGCACCGTCTAGCGGTGCCGCCGGCTTGACGCGCCGCTGGCGCGCTGGAGAGAGACATGACCCCTGAGGTGGCACTCGACCTGTTCCGCGAGGCGTTGTGGCTGACGGCGATGATCGTCGGCGTGCTGGTGGTTCCGAGCCTGCTGGTCGGTCTCGTGGTGGCGATGTTCCAGGCCGCCACCCAGATCAACGAACAGACCCTGAGCTTCCTGCCGCGCCTGATGGTGATCCTGCTCACCCTGATCGTGCTGGGCCCCTGGCTGCTGCGGCAGCTGATGGAGTACACCCAGACGCTGATCGGCAACATCCCGCTGCTGATCGGCTGATGCTGGAGCTGACCAACGCGCAGATCGGCGGCTGGATCGCCAGCTTCGTGCTGCCGCTGTTCCGGGTCGCGGCGCTGCTGATGACCATGCCGGTGATCGGCACCCAGCTGGTGCCGGTGCGGGTGCGCCTCTACCTGGCGCTGGGCGTCTGCGTGGTGCTGGTGCCGAACCTGCCGCCGATGCCGCAGGTGGACGCGCTGAGCATGAAGGCCATGCTGCTGATCGGCGAGCAGATCCTGGTCGGCGCCTTGCTCGGCTTTTCCCTGCAGTTGCTGTTCCACGCCTTCGTGATCGCCGGGCAGATCATCTCGATGCAGATGGGCCTGGGCTTCGCTTCCATGGTTGACCCGGCCAACGGCGTCTCGGTGCCGGTGCTCGGCCAGTTCTTCACCATGCTGGTGACGCTGCTGTTCCTGGCGATGAACGGGCACCTGGTAGTGTTCGAGGTAATCGCCGAGAGCTTCGTCACCCTGCCGGTGGGCGAGGGCCTGAGCGGCAACCATTTCTGGATCATCGCCGGCAAGCTCGGCTGGGTGATGGGCGCGGCACTGCTGCTGGCGCTGCCGGCGATCACCGCGCTGCTGGTGGTGAACCTCGCCTTCGGCGCCATGACCCGCGCGGCGCCGCAACTGAACATCTTCTCCATCGGCTTTCCGTTGACCCTGGTGCTGGGCCTGGTGATCCTCTGGATCGGCACCGCCGACCTGCTCAGCCAGTACCAGGTGCTGGCCGGCGAGGCCCTGCAATTCCTCCGTGAACTGGTGCGGGCGAAATAGCCATGGCCGAGAGCGAGAGCGGGCAGGACAAGACAGAGGAACCCACGGAGAAACGCCGCCGCGAGGCGCGCGAGAAAGGGCAGTTGCCGCGTTCGCGGGAGCTGAACACCCTGGCCATCCTCATGGCCGGCGCCGGCGGCCTGCTGATCTACGGCGCCGACCTGGCGGGCGCCCTGTTGCGCCTGATGCGCAGCAATTTCGAGCTGTCCCGGGAAACCGCGATGAATACCGAGAGCATGCTGCAATTGCTCGGCGCTTCGGCCTACCTGGCTGCCCAGGGGCTCTGGCCGATCCTGCTGATGCTGCTGGTGGCGGCGATCGTCGGGCCGATCGCCCTCGGCGGCTGGCTGTTCTCGATGGACGCCCTGCAACCCAAGTTCAGCCGGCTCAACCCGCTGTCGGGGCTGAAGCGGATGTTTTCCGCCAAGTCGCTGCTCGAACTGAGCAAGGCGCTGATCAAGTTCCTGGTGGTGCTGGCGGTGGCCCTGCTGGTGCTCTCCGCCGACCGCGACGCCCTCCTGGCGCTGGCGCACCAGCCGCTCGAGCAGGCGATCCTGCACAGCGTGCGGGTGGTCGGCTGGAGCGCCTTCTGGATGGCCTGCAGCCTGCTGCTGATCGCCGCGGTGGACGTGCCCTACCAGATCTGGGACAACCGCCAGAAGCTGCTGATGACCAAGCAGGAAGTCCGCGACGAATACAAGGACTCCGAGGGCAAGCCCGAGGTCAAGTCGAAGATCCGCCAGATGCAGCGCGAGATGGCGCAGAGACGGATGATGGCGGCGGTGCCGGAGGCCGACGTGGTGATCACCAACCCGACCCACTTCGCCGTAGCCCTGAAGTACGACCCGGCGGGCGGCGGGGCGCCGCTGCTGCTGGCCAAGGGCAACGATTTCCTGGCCCTGAAGATCCGCGAGGTGGCCCAGGAGCACAAGGTGATGGTCATGGAGTCGCCGGCGCTGGCGCGAGCGGTGTACTACTCCACCGAGCTGGATCAGGAGATTCCCGCCGGGCTCTATCTCGCCGTGGCCCAGGTGCTGGCCTATGTCTACCAGCTCAAGCAGTACCAGGCCGGCAAGGGCAAGCGGCCGAGCCCGTTGAAGGACCTGCCGATCCCGCCGGACCTGCGTCGCGACGAGTGACCGGGCTGGAGCTGCGCGCCGCGCTGTGGCAGCCTTGGCCGATACCCGCTCGGGATGAGAGCTTTGCCGTTCATGGATCGAACCTTGTCTGATCGTATTTTCCCGCCTGTCCTCCTGTTGCTCGCCCTGGCCTGGCTGCTGCCCTGGATGCCTGCGCACGCCGAAGCGCCGGCGGAATGGGTCGCCTTGCCCCTGTCGGAGCGGGTGGTGGATGCCACCCACACGCTGGACGAGGCGACGCGCCAACGCCTGGTGGAGAAGCTCGAGGCGCTGGAGCGGCGACGCGGTGCGCAGATCGCGGTGGTGATGCTGCCGACTACCGGTACCCTCGATATCGAAGCCTTCTCCGACAAGTTGTTCCAGGCCTGGAAGCTCGGCCGCAAGGCGGTCGACGACGGTCTGCTGCTGGTGGTGGCCAAGGATGACCGGCGCATGCGCATCGAGGTCGGCTACGGCCTGGAGGGTGCGGTGCCCGATGTGGTCGCCGGACGGATCATTCGCGAGCGGATGGCCCCGGCATTTCGCGAGGGCGACTACGCCGGCGGGATCGAGGCCGCGGTGGACGAGCTGATCCGCCTGGTCGACGGCGAAACGCTGCCGGCGGCCGCGTCGTCGGGTGCGCCGAAAGTCTCGCTGGGGCAATTGCCGGCGGAAGCCTGGGCGCTGCTGGTCGCCTTCATCTACGGATCGTTGGCCGGAGTGCTGTTGAGTGCCCGGGCGCTGCGCTGGCCCTGGCTGCTCGGCGGGGCGCTGCTCTGCTGGCTGCTGGGCACGCTGGCCGGCGCTTCCGGCGAATGGATGAGCGTGCTGCTGGTCGCTCCGCTGTGCATGCTGGTCGGCGGCGCGACCTTCGGCGCGCTGTGGACGGTGCGCCCGGCCTTCTACCTGGTGATCGGCGTACTGGTCTATGTAGCCCTGCTCGGGCTGGCGGCGCATTGGTTCAGCGCGGTGTCCTTCATCTACGGCCTGCTGTGGCCGGCCGGGGTGCTGATGCTGGCGGTTCTCTGCTGGTCGAACTACCGCCTGATGCGCTCGCTATGGCGCGAGCGGCGGAAAAGTTTCCACCGCCGACTGTGGGCGTTGCTGGCGGCCTACCTGCTGCTCGGATTGCTGTCCGGTGGCCTGGACGTACCGCTGGTCTGGCTGGCCCTGCTACCGTTCCTGCTCATGCTCGGGCTGCTGGTGTTCGGCCAGGTACGCCTGAGTGGGGGGGGAGGCTCGTCGGGAAGCTCCGGCGGCGGTTCCTCCTCCTCTTCCTCCTCGTCGTCCGGCGGCTTTTCCGGGGGCGGTGGTTCCAGCGGCGGAGGCGGTGCCTCGGGCAGTTGGTAATGGGTTCCCGTTCATTTCATTCGGAGACAAGGATGTCTGCAATCACGCGTTATCTCGCCATGCTTCGCCTGTTCGGCATGCTGCTCTGCGCCGCCGCGATTCCCTCCGTTGCCACCGCGACGGTGCCGGTCACCGTCGCGGTGGCAGCGTCCGATGTCGAGGAGGAGGCCGTGGAGGCATCGGCGGTCGGCGCCGAGGCCGAGGCAGCGCGCGATGCGGGCTACGAGTCCGCGGAGGTTCCGGCGCTGGCGCGGCGGGTGACCGACCTTACCGCGACCCTCGACGCCGCCGAGCGTGCCCGCCTGGAAGCTTCGCTGGCCGCGCTGGAGGCCCGGAAGGGTGCCCAGGTAGCGATCCTGATGGTGCCCAGCACCTATCCGGACAGCATCGAGGCCTATGCGACGCGGGTCTTCGAGGCGTGGAAGCTGGGGCGCAAGGGGATCGATGACGGCGTCCTGGTGCTGGTGGCGAAGGACGACCGGCGCATGCGCATTGAAGTCGGCTATGGCCTGGAAGGAACGATCACCGACATCGATGCCGGGCGGATCATCCGCGAATACATGACCCCTGCGTTCCGTCAGCAAGACTACGCCGGCGGCCTGGAAGCGGCGGCGCAGCGCCTGGTACGACTGATCGACGGCGAGGCGTTGCCGCCGCCGCCGCGCGACCCGCTGGAGCCCGGCGCGGTACGGCAGACCCTGGCTATCGCATTCCTGCTCGGCGCTCTCGGCGGGGTGGCGCTGCTGGTACGCCCGCGCGCCTGGTACTGGACCCTGGGTACGGTAGTGGCGCTCGCTGCGGCGTTGGCACTGGGGCGACACTGGCCGGCATGGGCGATGGTGGCGCTGGCGGAGATGGTGGCGGTCCTGGGCGTCGGCTTCGGCGCCTTGCTCAAGTATTCGCGCGGTGCCCGCTGGTTCTTCGCCATTCTTGTGCTCTATGCGCTGGGGCTGTTCTGGGCCTACGGCCGTTATGGCCTGCCGGTGCTTCATTACGGATTGGCCGTGCCGCTTTCGCTGGGGCTGACCCTGCTGATGCTGGCCGGTGCCTGGCAGGGGCTGCGCAGAGGACGGCGCTGGGCCTACCTGCCGGGCCTGCTCGGCCTGCTGCTGACCCTGGCCCTGGAGTGTCTGCTGTTGCTGGTGGACGACCCGCTGAACAGCATCGAGGCGCTGATCATCCTGCCCGCCGCTTGCCTGCCGCTGCTCATCGGTTGCAATTTCAGCGCCGGCGGCTCGGGGGGAGGGCGTCGGCGCGGCGGCGATTACGCTAGCTCATCGGGTTCCTCGTCTTCCTCGTCGTCGAGTTCGTCCAGTTCGTCTTCGGACTCGTTCTCCGGCGGCGGAGGCTCGAGTGGCGGTGGTGGCGCCTCCGGCAGTTGGTGATTGGCGAAAACCCTTTTTCAATCAATGAATTGAAAAGTTGGAACGGTTCCTGCAATGACCCGCCCGACGCGCATTCCGGCGTCAAAAGTTTGTTCGGCGCCCACCTACGGGCGCCATACGCAGGGCAGGGGAGTCGAGAGTGGATCGCACGCAACTGATCAGCAATGTGCGCAGCAACCTGGCGGGGCTGGGGCGCGGCAGCCTCGGCGTGCCGATCCTGCTGCTGGCCATGCTGGCGATGATGACCCTGCCGATCCCGCCATTCCTGCTGGACGTGCTGTTCACCTTCAACATCGCCCTGTCCATCGTCGTCCTGCTGGTCTGCGTGTACGCCCTGCGGCCGCTGGACTTCGCCGTGTTCCCGACCATCCTGCTGGTGGCGACCCTGTTGCGCCTGGCGCTGAACGTTGCCTCGACCCGCGTGGTGCTGCTCCACGGCCACGACGGCCATGGCGCCGCAGGCAAGGTGATCCAGGCCTTCGGCGAAGTGGTGATCGGCGGCAACTACGTGGTCGGGGTGGTGGTGTTCGCGATCCTCATGATCATCAACTTCGTGGTGGTGACCAAGGGCGCCGGGCGGATTTCCGAAGTCAGCGCGCGCTTCACCCTGGATGCCATGCCCGGCAAGCAGATGGCCATCGACGCCGACCTCAACGCCGGCCTGATCGAGCAGGAGGAAGCCAAGAAGCGCCGCAGCGAGGTGGCCCAGGAGGCCGACTTCTACGGTTCGATGGACGGTGCCAGCAAGTTCGTCCGCGGCGACGCCATCGCCGGCCTGCTGATTCTCTTCATCAACCTGATCGGCGGCGTCGCCATCGGCATGATCCAGCATTCGATGTCCTTCGGCGACGCCGGCAAGGTCTACGCCCTGCTGACCATCGGTGACGGCCTGGTGGCACAACTGCCGTCGCTGCTGCTGTCGACCGCGGCGGCGATCATGGTGACGCGGGTCTCCAGTTCCGAGGACATGGGCCAGCAGGTCAACCGGCAGATGTTCGCCTCGCCCAAGGCGCTGGCGATTTCCGCGGCGATCCTGATCGCCATGGGCGCCGTGCCGGGCATGCCGCATGTTTCCTTCATCGGCCTCGGCGCCCTGGCCGGCGCTGCCGCCTACTGGATCTGGCACCGGCAGAACAAGGCCAAGCAGGTCGCCGAGCAGGAGGTGCAGCGCCAGCAGGAGCTGCTGCCGGCGCAGCGCGCCCAGGAGGTCAAGGAACTGGGTTGGGACGACGTCACCCCGGTGGACATGGTCGGCCTGGAAGTCGGCTACCGGCTGATCCCGCTGGTCGACCGCAACCAGGGCGGGCAACTGCTGGCGCGGATCAAGGGCGTACGCAAGAAGCTGTCCCAGGAGCTGGGCTTCCTGATGCCCTCGGTGCACATCCGCGACAACCTCGACCTGCTGCCCAACGCCTACCGTCTGACCCTGATGGGGGTCAGCGTGGCCGAAGCGGAGATCTATCCCGATCGCGAGCTGGCGATCAACCCCGGCCAGGTATTCGGCAGCCTCAACGGCATCGCCGGCAAGGACCCGGCCTTCGGCCTGGAGGCGGTATGGATCGAGCCCGGCCAGCGCGACCAGGCGCAGTCGCTGGGCTACACCGTGGTGGATGCGAGCACCGTGGTCGCCACTCACCTGAACCAGGTGCTGCACAAGCACGCCCACGAGCTGCTGGGCCATGAAGAAGTGCAACAGCTCCTGCAATTGCTCGCGCGCAGCTCGCCGAAGCTGGCGGAAGAGCTGGTGCCGGGGCTGATTTCCCTGTCCACCCTGCTCAAGGTCCTGCAGGCGCTGCTCCAGGAGCAGGTGCCGGTGCGCGACATCCGTACCATCGCCGAGGCCATCGCCAACGTCGCTCCACGGAGTCAAGATCCCGGCGCGATGGTCGCCGCGGTTCGCGTCGCGTTGTCCCGCGCAATCGTGCAAAGCATTGTCGGGCTTGAGCCGGAGCTGCCTGTGATCACGCTCGAGCCGAGGTTGGAACAGATTTTGCTGAACAGCATGCAGAAGGCCGGACAAGGCTCCGAGGACGGCATGTTGCTGGAGCCGGGGATGGCCGAGAAGCTGCAACGCTCGCTGATCGAGAGCGCGCAACGCCAGGAGATGCTCGGTAAGCCGGCGATCCTGCTGGTTGCCGGACCGATCCGCTCGATGATGTCGCGCTTCGCGCGGATGGCGGTGCCCAGCATGCATGTGCTGGCCTACCAGGAAATCCCGGACAACAAGCAAGTCACCATCGTCGCGACGGTGGGACAGAACTGAACGAGGGCTGCGCCGGCTCCAGGGCCGGCACACCGGGCAACCTGAGGTTGCCGGCAAGACTACTGAACTGAGGGGTTCGGGCAATGCAAGTCAAACGCTTCTTCGCCGCCGATATGCGCCAGGCCATGAAACTGGTCCGCGACGAACTGGGTCCGGACGCCGCGATTCTCGGCAACCGCCGGGTCGCCGGCGGCATCGAGCTGACCGCGGCGCTGGATTACCAGGCCCCGCCGGCGCCGAGCAAGCCCAACCCGGCGCTGGAAGTGGAGCTGCGCAAGACCCAGGCGCGGATCGCAGAGGCGCGCGCCGAGTTGACGGCGCGTCCGGCGGAAACCCAGCGCAAGGACCGTCAATTGTTCGCCGAGGAGAAGCCGGCGCGTCCGTCCCTGGCCGAGTCCATGACGGCGGCGCAGGCCAAGCCCCAGGCGGGCGGCCAGACCCTCGAGGCAATGCGTTTCGAACTGAACGGCCTGCGCGAGCTGATCGAGGTACAACTGGGTTCCATCGCCTGGGGCCAGTTGCAGCACCAGCGTCCGCAGCAGGCCAATCTCTGGCGGCGCCTGCAGCGCATGGGCTTGCCGGCGGAGCTGAGCAAGCCGTTGCTGGAGCGGGTCGCCGCGGTGGGCGATACGCGCCAGGCCTGGCGCATGCTGTTGGCGCACCTGTCGCGTGCCGTGCAGACCCCCGAGCAGGACCCGCTCGACGCGGGCGGCGTACTGGCCCTGGTCGGCCCGGCAGGTGCCGGCAAGACCACCACCCTGGCGAAGATGGCCGCGCGCTACGTCCTCAAGTACGGCGCCCAGAGCCTGGCGCTGGTGAGCATGGACAGCTACCGGATCGGCGCCCAGGAGCAGATCAAGACCCTCGGTCGGATCCTCAACGTACCGGTGACCCTGGTCGATCCCGGCCAGTCGCTGATCCAGGCCCTGGCGCCGCTGGCGCGCAAGCGCATGGTGCTGATCGATACCGCCGGCCTGCCGGCCAGCGACCCGGCATTGCGCATGCAGCTCGAGGCACTGGCGTCGCCGAGCCTGAACGTGAAGAATTACCTGGTGATGGCCACCACCAGCCAGAGCCAGGTGCTCAAGTCGGCCTACCAGACCTATCGGCACTGCGGGCTGGCGGGTTGCATCCTGACTAAGCTGGACGAGGCGGGCAGCCTCGGTGAATCGATGGCGCTGGCTATCGCCCAGCGTCTCCCGGTAGCCTATCTGGCGGATGGGCCGCGGATTCCGGACGACCTGCAGGTGGCGCGCAGTCACCAACTGGTCAGCCGGGCGGTGAGCCTGCAGGCACCGGAAGAGCCCAGCGAGGACGCCATGGCCGAGCTGTTCGCCGGGCTCTACCAGCAACCGGCGCGGCGTGCCGGCTGAGGATGTGGGAAGAACCGCGCGTGGCGCGGGTGACGGAAGCGAAGGTGGCTTCCGCCGGGCCGGGAGCGATGGCGCATCGTTCCCGCCAATACCGGAGAGCGCTGGAAGGGGCGTTCCGGGAAGACGACAACACAAGGTATGAAGCAGATGGGTAGCATGCATCCCGTACAGGTGATCGCAGTAACTGGCGGCAAGGGCGGCGTCGGCAAGACCAATGTGTCGGTGAACCTGGCACTGGCTCTGGCCGATCTCGGCCGTCGCGTCATGCTGCTGGATGCCGACCTCGGCCTGGCCAACGTCGACGTCCTGCTGGGACTCACGCCCAAGCGCACCCTGGCCGACGTGATCGAGGGACGCTGCGAACTGCGCGATGTCCTCCTCCTCGGTCCCGGTGGCGTGCGCATCGTTCCCGCGGCCTCCGGCACGCAGAGCATGGTGCACCTCTCGCCGATGCAGCATGCGGGGCTGATCCAGGCGTTCAGCGATATCAGCGACAACCTCGATGTCCTGGTCGTCGACACTGCCGCTGGGATCGGCGATTCGGTGGTCAGTTTCGTCCGCGCCGCGCAGGAGGTGCTGCTGGTCGTCTGCGACGAGCCGACCTCGATCACCGATGCCTACGCCCTGATCAAACTGCTCAACCGCGACCACGGCATGACCCGCTTCCGGGTCCTGGCCAACATGGCCCACAGCCCGCAGGAAGGACGCAACCTGTTCGCCAAACTGACCAAGGTCACTGACCGTTTCCTCGACGTCGCACTACAGTATGTAGGTGTCATCCCTTACGACGAGTCGGTACGCAAGGCCGTGCAGAAACAGCGAGCCGTATACGAGGCATTCCCCCGCTCGAAGGCGTCCCTGGCCTTCAAGGCGGTCGCGCAGAAGGTCGACAGCTGGCCGCTGCCGGCCAACCCGCGCGGGCACCTGGAGTTCTTCGTCGAACGACTGGTCCAACACCCCGCGACAGGTTCGGCCGTATGACAGCGGCCTCTGGAGTGCGTATGTATAGCAAGGCGCAAGCGCAGAACTCCCAGGAGCAACTGATCCAGCGTTACGCACCACTGGTCAAGCGCATCGCCTATCACCTGCTCGGCCGCCTGCCGGCCAGCGTGCAGGTGGAGGACCTGATGCAGGCCGGCATGATCGGCCTGCTCGAGGCCGCGAAGAAATACGACGCCGGCAAGGGCGCCAGCTTCGAGACCTATGCCGGCATCCGCATCCGCGGGGCCATGCTCGACGAGGTCCGCAAGGGCGACTGGGCGCCGCGTTCGGTGCACCGCAACACGCGCATGGTGACCGACGCGATCCGCGCGATCGAGGCGAGAACCGGACGCGACGCTAAAGATCACGAAGTTGCTGCCGAACTCCAATTGAGCCTCGAAGATTACTACGGCATCCTCAGCGACACGCAGGGCAGCCGCCTGTACAGCTTCGACGACCTGTTGCAGGACGGCGAACATGGATTGCCGGAAGACACCAGCCTCAGTCACAACGAACCGATCCACGGCCTGCTCGACGAACGTTTCCAGGCGGCCCTGGCGGATGCCATCGCCAAGTTGCCGGAGCGCGAGCGCCTGGTGCTGGCGTTGTATTACGACGAGGAACTCAACCTCAAGGAGATCGGCGAGGTACTGGGCGTCAGCGAATCGCGGGTCAGCCAGTTGCACAGCCAGTGCGCCGCGCGTTTGCGCGCGCGCCTGGCCGATTGGCGGTCGGCCTGAACCGGCCTCGACCGCAGCTTGTAACCGTTAACGCAAAAGAATGTGTGGCGCGTCCCCTGGGGCGCGCTCTGGTCTGTACGGAGGTTTACTTGGACAAGAACATGAAAATTCTCATCGTGGACGACTTTTCCACGATGAGACGCATCATCAAGAACCTCTTGCGGGACTTGGGCTTCACCAATACCGCCGAGGCCGACGACGGCACCACGGCGCTGCCGATGCTGCACAGCGGCAATTTCGACTTTCTCGTCACCGACTGGAACATGCCGGGCATGACCGGCATCGATCTGCTGCGCGCGGTTCGCGCCGACGAGCGCCTCAAGCACCTGCCGGTGCTGATGGTCACCGCCGAGGCCAAGCGCGACCAGATCATCGAAGCGGCCCAGGCCGGGGTCAACGGCTATGTGGTCAAACCCTTCACCGCTCAGGTCCTGAAGGAAAAGATCGAGAAGATTTTCGAGCGGGTCAACGGCTGAAGCCGGCCAAGAGGGTGTCATGGTGCTTGGTAACGATTCCACGGGCGACGAATTCGAATCGACCCTGAAAAAACATGCGCGCGAACTGGTGGACTGTCTCGAACGGGGGCACTTCCAGCAGGCGGTGCAATTGATCCAGGAGCTCAGCCAGGCCAGGGACCGTGGCCTCTACCAGGAAGTGGGCAAGCTGACCCGCGAACTGCACAACGCCATCGTCGATTTCCAGATCGACCCGCATTCCCCCCACGCGCAGGAAATGTCGCAGATCGCCGATGCCACCGATCGTCTTTCCTACGTAGTGGAAATGACCGAGAAGGCCGCCAACCGGACCATGGACCTGGTGGAGCAGAGCGCCCCGCTGGTCAACCAGTTGGGCGACGATTCGCGGGAGCTGCACCAGGAGTGGCAACGCTTCATGCGCCGGGAAATCGACGCTGACGGCTTCCGCGAGCTGGCCAAGCGCATCGAACAGTTCCTCGTGCGCAGCGGCGAGAACGCCGGCCAGTTGTCCTCGCAGCTCAATGACATCCTGCTGGCGCAGGATTACCAGGACCTGACCGGCCAGGTGATCAAGCGTGTCACCAAGCTGGTCACCGAGGTCGAGAGCAACCTCGTGAAGCTGGTCTGGATGGCCGGCCAGGTGGACCGTTACGCCGGGATCGAGCACGACCACGTGAGCATGCGCCACCAGGCCGCGCTGGAGCGTTCGGCCAAGGGCGAGGGGCCGCAGGTCGCCGCGGAAAAACGAGAGGATGTGGTGTCCGGGCAGGATGACGTGGACGATCTGCTGTCCAGCCTGGGTTTCTGACCCGCCCGGCTCAAGACTGCGGCATCGCTGCCGTTAAGTAAGCATTGAACGCTGGCATCCGCGGGCTGCTGGCACAGCCTTCGTCATGCCGGTGATCCCGGCGGGCGGGCTGAAGTCGGTCCGGAAAGCCGGGCCGGTATTTCCGGCAGGACAGCGGTCCTGCCGATCCTTTCGAGTAACACGTCTCTGGGAGCAGCCGAATGAGCTTCGACGCCGATGAAGAAATCCTCCAGGACTTCCTGGTTGAGGCCGGCGAGATTCTCGAGCAATTGTCCGAGCAACTGGTCGAGCTGGAGAGCCGGCCGGACGATATGGACCTGCTCAATGCCATTTTCCGTGGGTTCCATACGGTCAAGGGCGGTGCCGGCTTCCTCCAGCTGAACGCGCTGGTGGAATGCTGCCACATTGCGGAAAACGTCTTCGATATCCTGCGCAAGGGCGAGCGGCGCGTCAGCTCCGAACTGATGGATGTGGTGCTGCAGGCGCTGGATACGGTCAACGCGATGTTCGACCAGGTGCGCGAGCAGTCCGAACCGACCTCGGCGACGCCCGAGCTGCTGGCGGCCCTTGCCCGCCTGGCCGAGCCCGAGGGCGCCGAGCCCGCGGAACCTGTGCAAGCGCCGCCGGCGGCCGTTCCGCCAGCCGAGCCTGCGGCGCCGCCGGAAGCGCCCGCGCAGAGTGCCTCCAGCGATATCACCGACGACGAGTTCGAGCAGTTGCTGGATGCTCTGCAGGGCGACGAAGCGCCGGCCTCCGCCGTTGCAGAAGCGCCCGCGGCTCCCGCTGGCGACGAGATCAGCGACGCCGAGTTCGAGGCGTTGCTCGACCAGTTGCACGGCAAGGGCAAGTTCGTCCCGCCGGCGGTCTCGGCCGAGCCTGCGCAAGTCCCCGCCGAGGCGGTCGAGCCGGCCGCGGCTGCCGCTGGTGACGATATCAGCGACGACGAGTTCGAGGCGCTGCTCGACGAACTGCACGGCAAGGGCAAGTTCGGCGATGTCCCGGAAGCCGCCGGCACACCCGCCGCACCGGCTGCCGCGGCTCCAGCGGCTGCGCCGGCGGAGCAGGGCAAGGCGCCGGCCGCCGCGGGCGGCGATGAGATCAGCGACGACGAGTTCGAGTCGCTGCTCGACGAACTGCACGGCAAGGGCAAGTTCAACGGCGCCTCCGAGGCCGTGGCGGCCGCCGCGGCGGTAGCCAAGAACATCGCGGCGAAGAGTCCCGCGGCGAAACCGGTCGCTCCGGCCAAGGCCGCCGCCGCGCGTCCGGCGGCGCCCGACAGGCCCGCGGCAAGCGAGGCGGAGACCACCGTGCGGGTGGATACGGCGCGTCTCGACGAGATCATGAACATGGTCGGCGAGCTGGTGCTGGTGCGTAACCGCCTGGTGCGCCTGGGCCTGAACAGTGGCGACGAGGCCATGGCCAAGGCCGTGGCCAACCTCGACGTGGTCACCGGCGACCTGCAGATGTCGGTGATGAAGACCCGCATGCAGCCGATCAAGAAGGTCTTCGGCCGCTTCCCGCGCCTGGTTCGCGACCTGGCGCGGAACATGAAGAAAGAGATCAACCTGGAGCTGGTGGGCGAAGAGACCGACCTCGACAAGAACCTGGTCGAGGCCCTCGCCGATCCGCTGGTGCACCTGGTGCGCAACGCCGTCGACCACGGCATCGAGAGTCCGGAGGAGCGCGAGGCCGCCGGCAAGCCGCGGGTCGGCCAGGTGGTGCTGTCAGCGGAGCAGGAGGGTGACCACATCCTCCTGATGATCACCGACGACGGCAAGGGCATGGACGCCGAGGTGCTGCGCAACAAGGCGGTGGAGAAGGGCCTGCTGGAGCGCGATGCGGCGGACCGCCTGACCGACCTGGAGTGCTACAACCTGATTTTCGCCCCGGGTTTCTCGACCAAGACCGAGATTTCCGACGTGTCCGGCCGCGGTGTCGGCATGGACGTGGTGAAGACCAAGATTTCCCAGCTCAACGGCACGGTCAACGTGTTTTCGCAGAAGGGGTCCGGCTCGAAGATCGTCATCAAGGTGCCGCTGACTTTGGCGATCATGCCTACCCTTATGGTGATGCTGGGCAGCCAGGCGTTCGCCTTCCCGCTGGTCAACGTCAACGAAATCTTCCATCTTGACCTGTCGCGCACCAATGTCGTGGATGGCCAGGAAGTGGTGATCGTCCGCGACAAGGCCTTGCCGCTGTTCTATCTCAAGCGCTGGCTGGTGCCGAGTGCGGCCCACGAAGAGCAGGGTGAGGGACACGTGGTGATCCTGTCGGTCGGCACCCAGCGCATCGGTTTCGTCGTCGACCAGTTGGTGGGACAAGAAGAAGTGGTGATCAAGCCACTCGGCAAGATGTTGCAGGGCACCCCCGGCATGGCGGGCGCCACCATCACCGGGGACGGGCGCATCGCCCTGATCCTCGATGTGCCGAGCATGCTCAAGCGTTACGCACGGCGCATCTGACGCCGCGTATGGGTTTCCGGCGGCGCAGGAGCGTCGCCCTCTGAGGAGTAGCTATGGCAGTCAAAGTCCTGGTGGTGGACGATTCGGGGTTCTTCCGCCGCCGTGTCTCGGAGATTCTCTCCGCCGATGGACAGATCCAGGTGGTCGGCACCGCCACCAATGGCCGCGAGGCCATCGAGCAGGCGCTGGCCCTGAGACCCGATGTGATCACCATGGATTACGAGATGCCGCTGATGGACGGCATCACCGCGGTACGCAATATCATGCAGCGTTGCCCGACCCCGGTCCTGATGTTCTCCTCGCTGACCCACGAGGGCGCGCGGGTGACCCTGGATGCACTGGACGCTGGAGCGGTCGATTACCTGCCGAAGAATTTCGAGGACATCTCGCGCAACCCGGACAAGGTCCGCCAGTTGCTTTGCGAGAAGGTCCTGACCATCGCCCGTAGCAATCGTCGCTCGATCAGCCTGCCGCCGCTGCCTTCGGCCACCTCGTCCAGCCATGCGCCGGCGTCGTCCTCCAGCCTCGGCGCGAGCGCGCGTGCCAGTGCCGGCGCGTCGCCGGCCCCGGCGTCGACCTCGGCGGCGCCGAAGCGCAAGGCCTACCGGCTGGTCGCGATCGGTACCTCCACCGGTGGTCCGGTTGCCTTGCAGCGGGTGCTGACCCAGTTGCCGGCCAACTTCCCGGCGCCGCTGGTGCTGATCCAGCACATGCCGGCGGCCTTCACCAAGGCTTTCGCCGAGCGCCTCGACAAGCTGTGCCGGATCAGCGTCAAGGAAGCAGAGGACGGCGACATCCTGCGTCCCGGCCTGGCGCTGCTGGCGCCGGGCGGCAAGCAGATGATGGTCGACGGCCGCGGCACAGTGCGCATCCTCCCCGGCGACGAACGCCTGAACTACAAGCCCTGCGTCGACGTGACCTTCGGCTCGGCGGCCAAGGCATACAACGACAAGGTCCTGGCGGTGGTCCTCACCGGCATGGGCGCCGACGGACGCGAGGGTGCGCGCCTGCTCAAGCAGGGCGGCAGCCAGGTGTGGGCGCAGGACGAGGCCAGTTGCGTGATCTACGGGATGCCGATGGCCGTGGTCAAGGCCAACCTGGCGGACGCGGTGTACGGGCTCGACGACATCGGCCGGCACCTGGTCGAGGCGTGCCAGTAAGCGTGCGTGCAGGAATGAGGAGACTGCCTTCGATGGCCACCCACGTGACGAGCTGCGCGCGCCTTCGCCGAGCCGAGGGGACGCGCTGATGGATGTGCTCAGCCTGGTCGGGATCATCCTGGCGTTCGTCGCCATCGTCGGCGGAAACTTTCTCGAGGGCGGCCACGCGGGGGCCCTGCTCAACGGTCCGGCGGCGCTGATCGTGATCGGCGGCACCCTGGCCGCGGCGCTGTTGCAGACCCCGGTGAACGTGCTCAAGCGCGGCCTGGGCATGCTCGGCTGGGTGTTCTTCCCGCCGCGCGAGGATCTTTCCGGGGGAATCGACCGGATCGTCTCCTGGAGCATGACCGCGCGCAAGGAAGGCCTGCTCGGCCTGGAGAGCATCGCCGACGCGGAGCCCGATCCCTATGCGCGCAAGGGCCTGCAACTGCTGGTGGACGGCGCCGAGCCGGAAGTCATCCGCAGCATCCTCGAGGTCGACCTGTTCACCCAGGAAAGCCGCGACTTGCAGGCCGCCAAGGTGTTCGAGAGCATGGGCGGCTATGCGCCGACCATCGGCATCATCGGCGCGGTAATGGGCCTGATCCATGTGATGGGCAACCTGGCCAACCCGGCGCAGCTCGGCAGCGGCATCGCCGTGGCCTTCGTCGCCACCATCTATGGCGTCGGCTTCGCCAACCTGCTCCTGCTGCCGATCGGCAACAAGCTGAAAACCCTGGTGCTGCGCCAGTCGCGCTACCGCGAGATGCTCCTGGAGGGCCTGCTGTCCATCGCCGAGGGCGAGAACCCGCGTTCCATCGAGTTGAAGCTGCAAGGCTTCATGGACTGACCGGAGCCGAGCATGCAGCGTCGCCGTCGCCACCAGGAGGAACACGAGAACCACGAACGCTGGCTGGTTTCCTATGCCGATTTCATCACCCTGTTGTTCGCCTTCTTCGTGGTGATGTATTCGATTTCCTCGATCAACGAGGGCAAGTACAAGATACTCTCGGAGACCCTCACCGGCGTGTTCAACCAGCCCGACCGCTCGTTGAAGCCGATTCCTATCGGCGACGAGCGGCCGCGCACCACCGAGCCGGAGCGCACCAGCGTCGAGGAGCAGCCCAGCGACAACGCGGCCAGCGCCGACTCGCTGGAGCGGATCGCCGACAGCGTGCGCGATGCCTTCGGCGACTTGATCGCCTCCGACCAGTTGAGCGTGCGCGGCAACGAGCTGTGGATCGAGATCACTCTCAATTCCAGCCTGCTGTTTCCCAGCGGCGATGCGCTGCCCAACGATGCCGCCTTCGATATCGTCGAGAAGGTCGCCAAGATCCTGGCGCCCTACAAGAACCCGATCCATGTCGAGGGCTTCACCGATGACGTGCCGATCCATAGCCCGCGCTATCCCACCAACTGGGAACTGTCGGCGGCGCGGGCGGCGAGCATCGTCCGCCTGCTCGGCAACGATGGGGTCGAGCCGTCGCGGATGGCTGCGGTGGGCTATGGTGAATTTCAGCCGGTGGCGGACAATGCCAGCGCCGAGGGGCGGGCGAAGAATCGCCGGGTGGTGCTGGTGATCTCGCGCAACCTGGAGGTGCGGCGCAGCGTCAGCGGGGTCGGCAGCGGCAAGGCGCAACCGGATTCGGCGCTCCGCCACGCAGGCTCGGCAGCTGGCACGCAAGCTGCAGATACTGGCGGTACGCCGGCGCCCGCGCCGGCAACCGTCAATTCCCCGTCGCCTTCGCCATGAGCGCGCGAAACATGGTTTGCGTACGGGCGCCGGGCCGAACTGGCCAGTAGTGCGGCCCCAACCGGGTGGACCCATGCCAGGAAGAGTAGAGCAATGAAAGTCTGGGCAGTCGCCAATCAGAAAGGAGGGGTCGGCAAGACCACCTCGTCCATCGCCCTGGCCGGCCTGCTGGCGGATGCCGGCAAGCGCGTGGTCGTGGTCGACCTGGACCCCCACGGCTCGATGACCAGCTATTTCGGCTATGACCCGGACACCCTCGAGCACAGCGCCTTCGACCTGTTCCTGCACCAGGGCAACGTCCCCGAGGGGCTGCCGGCCTCGCTGCTGCGCAGCACCAGCAACGAACGCATTTCCCTGCTGCCGTCGAGTACCGCGCTGGCCACCCTGGAGCGCCAGTCGCCGGGCAAGAGCGGTCTCGGCCTGGTGGTCTCGAAGAGCCTGGCGCAGCTCTGGCAGGATTTCGACCATGCGATCATCGACAGCCCGCCGCTGCTCGGCGTGCTGATGGTCAACGCCCTGGCCGCCAGCCAGCACCTGGTGATCCCGGTGCAGACCGAGTTCCTCGCGGTGAAAGGGCTGGAGCGGATGGTCAACACCCTGGCGATGATCAACCGGTCGCGCAAACAGGCGTTGCCCTATACCATCGTACCTACGCTGTTCGACCGGCGGACCCAGGCTTCGCTGAGCACGCTGCGGATTCTCAACGAGAACTACCCGGACAACCTGTGGCAGGCGTTCATTCCCATCGATACCCGCCTGCGCGATGCCAGCCGGGCCGGGGTCACGCCGTCGCAGCACGACGGCAAGAGTCGCGGGGTGATCGCCTACCGCGCCTTGCTCAAGCATCTGCTGGCGCAGCAGCCGGCCACCCGGGTGGCCTGATGGCGCGCCGGTCGCCGCGCCGACAGGCGCATTCAAGCCGCACCGGAGTGCGGCCGATAACCGTTGTAGACCCCTGTCGCGGAATACCCACATGAGCGCCGCCACCGCCACCCGTTCGCAACTGGCCTTGCAGTCCTACCTGGATGCGTTGCTCCAGGAGGCCACTTTCGAGGACCTGGAACCTCCCGTCGAGACGCCGCCAGCGCCTGCGCCCGCGCCGTTGAAGCCTGTCGCGCTGGCGGTCGCCGAAGTGGCGACACCGGCCCCGGCGCTGGAAACGCTGCCGGTCGACCACGGGTTCGACGAGTTCGAGGCCGCGGTGCTCGAGGAGCAGGTCCGCGATGCGCGCCTGGTTCCGCCGGCGGCCCTGCTCGACGAACCGACGACGTTGCGCGAGCTGCCGGTCGAGCCACGGCCCCACGAGGTCATCGAACTGCGCGTGCCGAGCGCCCCGGCGAGCGCCAGCGAGCCGGCGCTGCTCGACCTGCCGCTGCTCGACGACGGTCGTCCGGCCTGGGCGGCGGAGCCCTTCGAGTGCCTGCTGTTCGACGTCGCCGGGCTGACCCTGGCGGTGCCGCTGGTGTGCCTCGGCTCGATCTATCCGCTGGAGAACCAGGAACTGACCCCGTTGTTCGGCCAGCCCGACTGGTTCCTCGGCATCCTGCCGTCGCAGGCGGGCAACCTGAAGGTGCTGGACACCGCACGCTGGGTGATGCCCGAACGCTACCGCGACGACTATCGCGACGGCCTCAAGTACGTGATCTCGGTCCAGGGCTACGAGTGGGGGCTGGCGGTGCACCAGGTGAGCCGCTCGATCCGCCTCGACCCGGCCGAGGTGAAATGGCGCGGCCAGCGTAGCCAGCGGCCCTGGCTGGCCGGCACGGTCATCGAACACATGTGTGCGCTGCTGGATGTGGCGGCGCTCGCCGAACTGATCGCCAGCGGCGCCGTCAAGCGCCTGCACGGCGACCATTGATAGACAGCTTCCGCCACTTGCGGCGGTTTTCGAGAGGTTAGGGGAATGAGCAAAGCCACCGCGCAAAGCGCCGAAGATCCGATCCTGCAGTGGGTCACCTTCCGCCTGGACAACGAGAGCTACGGCATCAATGTGATGCAGGTCCAGGAGGTGCTGCGCTACACCGAGATCGCCCCGGTGCCGGGCGCGCCGAGCTACGTGCTGGGCATCATCAACCTGCGCGGTAACGTGGTCACGGTGATCGACACCCGCCAGCGCTTCGGCCTGGACCCTGCGCCGGTCAGCGACAACACGCGGATCGTCATTATCGAGGCGGACAAGCAGGTGGTCGGCATCCTGGTCGACAGCGTCGCCGAGGTGGTCTACCTGAAGCAGTCGGAAATCGAGACCGCGCCGAACGTCGGCAACGAAGAGTCGGCCAAGTTCATCCAGGGTGTCTGCAACAAGAACGGCGAGCTGCTGATCCTGGTCGAGCTGGACAAGATGATGACCGAGGAAGAATGGTCGGAGCTGGGCAGCATCTGATGCGTTCTACCGACACGAGGGCCTGCTGAGATGGAGGTCGTCGCGCTGGCACTGGCGCTCGCCGCCTGCCTCGGCCTGGCGGCGGCGTGCCTGTGGCTGCGCCGTGAATTGCGCCGCCTGCAAGCTGCGCTGGCGCAGCAGGCGGAGGAGGGCGCCGCGCGCGAGCGCCGGCTCAAGGAGCTGAGCAAGCGCATCGAGTCCTACCAGCAGGTCAACGTGCGCATGGGCGAGGCCTTGCAGGACCTCGGCAAGCAACTCGCGCCGCTTCCCGACCGGGTCGCGCGCCTGGAGCAGCGCGATCCGACCACGCTGTCGTTCAGCCAGGCCGCACGCCTGGTCGGGCTCGGCGCCAGCGCCGAAGACCTGACCCAGGCCTGCGGTCTGTCGCAGGCCGAGGCCGAGCTGGTGGCGCGCCTGCACGAAGCCAAGGGCAAGTGACGGTCGCCGGCCCGGCGCTGGCGCTGGCGCTTTTCAGGCGAGCAGGCGGCTCGCCACTTCTGCCAGTGTCACCTCTCCCCTGAACTCCCCGCAGCTCTGCGCCGGCAGGCGATCCTCGATGGCATGGGCGAAGCGCACCGCCGGGTCCTGCTCCAGCTTCTCCAGGTGTCGATGCAGGCGCGGAAAGTCGTGTTGCAGGTCGAAGTAGCCCAGCTCCCGTCCCCAGCGAGCGGTACCCGCGAGGTAGGCGTCGGCCACGCTCGGCCCTTCGCCGGCCAGCCACTTGCGGTCGCCGAGCAGCTTGTCGATCCGGCCATAGGCTCGCGCCGCGCGCGTCAGCGCCCTTGCCGTCGTGGTTGCGTCGGCGTCCTCCAGATAGAACAGGGCTCCCCAGGCCGAATGGCATTCGGTATGCAGGAGGGCGAGGGCGAAGTTCAGTTCGTCGAACTCGGCGCTGCCCTGCGGATAACCGAGCTTCCTGCACAGGTCGCGCGCCGCCAGGTGCTGGAGAATGGCCAGGCTTTCGCTGAGCGCGCGGCCGTCCTCCAGGAGCAGGGTGGGCGTCTGGCGAGCCGGGTTCAGGCGCACGTAGGTGCGCTCGCCGGTCTCCAGCGGCATCTCGATCCGACACAGGCGATAGGGGCGGCCGAGCCACTCGAGGGCCACGATCGAGCCGAAGGAACAGCCGTGGGGTACGCCATAAAACAGTACAGGTTCCATTTTCCATCTCCGTTCAGGTAACGCACGTTGCGCATCGCAACCGGGCTGAACGCAGGGTAGGGGGGATATAGGCTATATTCGGTCCTGATTTTTCCGGTGGATCGAAAAATGTCCAAGCCCACGGTGCGCGTGCTCGCCCTGCTCGAACTGCTGCAGAGCCACGGCCAGCTCAGCGGTAGCGAGCTGGCCAGGCGCCTGGAGGTGGATGGACGGACGCTGCGTCGCTATATCGTCGCCCTCGAGGAGCTGGGCATACCCATCTCGGCGGAGCGCGGACGCCATGGCGGTTACCGCCTGGTGGCCGGTTTCAAGCTCCCGCCGCTGATGTTCAGCGCGGAGGAAACCCTGGCCGTGTCCCTCGGCCTGCTGGCGGTGCGCAGTCTCGGCCTGGGCGAAAGCGAGCTGGCCCTGGAAAGTGCGCAGGCCAAGCTGAGCAGGGTGATGCCCGTTGCGCTGCGGCGGCGCCTCGTGGCGCTCCGCGAGACCGCCAGCCTGGACCTGGCCCGCGCCCGGGCGGGAACCAGTGTGGCGGCGCTGGCGACCCTCGCCGAAGCCGCCCAGGTCCGTGCGCGGGTCGAGTTCCGCTATCGCGACCCGCAGGGCGCCGAAACCCTCCGCCAACTCGATCCCTACGGCCTGGCCTATCGCAACGGCTGCTGGTACGTCAGCGGTTTCTGCCACCTGCGCCAGGCGTTGCGCTCGTTCCGTCTCGATCGCCTGGACGCGCCGCGCATGCTGGCGGAGCGCTTCGAGCGACCGGCGGATTTCGATACCCTCCGCCACCTGCGGGAGAGCTTCGCCCGGATGCCGCGCGCCTACCCGGTGGAAATCCTGATGCGGGCGGCGAGGGAGCAGGTGGTCGCGGTGCTCGGCGAGCCCCTCGGTCTGCTCGCCGAGGTCGATGGCGGTACGCTGTTGCGCGCCAGCACCGACGACCTGGACTGGTTCGCCCGGCGCCTGTGCGGCCTGCCGTTCGACTTCGAGGTCAGGCAGCCGCTGGAGTTGCGCGAGCCGTTGAGGCGCCAGGCCGAGCGTGTCCTGCGTAACCTGGGCCAGGAGGAAGCTTCGGATCACAGGTAGGCATTTAGAGGAAAAGTCCTATTAATTGCGCGGCTGTCGCTTTCTAGAATCGGTCCTGGTCAACCCGCACGTTTCCAGGAGGCCACAAGGATGCCTGCAATACCCCTGCGCGCCATGGTGCTGTGCGCCAACCCCGGCCGTCTGCTCAGGTACGGAGCGCTGTTCAACCGCTGCGGCTACTTCCACCTGAGCCTGTGCCTGGACCGACGGGAGCTGCGGCGCTCCCTGGACCAGGGTTACCCGTACGACTATTGCCTCTACGACGGATTCCGCCTGGACCAGGGCTGCAAGGGCACGCTGGCGATGCTGGGACGCAGCGACAGCATCCGGCGCTTCCTGCTGGTGGGTGAACTCGATTGCCGCGAGAAGCGCCTGTTGTTCGAGTGGAGCAGAGGCCATGGCCTGAGCATCGGCGCGGTGTCCGACCGGCCTTTGGGCCAGGTCGCCCTGGCCGCGTTGATCAAGCGTGATCGCGGCTGCCCCGACCTCCTGCGCGGCATCGCCTGAGGCGGCTTCCGGGAAGATGAGGTAAGGTCGTTTTCCAACCTTCCATGGCGAGACAGCGCATGACCGTCCAGGCCGATATCCTCAAGGCGATCGAAGGCATCGAGCATGGCTTCCAGCAAGCCGGCCAGGCACTCTCCGAGCGGATATTCCATTGCCGGCAGGTGCATGGCGCCGAGATCGTCGACGCGCGCTCGTTGTCGGAATCGGGACGGCATGCCGCCGACGGCGTTTTCAGCGAAGGGCCGCTGGCGGTCGCGGTGGTCACCGCGGACTGCCTGCCGATTCTCATGAGCAGTCGCGACGGTCGGGTGGTGGCCGCCCTGCATGGCGGCTGGCAGGGGCTCGTCGCCGGTATCGTCGGCGCGGCGGTGGCGCGCTTCAATGCGCGCGGCGTCGCCAGCGCGGACATCCGGGTCGCCATCGGTCCCGGGATCAAAGCCTGCTGCTACGAGGTGAGTGCCGGGTTCATCGAGGCGTTGCAGGTCGGCCACGGCCGCCTCTGGGAGGGCGCGGTGCCGCCCTGGAGCCAGCGTCGTCCGCTCCCCGAGCGGCCACCCCGGTTCGCTCCGCCCGAGCCAAGGCAGGCGGAGCAGGGCGCCTGGCTGGACCTGGTAGCCTTCTGTCGCCAGTTGTTCCAGGCCGCCGGCGTCGGGCCGGCGCAGATCGAAGCCAGCGCCGTCTGCACCTACTGTTCCGGCGATGCGTTCGCCAGTCATCGCCGACGCCAGCGCCTGGGCGAGGAGAAGCGTCAGCAGTACGCCTGGATCGCGCGCAAGCCGTGACCGCGTATCGGTATTGTCCGGAAATCCTGGATAGTCATGACGGTTGTCTGCTGTTTATCCGCCAATAGCCGGCTTCTAGACTTTCCCTGTCGATGCGTGGCTGTCGCCACGCTCATTCCAGGAGAGTCCCAGCATGCCTGACATCACCCAAGCCGCCATCGTCACCGGCGCCTCCCGCGGCATCGGTCGCGCCATTGCCCGGCGGTTGGCCGCCGACGGTTTCGCGGTCGCGGTCAACTATGCCGGCAACCAGGCCATGGCCGACGAGGTCGTGGCCGAAATCGTCGCCGCCGGCGGCGCGGCCATCGCCGTGCAGGGCGACGTGGCCAGCGCGGAGGACATGGACAAGCTGTTCGAAGCCACCAGGGGCGCCTTCGGCCGCATCGACGTGGTGGTCAACAGCGCCGGCACGATGCCCTACCTGAAGATCGCCGATGGCGACCTGGAGGGCTTCGACCGGGTGATCCGCACCAACCTGCGCGGCGCCTTCATCGTGCTTGGCCTGGCTGCCCGGCATGTCGAGCGCGGCGGACGGATCATCGCCCTGTCCACCAGCGTGATCGCCCGGGCGCTGCCCAGCTACGGTCCGTACATCGCGTCCAAGTCCGGGGTCGAGGGGCTGGTGCACGTGCTGGCCAACGAGTTGCGCGGCCAGGACATCAGGGTCAACGCGGTGGCGCCCGGCCCGGTGGCCACCGAGCTGTTCTTCAACGGCAAGAGCGCCGAACAGATCGACCAGATCGCCAGGCTGGCGCCGCTGGAGCGTCTCGGCGAACCGGACGAGATCGCCGCGGCGGTATCCTTCCTTGCCGGGCCGGACGGGGCCTGGGTCAATTCCCAGGTGCTGCGGGTCAACGGCGGTTTCGCCTGAGCCGTGTGGGCGGGGCACGAAAAAGCCGGCGCGAAGGCCGGCTTTTTCGTGGTCGCCACTGGCGGTCAGCGGTCGTTCTTGGTCGAAGAGCCGATGGCGTTGCTCAAGCCCTTGCTGTTGTGATCGCCGGGGGTGGTGGCGGAGATCGCGCTGGCCTGCGACAGCCCGCGGCTGTCGCGGGAGCTGGCGATGCCGGAGGTGGCTGAACCATGGCCTTTGCTGGAGTGGCCGCCGAGGTTGCCGCCATGGCTGCCGCCCTTGCCGCCGCCATGACCGCCACCGTTGCCGCCGCCATTTCCGCCCTTGGCATAGGCGGAGCCGACAGGAGAAAGCTCGCCAGGCAGCAGGGTGCTGCCCGCGAACAGCAGGCCGAGAGCAGCTACGGCGAACAGGGTATGTTTTTTCATTTGAGGGATGCCTCCGCAGGCATGTGGTGTGCCGTCTAAAGACCGTTGCGCGAACGACAGGTTCTGTGGAAAGCGACGGATGGCGGGCCCTGCCGGTGGTTCCTCCTTCAGCGGTTGCGCCAGTGCTCGGCGAGCAATCCGTAGAGCGCCGAGTCGGAGACTTCTCCGGAAACGATCCAGCGTTGTGCGAGCAGGCCCTCCTGGCGGAAGCCCAGGCGCTCCAGGCTGGCGGCCGAAGGCCGGTTGCGCGGATCGATCTCCGCCTCCAGGCGGTTCAGGTCGATTTCATCGAAAGCGAACGCCAGCAGCCTGCGCAGCGCCTCGCCCATGTAACCCCGGCCCTGGGCTGCACGTGCCAGGCAGTAGCCGAGTTCGGCGCGGCGCGAGCCTTTCTCGAAATGGAAGAGGATACAACTGCCGAGCAATTGGCCGTCTTCTCGACGCTCGATGGCCAGGTTCAGGTATTCGCCGTCGACGAGCGCCTGGCTGTCCCGCAGGATCGCCTCGCGGGCCTGCGCAGGGGTCGTCCACGGCGGTGTGTTCCAGTAACGCATGACTTCCGGGTCGGACATCATGGCGAACAGCGGCGCGGCGTCTTCCTCTCGGAAAGTGCGTAGCCGCAGGCGCGGGGTGTCCAACGGGTGGGGAAAGACGAAGTTCATCGGGCGCTCCTTTGCCGAGGTCGGAGGCTGCGCAGCTTAGCGCGCAGCGGCGAGGTCCTGGAGCTGATGTGCGTGCGGATGTTTCGCCGTGCGGGCTGGCTCAGTCGCCGGGACCGCCGAGTAGCAGCATCTGGTTGCCATCCGCGGCGTCCGGCGCGAATCCCTCGGGACACTTGCCTTTCAGGTGCCAGGCGAAGGCGATGATCTCGGCGATGGTGCGATACAGCGCTTCCGGAATGGCGTCGCCGAGTTCCAGGCGGGCGAGCAGGCGGACCAGCTCGGCGTTCTCGTAGATCGGTACCTCGTAGTCGCGGGCGATGGCCAGGATCGCCTCGGCCAGTTCGGCGTCGCCCTTGGCGGAAAGGGTCGGCGCGGCCTGGCCGTCGTAGCTCAGGGCGATGGCCTGGCGCGGGGCGGGTGACTGCTTTCTGTTCATGCGGTTTCGTCTACCCAGCGTTGTTCGATGGTCGCTCGCGGGCCCTGGGGCGGGTGGCCGCGTTGGCAGGTGATCTCGCCAACGGTCAGGCCGGCGTCGCGCAGGCGTTGGCGCAGGTGGCCGAGTTCATGCTCGACCAGCCGCGCGGTCGCGTCTCGCTCGGCCCAAAGCTGGCTGGACAGGCTGCCGCGTAGCAGGGTCGCCTGGGCGTGCAGCGGTCCCAGCGGCTCCAGGTCGAAGGCCAGTTCGACGCGCCAGAGGCTTTCGCGGGCCTCTTCGCCGGTCTTGCGCTGTTCTTCCTGGAACTTCACCTGCAACGGTACCACCGAGTGCTGATGGCGCATGGGCACCTCCATCTGCCAGGTCGCCAGTTGGGTGCCATCCGGCAGGGTGCTGGTCTGCGCCAGGCTCGACAACTGATGGGTCTGCAGGCGGGAGATCGCCGCGGCGGCAAGGCGCAGCAGTGACTCCAGTTCCATGTCCTCGTCGAACAGTTGGAGAACCTTGCTCGGCAGGGGAAAGTTCAGTGCCTGGGTCTTGTTGGCGCTCTGTCCCAGGTTGCCCAGGGCGTTGCGGACAAAGGCCGGCAGCGCCTGGGCCAGGTTCGCCGTGTTGCCGGCGAACATGCCCGGCGCCTGGGCGCCGGTCGGCGGCAGCGGCGACAGCTGGGCGAACAGGCGCAACAGGTTGGCCTTCAGGTCCTGGCCGAGATGATCGGTGGCGCCCTGCATCAGGCGCGCCTCGAGGAACAGGCCGCTCTGCTGCAGGGCCTGGCCGAGCAGCTTGGAATCGCCCATCTTCTGCGCCTCCGGCAGGCCGGCGAAGAGGCGCTCCACGGCCTGGCGCAGGCTGTCCGGCAGGTCGTTGCGGCCGTTCAGCCCCTGCAGGGCGGCGAACAGGCCTTCCAGGGAAGCCTGGCGGGCGCTCTGCCCGGCCAGTTGCTGGCCCAGCGCAAGCTGGTCGAGGCGTCCGCTGAGCGGCAGGAAGTCGATCTGCTGGCTGTTTTTCACCAGCGCCGTGAGCAGGCTGCCGACCGGCAGCGCCTGGGGCGAGTCGAGGCTCAGCTTGCTGCCGGCGAGCGGCGTGTTGAGCAGGTTCAGCAGGACCCGGTAGACCACCTGCTGGGCCTTGTCCGCCGGCAGCGCGGTGCTGGACAGGACCTTGCCCTGGAGCAGGGTGCCGGGCGGCAGTTGCTCCAGGTCGAGGCTGCTCAGCGGGCCAGCGCCGGCCATGCTGTCGAGCAGGGTTGCAACCACGCTGGTGTTGCTGGTGGCGCTGACGTTGAGCAGGTTGCCCGGCACCAGCGGCCGATTGCTCTGCACTTCCACCAGGCTCTGCCCGCTGTTCGCCAGGGTCAGCTTGAGCAGGACCTGGAAATTGTTCGCCAGGCCTTCCTTGACCGCCAGCACCTCGGCCTTGCCCGACTCGCCTTCGCCCAGCAGGCCGGCCAGGGTCTGCACCAGCTTCAGGGTCATCTCGGCGTCGGCCTGGGCGTTGCCCTGCGATTGCGCCGGCGGCAGCGGGCGTGGGGCGGAAACCGGGGGTAGTGGCGGGGAAGCGCCTATCTCGGCTGGCATGGGTAACAACCTGTCTTAAACGACCCTGCGGAGGCTGGGGAAGGGCGTGTATAATGCCGCGCCTGTCAAACAGGCTGGCCGCGTCGTCACCAGTATAGCGGCCGTGTTTATCCCGACTTTAGGGTCTGTTCCGTGAAGGCCTCCGGCGCCGCGACGAGGAGAGACGCTTGGCGATGTTGTTCGATGTCCGATCCTGCTGAAGTCCCCACAGCCAGCCCCTTGCTGGAAACCGTCGGGCTCGCCTGCGAGCGCGACTGGCGCATGCTGTTCGAGCGCCTCGACCTGCGCCTGGCCGCCGGTGAGATGTTGCAGGTGGTGGGTCCCAACGGCAGCGGCAAGACCAGCCTGCTGCGCCTGCTGTCCGGACTGATGCAGCCGACCGCCGGGGAAGTCCGCCTGAACGGCCGGCCGCTCGCCGAACAGCGCGGCGAACTGGCCCGCAGCCTGCTGTGGATCGGCCACGCCGCGGGAATCAAGGGCCTGCTCAGCGCCGAGGAGAACCTCACCTGGCTCTGCGCGCTGCACCAGCCGGCCAGCCGCGAGGCGATCTGGCAGGCCCTGGCCGACGTCGGCCTGCGTGGCTTCGAGGACGTTCCCTGCCACACCCTTTCCGCCGGCCAGCAACGCCGCGTGGCGCTGGCCCGCCTGTACCTGGACGCACCGCCCTTGTGGATCCTCGATGAACCCTTCACCGCCCTCGACAAACAGGGGGTGGCGCAACTGGAAACGCACCTGGCCGGGCATTGCCAGCGCGGCGGGATGGTGGTGCTGACCACCCACCACAGCCTGCAGCAGATGCCCGCCGGCTACCGCGAGCTGGACCTCGGTGCGCTCAAGGCGGCCAGCGGCGCGACGGTCGAGCCGGCGATGGGCGACCCGGCATGAGCAACGTCTTCAGCCTGCTCCTGGCGCGCGAGGCGCGCCTGCTGTTCCGCCGACCGGCGGAGCTGGCCAATCCGCTGGTGTTCTTCGCCATCGTCATCGCCCTGTTCCCCCTGGCGGTCGGGCCGGAGAGCCAATTGCTACAAACCTTGTCGCCCGGCCTGGTCTGGGTGGCGGCGCTATTGGCCGTGCTGCTCTCGCTGGAAGGGCTGTTCCGCAGCGATTTCGAGGACGGTTCTCTGGAGCAGTGGGTCCTTTCGCCGCACCCCCTGGCTCTTCTGGTGCTGGCCAAGGTGCTGGCACACTGGCTGTTTTCCGGGCTGGCCCTGGTCCTGATGTCGCCGCTGTTCGCGCTGATGCTGGGCCTGCCGGCCCGTTGCATACCGGTGCTGCTGCTTTCCCTGTTGCTCGGTACGCCGGTGCTGAGCCTGCTCGGCGCCGTCGGCGCGGCCTTGACCGTGGGCCTCAAGCGCGGCGGCCTGTTGCTGGCGCTGCTGATCCTGCCGCTGTACATCCCGGTGCTGATTCTCGGTAGCGGGGCGCTGCAGGCTTCGCTGCAGGGACTGCCCAGCAGCGGACATTTATTGTGGCTGGCGAGCCTGACGGCGCTAGCATTGACACTCACGCCATTCGCCATCGCTGCCGGCCTGAAGATCAGCGTAGGCGAGTGAGTCCGCCCGCCGAAGGCATCGGCGGGCGTGCGGTACCGGGCGGCTGTGCCGCCCACGCTTGACCCGGGCTGGCAGCGGAAGGTCTGCCCGGTATTTCCAAAGAGCCCTGTAAACAGAGCCTGATGATGAATTGGACATGGTTTCACAAGCTTGGGTCGCCCAAGTGGTTCTACGAGATCAGCGGCCGCTGGCTGCCCTGGTTCGCCGTGGCGGCGGCGCTGCTGATCGTCACCGGCTGCGTCTGGGGGCTGGCCTTCGCGCCGCCGGACTACCAGCAGGGCAATAGCTTCCGCATCATCTATATCCATGTGCCGGCGGCCTTCCTCGCCCAGTCCTGCTACGTCATGCTGGCCGTGGCCGGTGCCGTCGGGCTGATCTGGAAGATGAAGATCGCCGACGTGGCGGTGCAGTGCGCCGCTCCCATCGGCGCCTGGATGACCTTCGTCGCGCTGCTTACCGGGGCCGTCTGGGGCAAGCCGACCTGGGGCGCCTGGTGGGTCTGGGATGCGCGCCTGACGGCGATGCTGATCCTGCTTTTCCTCTATTTCGGCATCATCGCCCTCGGCCAGGCGATCAGTAACCGCGACAGCGCGGCCAAGGCCTGTGCCGTACTGGCCATCGTCGGCGTGGTGAACATCCCGATCATCAAATACTCGGTGGAGTGGTGGAACACCCTGCACCAGCCGGCCACCTTCACCATCACCGAGAAACCGGCGATGCCGGTGGAGATGTGGTTGCCGTTGCTGATCATGGTCCTCGGCTTCTATTGCTTCTTCGCGGCCATGCTGCTGGTGCGCATGCGCCTGGAAGTGCTCAAGCGCGAGTCCCGCACCGCCTGGGCGAAAGCCGAGGTGAAGGCCCTGGTGGAGAAGGCACGATGAGCTTCGAATCGTTCGGCGACTTCCTCGCCATGGGCCATCACGGCCCCTACGTCTGGTCGGCCTACGGCATCAGCCTGCTGGTGCTGGCGATCAATGTCGCCGAGCCGCTGCTGGCCCGGCGCCGCTACCTGCAAGAAGAGGCGCGTCGTCTGCGCCGGGAGGCCCAGCAGTGAATCCGGTTCGCAAGAAACGTCTGATCATCGTCCTCGCCATCGTGGCGGGTGTCGGCGCCGCGGTGGGCCTGGCGCTGTCGGCCCTGCAACAGAACATCAACCTGTTCTACACCCCGACCCAGATCGCCAACGGCGAAGCGCCGACCGACACCCGCATACGCGCCGGCGGCCTGGTGGAAAAGGGTTCTCTGCAACGCAGCGAGGATTCGCTGAACGTGCGTTTCGTGGTCACCGACGGCGCCAAGGAAGTGACCATCGCCTACCATGGCATCCTTCCCGACCTGTTCCGCGAGGGGCAGGGCATCGTCGCCCTCGGCAAGCTGGGCGGCGACGGCGTGCTGGTGGCCGATGAAGTGCTGGCCAAGCACGACGAGAACTACATGCCGCCGGAAGTCACCAAGGCGCTCAAGGACAGCGGCCAACTGAAGCACTACGAGAACGGCAAGACCGCCGGCGAGACCTCGTACAACCAGGAGGGCAAGTAGATGATCCCCGAACTCGGCCACCTGGCCCTGATCCTCGCCCTCTGCCTGGCCCTGGTGCAGTCGAGCCTGCCGCTGGTCGGCGCCTGGCGCGGCGACCGCCAGTGGATGAGCCTGGCGCGCCCGGCGGCCTGGGGGCAGTTCGCCTTCCTCGCCTTCGCCTTCGGCTGCCTGACCTGGGCCTTCCTGCGCGACGACTTCTCGGTGGCCTACGTGGCCGGCAACTCCAACAGCGCGCTGCCCTGGTACTACAAGTTCAGCGCCGTCTGGGGCGCCCACGAAGGTTCGCTGCTGCTCTGGGCGCTGATCCTCGGTGGCTGGACCTTCGCCGTGTCGATCTTCTCCCGGCAACTGCCGGAGGTCATGCTGGCCCGCGTGCTGGCGGTGATGGGCATGATCAGCACCGGCTTCCTGCTGTTCCTGATCATCACCTCCAACCCGTTCAGCCGCCTGCTGCCGCAGACCCCGATGGACGGCAACGACCTCAACCCGCTGCTGCAGGACGTCGGCCTGATCGTCCACCCGCCGATGCTCTACATGGGTTACGTCGGATTCTCGGTGGCCTTCGCCTTCGCCATCGCCGCACTGCTCGGCGGCCGCCTGGACGCCGCCTGGGCGCGCTGGTCGCGGCCCTGGACCCTGGTAGCCTGGGCCTTCCTCGGTATCGGCATCGTGCTCGGCTCCTGGTGGGCCTACTACGAGCTGGGCTGGGGGGGCTGGTGGTTCTGGGATCCGGTGGAAAACGCCTCCTTCATGCCCTGGCTGGTCGGCACTGCACTGATCCACTCGCTGGCGGTGACCGAGAAGCGCGGCGTGTTCAAGAGCTGGACCGTGCTGCTGGCGATCGCCGCTTTCTCCCTGAGCCTGCTGGGCACCTTCCTGGTCCGCTCCGGCGTGCTCACCTCGGTGCACGCCTTCGCCTCCGACCCGGAGCGCGGGGTGTTCATCCTCGCCTTCCTGCTGCTGGTGGTCGGCGGCTCGCTGACCCTGTTCGCCCTGCGCGCGCCGGTGGTCAAGAGCCAGGTCGGCTTCGCCCTGTGGTCGCGCGAGACCCTGCTGCTGCTGAACAACCTGGTGTTGGTGGTGGCGGCCTCGATGATTCTCCTCGGGACCCTCTACCCGCTGCTGCTCGATGCCCTCAGCGGCGCCAAGCTGTCGGTCGGCCCGCCGTACTTCAACGCCATGTTCCTGCCGCTGATGGCGGCGCTGATGGCGGCCCTGGCGGTCGGCGTGCTGGTGCGCTGGAAGGACACCCCGAGCCGCTGGCTGCTCGGCATGCTGACCCCGGTGCTGGTGGCCAGCGCGGTCCTGGCGGCGGCCGGTTCGATGTACTTCGGCGATTTCAACTGGGCGGTGCTGGCGGTGTTCCTGCTGTCCGCCTGGGTGGTCCTGGCCGGTTTCCGCGACTTCCTCGACAAGACCCGGCACAAGGGCGTGCTGGCCGGCGCCCGCAGCCTGACCCGCAGCTACTGGGGCATGCAACTGGCGCACCTGGGCATCGCCGTGTGCGCCATCGGCATCGTCCTCAGCAGCCAGTACAGCGCCCAGCGTGACCTGCGCATGTCGCCCGGCGACACCGTCGAACTGGGCGGCTACCACTTCCTCTTCGACGGCGCGAAGCACCACGAAGGGCCGAACTACACCTCGGACAAGGGCAGCATCCACGTCAGCCGCGACGGCAAGGAGATCGCCACCCTGCATCCGGAGAAGCGCCTGTACACCGTGCAGAGTTCGATGATGACCGAGGCAGGGATCGATGCCGGCTTTACCCGCGACCTCTACGTGGCGCTCGGCGAGCCGCTGGAGAACGGTGCCTGGGCGGTGCGCGTGCACGTCAAGCCGTTCGTCCGCTGGATCTGGTTCGGTGGCCTGCTGATGGGCCTCGGCGGCGCCCTGGCGGCGCTCGACCGGCGCTACCGGGTGAAGGTGAAAACACGTGTGCGCGAGGCCCTGGGCCTCGCCGGTCAGGGAGCCTGAGTCTTGAAACGAGCGATTCTGCTGCTGCCGCTGGGGATCTTCCTGATCGTCGCGGTGTTCCTCTTCCGCGGCCTCTGGCTGGACCCCAGCGAGCTGCCCTCGGCGCTGATCGGCAAGCCGTTCCCGGCCTTCGACCTGCCCAGCGTGCAGGACCCGGCCCGGCGCCTGACCGAGGCCGACCTCAAGGGCAAGCCGGCGCTGGTCAACGTCTGGGGCACCTGGTGCCCGTCGTGCCGGGTCGAGCACCCGGAACTGACCCGACTGGCCGAGCAGGGCGTGGTGATCTACGGGATCAACTACAAGGACGACAACGCCGCCGCCATCAAGTGGCTGAACGAGCTGCACAATCCCTACCTGCTGAGCATCAGCGACGCCGACGGCACCCTGGGCCTGGACCTGGGCGTGTACGGTGCGCCGGAAACCTACCTGATCGACAAACAGGGCATCATCCGCCACAAGATCGTCGGGGTGGTCGACCAGAAAGTCTGGCGCGAGCAACTGGCGCCGCTGTACCAGCAACTGCTGGACGAGCCGGAGGCCCGATGAAGCGTTTCCTCGTCACCGCGCTGCTCGGTCTCGCCCTCTGCGGCGTGGCCCGGGCCGCCATCGACACCTACGAGTTCGCCAGCGACGCCGAGCGCGAACGCTTCCGCAACCTGACCCAGGAACTGCGCTGCCCGAAGTGCCAGAACCAGGACATCGCCGACTCCAACGCACCGATCGCCGCCGACCTGCGCAAGCAGATCTACGGCCAGTTGCAGCAGGGCAAGAGCGACGGCGAGATCGTCGACTACATGGTTGCCCGCTACGGTGATTTCGTTCGCTACAAGCCGCCGGTCAACGAGCGTACCTGGCTGCTCTGGTTCGGTCCGGGCGCCTTGCTGCTGTTCGGCGTGCTGGTGATCGGCGTGATCGTCCTGCGCCGCCGGCGCACCGCTGCCAAGGTGCAAACCACCCTGTCCGCCGAGGAGCAAGCGCGCCTCGCCAACCTGTTGAAGAACGACAAATGATCGATTTCTGGCTCGCTGCCGGCCTGCTGCTGCTGGCGGCCCTGGCATTCCTGCTGATTCCGCTGCTGCGTGGCCGTCGCGCCCAGGCCGAGGAAGACCGTACCGCCCTGAACGTCGCGCTTTATCAGGAGCGGATCGCCGAGCTGGCCGGCCAGCAGGCCGCCGGCACGCTGACCGCCGAGCAACTGGAGAATGGCCGCGCCGAGGCTGCCCGCGAACTGCTCGCCGACACCGAGGGCAGCGGCGAAGAGCGTAGCTCGCGCCTGGGCCGGGCGGTCCCGCTGGTCGCGGCGCTGCTGGTGCCGTTGGTCGCGCTCGGCCTGTACCTGCATTGGGGCGCCAGCGACAAGGTCGAGCTGGCCCGCGAATTCGCCCAGGCGCCGCACTCCATGGAAGAGATGACTGCGCGCCTGGAGCGCGCGGTACAGGCCCAGCCGGATTCCGCCCAGGGCTGGTACTTCCTCGGTCGCACCTACATGACCCAGGAACGCGGCGCCGATGCGGCGCGGGCCTTCGAACGCGCCGCCGAACTCAGCGGGCGGCAGCCGGAAGTGCTCGGCCAGTGGGCGCAGGCACTGTATTTCTCCGGTGGCAAGAAAATGACCGCGCAGATCAAGGCCCTGGCCGACGAGGCGCTGAAGGGCGACCCGGCCGAAGTGACCACCCTTGGCCTGCTCGGCATCGCCGCCTTCGAAGAGCAGCGCTACGCCGACGCCATCGGCTTCTGGGAGCGCCTGGTGTCGGTGTTGCCGAACGAGGACCCGGCACGCTCGGCGATCCAGGGCGGCATCCAGCGCGCCCGCGAGCGCATGACCGAGGCCGGGCAGACTCCGCCGGCGCCGGCCGCGCCCGCTGCCGCCGGGGTGACCCTGACGGTGAAGGTGGATATCAGCGACGCGGTGAAGGGCCAGGTCAAGGCCGACGACAGCGTGTTCGTCTTCGCCCGCGCCGTCGGCGGCCCGCCGATGCCGTTGGCAGTGAAGCGCCTGACCGTCGCCGACCTGCCGGCCGAGGTCAGCCTGAGCGATGCCGACGCCATGATGCCGCAGCTCAAGCTCAGCGGTTTCCCGCAGGTCGAGCTGGTGGCACGGGTATCCCGCGCCGGCAACGCCATCTCCGGCGAGTGGATCGGACGCGGCAAACCGTTGTCTACTGCCCAGTCGTCGGCGCAAGCGCTGACCATCGACGGCCCGGACCAGCCCCAGGCGGCCCGGCCATAACGACAATCGGTTGGGGAGGTGCGGCGGTGAAGGCGAAGTATCTGGGTCTGGCGATTCTCCTGGGCGGTCTCGGCGGGTGCGTGGTGCATCCGCCGCAGACCAGCGAACCGCCGGCCTCGCTGCCGCCGCAGAGCCAGCCGCAGCCCGGTCCGTCCAGCGCGCCCGGCGCCACCCCGCCGCGCATCACCCCGCAACCGCAGACTCCGGCGCAGCCCAGCCGCTCGCGTCCGCAGTTCGCCCCGCCGCCAGGCGGCAAGGGCGTCTGGGACGGCAGCCTGGGGGTCTACGTGATCCGTGGCGAGCGCGATCTCTACTACCGCCAGCGCACCTACTACCGGTGGGACGGCGGCTGGTTCTGGTCCACCAGCCCGCAGGGTCCATGGACCGAGACCGACGCTCGCGGCATCCCGCCCGGTCTCAGCCGGCGCTACGCCAATCCATGATCCCTAGGGGTTCTCCGGGTCGTGCCCGAGCGACTGGATGAACAGCGAGAACAGCTCCGGTTGCGAGGAAATGTCCAGCTTGGCGTACAGGTGGCGCCGATGGACCTTGATCGTCTCCGGCGAGATCGCCAGGCGCTCGGCCATGGCCTTCGACGAGTAGCCGCGAAGGATCAGGCGGGCGATCTCCAGTTCCCGTTCCGATAGCACGCTGGCGCCGAAGTGGCTGAGGGCGTCGCGTATCTGCGTGGCCATCTCTTCCTGCGGTGCAGCCGGCAACAGGCGCTGGCTGCGTTGCTGCCAGTGCTGCTGCATCAGCGCCAGGACCCAGCTCGAGAGCAAGCCGAGCATCCCGCATTCCTCGTCGGCGAACATCCTCTGCATGCCCAGCGACAGCGACAGCGCGCCCTGGCCGGGCACCTGTAGGATGAACTGCACCTCGTCCTCCAGAACGTTGTCGTGGAAGTAGCTGAGGTAGTACTCGCTCTGCCGGAAATGGTCCGGGGCGATCTCCTCGAGGCGGTACAGGCCGCTGGCCAGGCCTTCCCGGCAAGCCTGGTAGAAGGGGTCGAGCAGGTACAGCCCGTTCAGGTAGGCGAGCATCGAGGCCGGCCCGGCGTGCGGTTCGGCGTCGTATTCCTCCAGGGCCACCGGCACGCCGTTGGCGGGGTAGAAGATCGCCAGGGCGTTGTCGAACGGCAGGTGCTGGCGCAGCAGCAGGATCAATTGCTTCCAGAAACGGTTGCCGCCGATCTGTTCGATGGCGCGGCCCAGGCTGGCGTGCATGCCGATGTCCCGGAACAGGGTGTGCATCCGTATTCGCTCCACGGTGGGTTTTCGCAGGCTCCGGTTTGCGGCTTTTCCACCCGCCGCGTCAAGGGGCGTAACCCCAAAGGGTGATTGGCCCGCCGGTTCCGCGCTCCTAGAGTCGGCGCATAACCAGCGCCCCGGCAAGGGGCCGCCGCGAGTCTCCGTTACTGCCTCAACTTCAATAACAATCAGAGGACAACGACATGAGCTCTTCCCCCGCGCCCGAAAGTGCGCTGAAACCCACGCTGGGCGTGTTCGACGTGGTCGCCATCACCGTTTCCGCAGTCACTCCCGCCAGTTCCGTCTTCGTCATCGCCCCCTTCGCCATCCAGCAGGCCGGCACCGGCGCTTTCTGGGCCTTCGCCCTGGCCGGGGTGCTGGCGCTGATGTTCGCCTGGTGCTATGCCGAGCTGGGCAGGGCGCACAGCACCGCCGGCGGCGAGTATGTCTACGCCAAGCGGGTGTTCGGCGGCTTGGCCGGCTACGCCACCTTCCTCACGGTGCTGGCGATGCTGCTGTTCATCCCGCCGGTGCTCGCCACCGGCGCGGCGACTTACCTGAACGCTGCCCTCGGCACCCACTTCGATGCGCAGACCGTGGCCCTGGCGATCGTTGCCTCCAGCTACCTGCTGGGCATCCTCAACATCCGCGTCAACGCCTGGGTCACGGGTACCTGCCTGCTGCTGGAAGTGGCGGCGCTGCTGGTGATCGTCGGCCTCGGTTTCGGCCATGCACAGCAACCGGCGAGCGTCCTGCTGCAGCCGCAGGTAGTCGGCGACGGCGGGCTGCTGGCGATCGCACCCTGGGCATTGGTGATCGGAGCGGTCGGTACCGCGCTGTTCTCCTACAACGGTTTCGGCGGCGCGGTGCTGCTCGCCGAGGACATGAAGGACGGCGGCCACAGCGTGCATCGCGCGGTGCTCTGGTCGCTGGCGCTGGTAGTACTGATCGAGATCGTCCCGCTCGCCGCGCTGCTGATCGGCGCGCCGTCGCTCCCGGCGATGCTCGCCAGCCCCGATCCGATCGGCTACCTGTTGAACAGCCATGGCAACGAGACGCTGTCGCGCCTGGTCAGCGCGGGAATCTTCCTCTCGGTGTTCAACGCCATCGTCGCCATCGTCATCCAGAGCGCCCGGGTGATCTTCAGCAGCGGTCGCGACGCGCTCTGGATGCCAGCGTTGAACCGTGCCTTCACCCGTATCCATCCGCGCTGGGAATCGCCCTGGCTGGCCACGCTGTTCCTCGCCATTCCCTCGGCGGCGCTGAGCTTCAGCTCCAACCTGGCCGAACTGACCTCGTTCACCGTGTTGCTGATCGTCATGGTCTACCTGATCGTCGCCCTCTGCGCGCTGTTCAGCCGGGTGCTGCGGCGCGACCGCGAGCATCCCTACCGGATGCCGCTGTGGCCGCTGCCGGCGCTGCTGGCGGTGAGCGGCGCGGGATACCTGCTGCTCAACCTGTTCCTGGCGGCCTCGGCCAGGGACGTGATGATCATTGTCGGACTGCTGGCGGTGTCGGTGATTCTCTACTGCACCTACGGCAAGCTCAGTCCGGCGTTCCAGAAGCTTTGAAACAGGAGTCCGCATGCGCGCTCGACAACTTGGCATCACCCTCGGCCTGGGCACTCCCGGCCCGTTCAACGCGATCACCGACGTTCCCGGCGTGCGCGTCGGCCACAGCACCCTGAACCAGCGGATCGACGGCAGGCAGGTTCGCACCGGCGTCACCCTGGTCCAGCCGCGCGCCGGTGCGGCGCGCCTGCAACCCTGCTTCGCCGGCTGCCATGTGCTCAACGGCAACGGCGACGCCACGGGCCTGGAGTGGATCCGCGAAGCCGGCCTGCTGACCACCCCGATCGCCATCACCAATACCCACAGCGTCGGCGCGGTGCGCGACGCGCTGATCGCCGAGGAGCGCGCCGAACTCGGCGACAGCGGGCTGTACTGGTGCATGCCGGTGGTGATGGAGACCTTCGACGGCCTGCTCAACGATATCTGGGGCCAGCACGTCGGCGCCCGCCAGGTCGGCGAGGCGCTGGCCTGCGCCGAGTCCGGACCGGTCCGCGAAGGTTCGGTGGGCGGCGGTACCGGGATGATCTGCCACGAGTTCAAGGGTGGCATCGGTAGCGCATCGCGGCGGCTTCCGGCGGAGCAGGGCGGCTGGACGGTGGGCGCGCTGGTCCAGGCCAACCACGGCCAGCGCCGCGAGCTGCGGGTCGATGGCTATCCTGTCGGCCGCCGGTTGGGCGACATCCCCTCGCCGTTCAGCGAGGAAGGCACCCCGGGTATGGGCTCCATCGTGGTGATCCTGGCCACCGATGCGCCGCTGCTGCCGCACCAGTGCCAGCGCCTGGCGCAGCGCGCCTCGATCGGCATCGCTCGCACCGGCGGTGGCACCGAGGACTCCAGCGGCGACGTGTTCCTCGCCTTCGCCACCGGCAACCAGGACCTGCCGCCAGCCGACTATGCGCGCAAGGACCTGCCGCAGAGCACGCCGCTGCGGATGCTCAACAACGACCACATCTCGCCGCTGTTCGCCGCGGCGGCGGAGGCGGTGGAAGAAGCCATCGTCAACGTGCTGCTGGCCGGCGAGGACATGCGCACCGAGGACGGCCGGCTGGTGCCCGCGCTGAAGGGGGAGAGGCTCCTGGCGGCGCTGCGCGAGACCGGCTGGCCGGGACGCTGAAAGCGGCTCAGCGCCAGCCGCGGGTGCGCGCCACCGCTTCGCTGAAACGCACCTGCCAGCGCCGGGCGGTGCCGGCGTCGACCCGCGGCTGGAACTCCGTGCGGGTATTGCGCGGCTCCGCCAGCTCGTGGCCGAGGCCACGCGCGGCAAGGGCGGCGCAACCGAAGGCGGTGAGTTCGTCGAAGCGCTGGGTGACGATGCGCCGTTGCAGGCTGTCGGCGAGGAACTGGGCGAAGTAGGGGCTGCGCGCCAGGCCGCCGTCGATGGACAGGCGGTCGGTGACCTTCAGGTAGCCGTCCATCGCCTGGATCACCTCGGCGCTGCGCAGCACCACGCCTTCGAGCAGGGCCTGGCAGAGGTCCTCGCGGCGGGTGCCGGCGTCCATTCCCAGCCACATCGCGCCGGCGCTGCGGTCCCAGTGCGGGCATGCGAGTCCCGACAGGGCCGGGACGAAGGCCAGGCCGCGCTCGATGGCCGGCGGCCGGTCGAAGCCGGCCAGTTCCGAGAAGTCGCTGAACAGGCCGAGACGCCCGGCCCACTCGACCGCGGCGCTGGCGTCGTAGACCCCGCCGTCCATGGCGTACACCGGTTTGCCATCGATCTGCCAGGCGATGGTGGCGAGCAGGCCTGTCTCCGGCGAGCGGATGATCCGCTCGCCGCTGAGAGTCAGGGCGAAGGCGCCGGTGCCGAAGGTGATCTTCGCATCACCGGGCTGGCGGCAGCCGTGACCGTAGAGCGAGGCCTGCTGGTCGACCACCGAGGCCGTCAGCGGGGTGTTGCCGATCACCCCGAAATGGCCGACGGTATCGCGGATTTCCGGCAGGCACTCGATCGGCACGCCGAACAGGGCGCACAGGTCGGGGTCCCAGCGGCCCTCGGCGAGGTTCATCAATGCGGTACGCGAGGCGGTGGTGACGTCGGTGGCGAAGGTTCCGCACAAGCGGTCGAGAAACCAGGCATCGCTGGTTCCCAGGCGCAGGCGGCCTGCCTTCAAAGCCCTGCGAGCGGCCGGAAGGTGCTCGACGATCCAGCCCAGCTTGCTGGCCGAGAAATAGGCGTCGAGCGGCAGGCCGCTGCGTTCCAGGACCAGCGCCTCGGCGCCGCTGGCGCGTAGACGCTCGATGTGCGGGGTGGTGCGGTTGTCCTGCCAGACGATCAGCGGCGACAACGGCTCGCCGCTGCGGGCGTCCCAGGCCATGCAGCTTTCGCCCTGGTTGGCGAGGCCGATGGCGTCGACCCGGCCGCTGGCCTCCAGGCAGCGTTGCAGGTTGGCCAGCAGTTCCAGCGGATCGTGCTCGACCCAGCCGGACTGCGGATGGTGTTGCTGGTGACGCAGCGCCAACTGAATATCGGCGCTGCCGTCCTGGCTGGCGACCAGCACGCGGGTACTGGTGGTTCCCTGGTCGAGGGCGGCGATTCGCATGGTCGGTTCTCTTCGCGGGTTCAGTGGCCGGAGGTGAGGAAGGCGACTTCCAGGCGCCGGGTGTCCGGCGGCAGGCGCAGGGCGGCCAGCGGCACCAGCAGGCGGCGCTCCGGCAGGCAGGACAGGGCACGCTCCCACACCGGGCGACCATCGGCCAGGATCCGCAGGCGGCCGCTGGCGGCCTCGCTTACGCGTAGCTGCAGATGCGCCAGGCCGGGTGTCGGGTCGGCCAGCAGCCGCTGCGGCACGCACAGCTTGAGCGGACCACTGCAATCGATGGCTATGCCAGGTGCGGCACTCGGCAGTTCGGCCCGCAGGTCGGCGGCCAGCAGGCCGGCGATCCTTCGTCCCTCGCGGAACGACCAGCCGGCGGTCTCGATCGGCCGGAGCAGGTTGCCGGCGGCGAAATAGGCGGGGTCGGAGCAGCGGCCGAACTGATCGATGCGCGGGCCGCCGCTGGCCGGGTCCAGTTCCAGGTGGCTGAGGCGGACCAGGCTCGATTCGGGAACGAAGCGTCCGCTGAGGAGGATGCCGTCGCAGGCGATCCGTTCGACGCGCCCGTCGCCCAGGCGTACCCGCGCCGCCTCGACCCGGCCGCGGCCTTCGATCTCCAGCAGCTCGCTGGAGAAGTGCATCGGCACTCCGCACAGCCTGGGAAACAGCGATAGCGGCCAACGCGCGGTGGCCCGTGCGTTGCGTTCGAGCATGGCCACCGGGCGGATGCCGGCACGCCGGCAGCTCATCACGGCGGACAGGCTGACCAGCTCGGTGCCGACGATCAGCGGCCGTTCGAACGGCTTCAGGCCTTGCAGATGGAGGTAGGCTTGCAGCGCGCCGGTATTGATCACGCCCAGCGGCCGGTCGCCGCCCAGCAGGCGCGCCGAGCGCGGCGTCTCGCGTGCGCCGGTGGCCAGCAGCACGCGTGTCGCGCGCAGACTGCGCGGGCCTTCGGGGGTGGCCAGTTGCAGCAGGCCGGCGGCGGCGAGAGCAACCACGCTATGGCGCAGGCGGATATCCACCCCGGCCCGTTCGGCCTGTTCGACGTTACGCTGTGCATAGGCCGGGCCGGTCAACAGGCGGCCGTGTTCGCGCAGGCCGAACGGCGGATGCGCGCAATGCCGGGGTATACCGCCGGCCTCGCCGTCGCGCTCCAGCACGCAGACCCGGGCGACGCCCTGGCGGCGTAGTTCGATGGCGGCTGCCAATCCGGCGGGACCGCTGCCGACGATGGCGACGTCGACCTGTTCAGTGATGCTCATGGCAACTCCCGGTGGCGAGGGGCTGGGCGAGGCGGCCGGCGCTCAGCTCGGCGACCCGCGCGTTGCAGTAGAAACCCTGGCAGCGTCCCATGCAGGCGCGGGTGCGACGCTTCAGGCCGCCGAAGTCGCCGGCTGGCAGCGGCCCTTCCAGGGCGGCGAGGATTTCCCGGCGGGTGACCATCTCGCAGTGGCAGACGATCTCGTCGTAGCCGGGACGCTGCCAGTCGCGCGGCAGGTGTTCGGCGAGGTTCGGTACCTGTGGCCAGAGCGGCTCGCGAACCGCTTCGTGGAAGCGCTCGCCCTGGTAGAGACGATAGACGTGGCGTGCGATGCCCAGCGCCGCGGTGAGACCGGTGGAACGGATGCCGCCGACACTGATCCAGTTGCGTCCGTCGACCTGGCGGATGCGGTATTCCTTCTTTTCGCTGGCCGGTCGCAATCCTGCGTAGGTGGCGGTGACCGGCATGCCGCGCAGGCCGGGGATCCGCTCGACGGCGGCGTCGATCAGTCGCTGCAGGGTGTCGCTGTCGACCCGTGCCTGTTCGCGGTCGTCCTGTTCCTCGGCGGTGGGGCCGGCGAGCAGGTTGCCGAAGACAGTACGGGTGAATACCACCCCCTTGGTCCGCTCGTTGGGTACCGGTAGCAGGATGTGCCGCAGCAGCGCCGCGGCGGCCTTGTCGAAGACCACGAACTGGCCCTTGCGCGGATGGATGGCGAAGCTCGCCGCGCCGAGCAGGCGCTGTTCCAGTTGGTCACCGAAGAGTCCGGCGCAGTTGATTACCTGGCGCGCGCGCAGATCGCCGCGGCGGGTATGCAACAGCCATTCGCCGCCGTCGAAGGCGCCGTCCAGCACTTCGACGTCGAAACAGGCCTCGGCGCCATGGGCCAGCGCCTGTTGCAGATAGGCGAGCGGCGCGGACCAAGGGTCGACCAGATGTTCCCCGGGGACCCGCACCGCGCCGAGCACGTTGCCGGCCAACTGCGGCTCCAGCGCCAGGACCTCGTCGCGACCGACCTGGCGGACGTCATCGACACCGTTTCCGTGGGCCTGCTCGACGATAGCCGGCAGGCGCGCCAGATCCTCGTCGCTCCATGCCGCCACCAGGGCGCCGGTTTCCAGCAGCGGCAGGTTGAGGCGCGCATGGATGTCGCGGTATTCGCGATAGCCCTCCTGCATGCAGGCCAGTTCGATGCTGCCGGGCGGCGCGTCGAAACCGGTATGGAGGATCGCGCTGTTGCCCTTGCTGGCACCGGAGAGGATGTCGGTGCTTTTTTCCAGCAGGACCACCCGCGCACCTTCCAGGGCGAAGCGGCGGGCCATGGCGCAACCCACCACGCCAGCGCCGATCACTGCAACGTCGAAGATCGCGGTCTTTGTCGCAAGCGGCTCAGTCATCGTTTCTGCCTGTTTCTTTTGGTATCAGTTTGCTTTTTGACCGTAACACTGATTTTTCACACAGAATTCTATGTGAAATTTGTTGTTTTAATGTGGCAACTGAAAGAGAAACAGTCAATCGATTAATCGACGGGCAGCCACCGGCACAGCCCCGGCCTGTCTCCGGGGCTGCGCGCGAGGGGAGTCAGGCCTGCGGGGTGCGCAGGGGGGCTTCGTGGACTTCCACCCGCGCCTGTTGCAGGGCTTCCCAGAGTTCCCCGGTAGGCTTGCGGTCGACCACCAGGCGGTTGATCCGGCTCAGCGGGAAGACCTGGAACAGGGCGCGCCGGCCGAGCTTCGAGGAGTCGGCGATAACCGTCAGTTGGCGGGCCTGGGCGATCATGGCACGGGCGATCTCGGCTTCCTCGATGGAAAAATCCATGGCGCCATCGCCGTTCAGCGCGCCGACGGTGATCACCGCATGCTCGGCGTTGAACCGGGCGATCTGCTCGATGGCCAGGGCGCCGACGTTCTGTTCGGATTCCGGGCGGTACTCGCCGCCGATCATGAATGCACGGTTGCCGGAGGCGCCGACGCTGCCGGCGATCAACAGCGAGTTGGTGATCACCGTCAGATGGCTCTGGCGCGCCAGTTCGCGGGCGAACAGCAGGGTGGTGGTGCCGGTGTCGATGAAGATGCTGTCACCGGGCCCGAACAGGCCGGCGGCGTAGCGGGCGACTGCGCGTTTTTCCTGGGCGTGCTCGTTCATTCGCGTCTGGAAGGCGTTCTCGTGCTCGCCGCTGGGCGGCAGGGCGGCCCCTCCGTGGAATTTGCTGACCAGGCCTTGTTCGGCCAGCGCGGCGAGGTCGCGGCGAATGGTTTCCTGAGAGGTGGAAAGGGTCCGCGCCAGTTCGTCCACCGAGATCCGCTCGCGCTGGCGCAGCAATTCGAGAATGTGGCGGCGGCGTTCCTCGGGGCGCATCGTGTTCTCCCATGGGCCGCATCCTGGTGCGGCGATTGTTACCGTGAATCGCCCGGTAGCGCCTGGCGGCGCTGGGCGGAAGGGGGCGGGGCGAGGCTTTGCGCAGGCCCGGCGGAAAATCCCACAGGTCCGTAAGGCAGGTACGCTCTTGGATTGGCCGCCTACTTGACCGTATGGGTGACCAATTTAGGTAAAACGAACCTTCAAATCAACACGAAAACCAAATTGTGGCACGCGAAATGCGAGTGTTCGCTTCGGCGGAGCGACCGGCGTGGCCGGCCTCCCGACCAGACAACCAGAAGAACGCATCCCGCTACGGGAGCCTGCCGAGGGGAGAACGACGCAGATGGCCGAGTTCGGAAACTATGTGATTTACCTGATCATGCTGGGTGCGGTACTTGGCGCGCTGGCTTCCATCCTGCGCCCGGAAAGCGGTCTGGGCCGCGAGTTCGTCAACGGCATCCACGCCATCGGTCCGGTGTTCCTCGCCCAGGCCGGCATCATGGTAGCCATTCCCTATCTGTCGAAGGCGATTTCCCATGCCCTCGGCCCGTTCTTCCAGACCCTCGGTTCCGACGTATCCATCGCCGCGCTGTCGATCATCGCGGTGGACATGGGCGGCTACCAGTTGGCCGATGCCCTGACCGCCAACCGCGACATGTGGATTACTGCCATGCTGGTGGGCTACACCTCCGGCGCGACCATCGTCTACCTGATCCCGGTCGGCCTGACCATGCTCGAGCGCAAGGACCACAAGTACCTGGCGCTGGGGGCGATGGCCGGGTTGATCAGCATTCCGTTCGCGGTGCTGGCGGCGTTGCTGCTGATTACCCTCAACCACATCCCGGTGCGCGAACTGGTATCGACCGGTTCGCCGGCCCTGCACTACCTGTCGCTGGACTTCCTCGACATGCTTCGGCTGCTGGCGCCGCTGTTCGTCTTCTGCTTCCTGCTGGCCGCCGGCCTGAAGTACCGGGCGACGGCGATGGTCACCGGGTTCCTGGTATTCGGCAAGGTGATGGACGCGTTCATCAAGATGGCCCTGGCGCTTTCCATCGTCCAGCACTTCACCGGAGTCTTCACCAAGGTCTTCGGCGGCTGGGGCTTCGACCCGATGTTCGCCGACGAGAAAGAGTTGTTCCGCGCCATCGAGATCGCTGGCTACATCGGCATCATGCTGGCCGGGACCTTCCCCATCTGCTACCTGTTCCAGCGCTACTGCAAGCGCCCGATGGCGGTCCTCGGCCGTTACCTGGGGCTGTCCCAGCCGGGCGCCACCGCCTTTGTCATGGTACTGGCGAACATCATCGCCACCTACCACCTGTTCAAATACATGAATGCTCGCGACAAGGTGCTTTGCGTGGCCCTGGGCGTCTGCGCCCAGGCCACCATCGGCGATCACCTGGCATTCACCGCCAACTTCCAGCCGACGCTGATCCTGCCGATCCTGCTCGGCAAATTGTTCGGCGGCCTGCTGGCGGTATTCATCGCCATCCGCATCTCGGTGCCTGCCGCCGAGCGCTATGCGCGGCAGGAGCAGGAGCATGACGAGGCGGAAAAAAGCGCCCTGCACGCAGCCTGAAACATCCCCGACGAGCGCCGCGAGCCATCGCGGCGTCGCTTTCCGCAACGAGGTAACCATGCGCAAGATATTCCTAGCCTGTCCCTACAGCCATGCCGACGCCGAGGTGGTCGAGCAGCGCTTCCGTGCCTGCAACGAGGTCGCGGCGACCATCGTCCGCGGCGGCCACGTGGTATTCAGCCAGGTCTCCATGTCCCACCCGATCAACCTGTGCCTGGCCGAGCTCGACCGCGCGGCGATCGGCAGGTTGTGGGCGCCGGTGGACGCCTTCTACATGGATCACCTGGAAGAGCTGATCGTCCTCGACCTGCCGGGCTGGCGAGACAGCGCCGGCATCCGCCGCGAGATGGAGTTCTTCGAGGCCGGCGGACAGCGGGTCAGCCTCTGGTCCGAGGTGGAGCACGAGTTTCGCTGAGGCGGCAGTGGCTGAACTGCAAGCCGAATGAAAAAGCCGGAAGCGCGAGCGCTTCCGGCTTTTTCGTCAAGCGGCGAGGGATCAGTTGGGGCTGTAGATCTGGTCGAATACGCCGCCGTCGATGAAGTGGGTCTTCTGCACGCTGCGCCAGTCGCCGAAGGTCTTCTCCACCGAGAAGAAGTCGACTTTCGGGAAGCGGTCGGCGAACTTGGCGAGGATCTCCGGGTTGCGCGGGCGCAGGTAGTTGTTGGCGGCGATGGTCTGGCCCTCGTCCGACCACAGGTACTTCAGGTAGGCCTCGGCCTGGGCGCGGCTGCCTTTCTTCTCGACCACCTTGTCGACCACCGCCACGGGGGCTCGGCCTCGGCGGACACGCTCGGGTAGACCACCTCGAAGCCGCCTCGGCCGAATTCGCGGGCGATCATCTCGGCTTCGTTCTCGAAGGTCACCAGTACGTCGCCGATCTGGTTCTGCATGAAGGTAGTGGTGGCGGCGCGGCCGCCGGTGTCGAGCACCGGTACCTGCTTGAACAGCTTGCCGACGAATTCCTTGGCCTTGTTCTCGTCACCGCCGTTCTTCAGCACGTAGCCCCAGGCGGAGAGATAGGTGTAGCGGCCATTGCCGGAGGTCTTGGGGTTCGGCACCACTACCTGGACGCCGTCCTTGAGCAGGTCCGGCCAGTCCTTCAGGGCCTTGGGGTTGCCCTTGCGAACGATGAACACGGTGGCCGAGGTGAACGGCGCGCTGTTGTTCGGCAGGCGGGTCGCCCAGTCCTTCGGCACCAGGCCGCCGTTGTCGGCGAGGGCGTCGATGTCGGTGGCCTGGTTCATGGTGATGACGTCGGCGGGCAGACCGTCGATCACCGAGCGCGCCTGCTTGCTGGAACCGCCATGGGACATCTGGATGGTGATGTTCTCGCCTTTCTCCGCTTTCCAGTATTTCTGGAAGGCCGGGTTGTATTCCTTGTAGAAGTCGCGCATCACGTCGTAGGAGACGTTGAGCAGGGGCTGGGCGGCGTGAGCGGCGCCGCCGAGCGCCAGGCCGGCGGCCAGCAGGGAGGCGCTGAACAGTCGTTTCACAGGGCAGTTCCTTTGAGCATGTTGTAGTGGCTCGACTATAACGTCGGGTTATATGCAGGGTAAATATCAAAAACTGCTTTGCTTATTACCCGCTCGAGCCTATGCCGCGGCCGGCGCTTTGGCCAGCGCTAGTCGAGGCCGCTGACCGCCAGGTCCTTGGGATACTCCACGCTGAACTTCAGGGTGGCGCTGCGTTTCTCGCCGGGTTGCAGGGTCCAGTCCCACTTCAGCTTGCCGTCGTCCTCGCGCTTGACTTCCTGCGCCTTGGGTTCCAGCAAGGTGACCTGGATCTGCTCGTTGCGCGAGACCGGCAACTGGTCCTCGAACTGCACGCGTTCGGCGTTCTTGTGGTTGTTGCGCACGTCGATGCGGAATTCGTAGTTGACCCGCGTGCGGTTGCCGATCAGGCCGCTGCTGTCGGTATAGCGCTTGACCAGCTTGCGTTCGATGCCGATGCCCTCGTCGGCGCCCAGTGCCAGTTCGAAGCTCTCGCCGGGCATCACCCCGCGCAGATGGCCGCTGGCGACGAAGCTGTTGCCGAGAAAGGTATTCAGGGTGCCGGGGAGCAGCGGGTAGTCGCTGTCGTTGCGGGTCTCCGCCTCCAGGTAGGCGGTTTCGCGCAGGGCCGGGGCCGCCAGATAGCGCAGCTTGGCCGGCATTTCCAGGCGGGCGATGGTGACCTTCTGCGCGCTGCCGTCGCTGTTCAGGGTCGCCGGCACGGGGATGTGGAAAGAGGCGCTGGCGGCGCCGCTGCTGACCTCCGCGGTGGCGAGCGGCGCCTCGGCCAGCTTCGGCGCCGGGGCCGGCATGGCCATCTTCGCCGAGGTCCTGGCGATGGGAGCGGCTTGCGGCATGGGCGCCGGAACGTCCTGCATGGCCATCTCGGCACCGTAGTAGGCGTTGGGCGCGTCGATGTCGACGATCCAGGGATTCAGCCGCGGTACGTTGCCGCCCAGGGCCGGACGGGCGGTGGAGAGGGTCAGGTCGATGTCGGTCCAGTCTTCGCCGCTGCTCTGCCGGACCAGGCCCTGGTAGGTCAGTTCGATGGTCTTCGCGCCGTCGCGCAGGCGCGCGTCGTAGGTCGGCTGCCAGGAGGCGTCGCGCAGGGTGTAGTCGAGCTTCACCTCGACCTGTGCCGGTTGCTCCAGGGCGACCCGCAGGACCGCGCGCTTGAAGCGCTTGCCGTCGCCGTTGAGGGTGCCGCGCTGCTCCTGCAACTGCTGCTTGCGCTGTTCCAGTTCGGCGGCGCGGTCGTCCAGCTGGCGCTGCTCGGCGAGCAGGCGTTCGAGGTTGCCTTCGGTCAGTTGCAGCAGGCTCTTCAGCTCGTCGATGCCGGGCATGGGGCGATCCTTGCCGGGCTGGGTGCTGCCGCTCTGGATGTCGGCGAGGAACTTCTTCTGCGCTTCGAGCACGCTGCCGCGGTCATGGATTTCCCGCAGTTGCCGGTCTATCTCGCGCAGTTGCTGGTCGAGCTGCTGCACACGGTTGTCGTCCGGGCGCTCGACCCGTTGCGCGGCGCTGCTGACGTCGAGCAGGGTGGCGGCGGCGCTGGCGCCGAGGGACGCGCGCAGGCTGGTGTCGTCGAGCTGGAAGGGCAGTTGCTCCAGGGCGATCTCATGCTGGCCCTTGGGCAATTGCAGGCGGGCGGTGCGGGTGACCACGGCACGGTCGGCGTAGACGGTGACCGCGCTGATGCGGCTGTCGACCGCTTGTGGCGCGGCCAGCAACGGAGCGCTGGCGAACAGGCCGGCGAACAGGAGCGGAGAGGCGGCGAGTCGATTCACGATATCTCTTCCTTGGGCGGATGGAGGGGCGAGGAACCCATGCGTGCGGTCCCTTCCTGCTGCCTGAGACGCAAGCGCGGCGAAAGACGGGTTAAGCGGCGCGAAGAAATTTTCCCGTGCGGCTCAGGCCGGCTGTTCCAGGCGCTCCAGGGCACCGCGCAGGTTGGCGCGGGCGGCGGCCTCCCAGCGTTGCCGCAGCGGTTCGCAGTGGTACAGCGCCGGTTGCTCCAGCAACTGGCGCAGCAACTTGCCGCGCCCGGCGCGGAACAGCGGTTCCGGCACCCAGGCGTATTCGGCGCGGACGTCCGCCTCGTAGCGTGCGTAGACCGGCGCCGGCGCGGCGAGGATGGCGAGGTCGATATCCACCACCAGGGCTGCGTCGGCGTCTCCCGGCGGCGCCTGGTGACAGGTGGCCATGATCAGTTCGCGCAGGGCCGGCCGCAGCGCCGCCAGCCCGGCCTGGTCGAGCCAGTGCTCGGTGCTGGCGGCGCTGGCGGCCTCGTTGTCCTGGCGCTGGGTGTCGTAGACCAGGTCGTGGGTCCACAACGCCAGCTCCACCAGGTCCGGCCGCAGCGCCAGTTGGCGCCAGCGGTCGAAGTGCTCCAGGCAGGCGAGGATGTGGCGATCGCTGTGGTAGTGCCGGTCGGCCCCGCCATAGGCCGCCAGCAGCGCGTCGAAGGCATCCGCCGGCGGGTTGCCGCCGAGTCGCTGCCAGAGGGCGTCCCAGCGCTGCCGGTCAAGACTTCCCATGGCTGCCTTCCTCGCGAGGGAACAACGGGTTGCCGCAGCGGCAGCAGAATGCCGCCTGCACTTCGTGGGTCGCCTTGCGGCACACCGGGCAATCCCGCTGCAACAGGTTGGCCGGGTCCTGGCGCATCGCGGTGGCGAGTTCGGCGGTGAAGATCCCGGTGGGCACCGCGATGATCGAGTAGCCGGTGAGCATCACCAGGCTGGCGATGGCCTGGCCGAGCGGGGTCTTCGGGGTGATGTCGCCGAAGCCGACCGTGGTCAGGGTGACGATCGCCCAGTAGATGCCGCGGGGGATGCTGGTGAAACCGTGCTCCGGGCCTTCGACCACGTACATCAGCGCGCCGAACACGGTGACCAGGGTCATCACGGTGAGGAAGAACACGATGATCTTCTGCTTGCTGCCGCGCAGGGCGGTGAGCAGGAAATTGGCCTGGCTCAGGTACTGGCGTAGCTTGAGCACGCGGAAGATCCGCAGCATGCGTATCACCCGGACGATCAGCAGGTACTGGGCGTCGGGGTAGAGCAGGGCGAGGAAGCCGGGGAGGATCGCCAGCAGGTCGACCAGGCCGTAGAAGCTGAAGGCATAGCGCAGCGGCTTGGGCGAGCAGTACAGGCGCAGCAGGTATTCCACCAGGAAGATGCCGGTGAAGCCCCATTCGATGTAGGCCAGCAGGTCGCCGTAGTCCTGGTGGATTTCGTCGATGCTGTCGATCATCACTACCAGCAGGCTGGCCAGGATCACCAGCAGCAGCGCGCTGTCGAAGCGCCGGCCGTCGCGGGTGTCGGTCTGGAAGATGACGATGTAGAGGCGTTCGCGCCAGCTGTCGGGTGCGCTCATCGTGGCTCCTGATGATGGATGCGGCACCTTACCAGACTAGCCCGCCGGCGCCAGCGTTCCCCCGCTCAGGAGCGTCGCCGGCCGAGGCGCGCGCCGAGGCTGCCGGCCAGGCGCAGGTACAGGCGCTCGCCGCCGATGCAAAGCAGGCAGGCGAGGATGAACGGTGCGGTCAGCGCCGGCAGGCCGAGCAGGCCGAACAGCGGTTGCAGCGCCACCGCCAGGACCATGCCGAGCAGTGGCGGCCAGACGCTGCGGTAGCGCAAGGCCAGGGCCAGCCCGGCAAGGGCGGCGTTCAGGCCGTAGAACCCGGCGAGCGCGCTCGCCCAGTCGTAGCCCAGCAGCCAGGCCAGCGGCAGGCTGGCCGCGGCGCCGGCGAGGGCCCAGGCGGCGGAGGGACGCGAGACCAGCAGCAGGCCGAGCCAGACCAGCAGCCCTGCCAGCGGTTCACCAAGGAAGATGATCTCGCCGATCCCCTGCGCTAGCGCCGCCAGCTCCGCCGTGCCGCTCCAGGCGCAGCTGAAGCAGCCGCCATGGGGCGCCGGGGCCAGGCCTAGCCAGGCGCCGAGGGGCACCAGCCACCAGCCGTTGAGGACGAAGCCCAGGGTATAGGGCGGAAGCCAGCGGCGTCGGCGCAGCCCATGCAGGAACAGGCGCTGCAACGCCACGCTGGCCAGGCAGCCGAGCGCTACCAGCGATACCAGCCCCGGCGACCAGGCGAAGCGGAATGCCAGCAGCATGCCGATCAGCACGGCGTTGTAGCCGTACAGCCCGGCCTCGATGTCGCTGTCGGCGCAGTGCAACAGGCGCGCCAGCAACGGGCCGAGGGCGCCGCCAAGGAGGGCGCCGGCGAGCAGCGGCGGCGCGCCGACGGCGATCGCCAGCAGACAGGCCAGGCCCAGGCGTGGGTCGCCCTGGAGGAACACCTGGCTGATGCCGCGCAGGAGGATTCGGGATGCATTGAGGAGAGATTGCAGGGGCATGGCGGTCAGTGCGGCAAGGGCCGCTCGGCAGGCACGGAGATGCCAGGCCTGCGCGAGGGGCGGGGGCGGTCATTGTAGGGTCTGGCGCGGAGGCGACGCACCCCGGACGAGAAGGCCAGGCGAGGGTCATGCATGCAGGGCGTTCCAAGAAGAAAAAAAGACCTCCGGCAGGAGTTGAACCGGAGGCCTTGAATGTCCATGGCCTGCATGGGAGTGCGCGAGGGAGGCCATGGTCCGACAAGAAGGTCTTTCCCGGATGGATGGAGACGCGGCCCCGTATTTCCGGCCCCATCCATCCGAGAGAGACAAGGGTGGCCCGACCCGCATGCCCGGGGGGACGGCGCGAGCCGGACCGAACTCGTTGCTTCAGAGATCTCCCAGCGGCGGCGCCACGGTCTCGATGCGCAGCATGTTGGTCGAGCCGGGGCGACCGAACGGCACGCCGGCGGTGACCACCACGGTGTCGCCGCGGCGCGCCATGCGCTGGGCCAGGGCGATGTCGAGGGCGGTCGAGCAGATCTCGTCGACGTGCGCCAGTTGCTCGTTGACCACCGAATACACGCCCCAGGCCACGGTCAGTCGCCGCGCGGTACGCAGGTTCGGGGTCAGGCTGAGGATCGGCGCCTTGGGCCGCTCGCGGGCGGCGCGCAGGGTCGAGTTGCCCGACTCGGTGTAGTTCACCAGCACCGCCACCGGGAGGATCCGGCTGACCCGGCGGATCGCGCAGCTGATCGCATCGGAGACGGTAGCGTCGGGCTGCGGACGGTTGACCTCGAGCTGGACGTGGTAGTCCGGCTCGGCCTCCACCTGGCGGACGATCTTCGCCATCATCTCTACCGCCTCGCGAGGGTATTGTCCGGAAGCGGTTTCCGCCGAAAGCATCACCGCGTCGGCGCCGGCGCCCACCGCGGTGGCTACGTCGGTCACCTCGGCGCGGGTCGGGGCGGGGGAGAAGCGCATCGACTCGAGCATCTGGGTGGCCACCACCACCGGCTTGCCGAGCTGGCGGCAGACCTGGACGATGCGTTTCTGGATGCCTGGCACGCTCTCCGCCGGCACCTCTACGCCGAGGTCGCCGCGCGCCACCATGATCGCGTCGGCGCGCTCGGCGATCGCCTCGATGGCGCTCACCGCGCTGGGCTTCTCGATCTTGGCCATGAGGAAGGCCTTGTCGCCGATCAGCCCACGGGCCTCGTCGATGTCCTCCGGGCGTTGCACGAAGGACAGCGCCACCCAGTCGACCCCCAGTTCCAGGCCGAAGGCCAGGTCGCGGCGGTCCTTGTCGGTCAGCGGGCTGAGTTGCAGCACCGCTTCCGGCACGTTGACGCCCTTGCGATCGGACAGCTCGCCACCCACCGCCACGCGGGTCTCGATGGCGTCGCTGTGGCAGTTGACCACTTTCAGGCGGATCTTGCCGTCGTCCAGCAGCAGGCTCATGCCCGGCTCCAGGGCATGGATGATCTCCGGATGCGGCAGGTTGACCCGCCGCTCGTCACCGGGGACGTCGCTGAGGTCGAGGGTGAAGGTCTGCCCGCGCTGCAATTGCACGGCACCGGCGGCGAAGCGGCCGACCCGCAGCTTCGGACCCTGCAGGTCCATGAGCACGCCGATCGGGTAGTTCAGTTCCGCTTCCACCTCGCGCACCCAGGCGAAGCGCTGCGCGTGATCGGCGTAGTCGCCGTGGCTGAAGTTCAGGCGGAACAGGTTGGCGCCGGCCTCCACCAGGGCACGGATATCGTCGCGGCTGCGGGTGGCCGGGCCGAGGGTGGCGAGGATCTTGGCTTTCTTGTCGGCTGTCATGTCAGGACTCGAGGATGAGAATGGCGCGGAAGTCGTTCACGTTGGTGCGGGTCGGTCCGGTCACCAGCAGGTCGCCGAGGGTCTGGAAATAGCCGTAGCCGTTGTTGTCGTCGAGCTCGTCGCGGATCTTCAGCCCGGCCTTTTCGCCGCGCGCATGGGAGCAGGGCGTCATCAGCGCGCCGGCGTTGTCTTCCGAGCCGTCGATGCCGTCGGTGTCGCCGGCCAGGGCCCAGATGTTCGGTTCGCCCTTTAGCTCGGCGGTGAGGCTGAGGAGGAACTCGGCGTTGCGTCCGCCGCGACCGTTGCCGCGCACGGTGACGGTGGTCTCGCCGCCGGAGAGGATCACGCAGGGCGCCGCCAGCGGCTGGCCGTGCTTGCGGATCTGCCGGGCGATGCCGGCGTGGACCTTGGCGACTTCCCGCGCCTCGCCCTCCAGGTCGCCGAGGATCAGCGTCGAGAAGCCGGCCGCGCGGCACTTCACCGCTGCTGCGTCGAGGGCGTTCTGTGGCGTGGCGATCAACTGGAAGTGGCTGCGCGCCAGGCGCGGGTCGTCGGGCTTGACGGTTTCCGAACGCGGGTCGGCGAGCCAGTCGAGGACGTTCTGCGGTACGTCGATGGCGTAGCGCCTGAGGATCGCCAGGGCGTCGGCGGAGGTGGTCGGGTCGCCGACGCTGGGGCCGGAGGCGATCACCGTGGCCTCGTCGCCGGGAACGTCGGAAATCGCGTAGGTATAGACGCTGGCCGGCCAGCAGGCCTTGGCCAGGCGACCGCCCTTGATCGCCGAGAGGTGCTTGCGCACGCAGTTCATCTCGCCGATGGCGGCGCCGGACTTGAGCAGCGCCTTGTTCACCGCCTGCTTGTCCGCCAGGCCAATGCCTTCGGCAGGCAGCGAAAGCAGTGCGGAGCCGCCGCCGGAGAGAAGGAAGATCACCCGGTCGCTCTCGTTCAGGCCGCTGATCAGTTCCAGCACGCGACGCGCGACGCGCTCGCCGGCGTCGTCGGGCACCGGATGGGAGGCTTCCACCACCTCGATGCGACTGCATTGCGCGCCGTAGCGGTAAGGCGCCACTACCAGGCCCTGGATCTCGCCCTGCCAGTGCTTCTCCACCACTTCGGCCATGGCTCCGGCGGCCTTGCCGGCACCGATGACGATGGCGCGCCCGCTGCGATCTTCCGGCAGGTGGTCGGCCAGCACCTGGTAGGGATGGCCGGCTGCCACCGCGGTATTGAACAGCTCGGTGAGAAAGGCGCGTGGATCGGTACTCATGACAGGCTCCGAATTTCTTGTTGTCGTGCCGCCGGTCGGACCGGCGGTCGCAGCGTCGTCGACGCTTCCATTCCGCAGCACCCGCGCCGGCGGGAACTGGGGAATGGAAGCGAGGCGCCCGGACGCAGAGGCCGTGAATCTCCCGGCCGGGCGTTCGCTTCCTTTACCCCGCCTTGTGGGCGGGGAAGGAAGAGGGCGGCGGCGAACACCGGAGTTCGCCGACCGTTCCTCTCCCCGAGCCCTTCGAAAAGGGGTTCGTCGCTCCGCGCGGGGTGACGGCCCGCGCGGACTGCGGATCACTCGTCGCGGATCGAGAAGTTGGCCATGTGCTCCAGGCCCTTGATCAGCGCCGAGTGGTCCCAGTTACTGCCGCCGATGGCCGCGCAGGTGCTGAACACCTGCTGGGCGTTGGCGGTGTTGGGCAGGTTCAGGTTCAGCTCGCGGGCGCCGGCCAGGGCCAGGTTGAGGTCCTTCTGGTGCAGGCTGATGCGGAAGCCCGGGTCGAAGGTGCCCTTGACCATGCGTTCGCCGTGCACCTCGAGGATCCGCGAGGAGGCGAAGCCACCCATCAGCGCCTCGCGCACCTTGGCCGGATCGGCGCCGTTGCGGGCGGCGAACAGCAGGGCCTCGGCGACCGCCTGGATGTTCAGCGCGACGATGATCTGGTTGGCCACCTTGGCGGTCTGGCCGTCGCCGTTGCCGCCGACGCGGGTGATGTTCTTGCCCATCGCCTGGAACAGCGGCAAGGCGCGTTCGAAGGTGTTCGGGCAGCCGCCGACCATGATGCTCAGGGTCGCCGCCTTGGCGCCGACCTCGCCGCCGGAGACCGGGGCGTCCAGGTACTGCGCGCCGGTAGCCTTGATCTTCTCGGCGAAGCCCTTGGTGGCGGTGGGGGAGATCGAACTCATGTCGATCACCACCTTGTTCGGGCCGACGCCCTCGGCGATACCGTCCTTGCGGAACAGCACATCCTCGACCTGCGGGGTGTCCGGCACCATGACGATGATGAACTCGGCTTCCTGGGCCACTTCCTTCGGGTTGGCCAGGGCAATGGCGCCGGCCTCCAGCAGGTCGGCCGGAGCGGCGTCGTGGTGGGTGGAAAGGAACAGGCTGTGGCCGGCCTTCTGCAGGTTCTGCGCCATGGGCTTGCCCATGATTCCGGTGCCGATGAATCCGATCTTGGCCATGAGAGTGTCTCCTGGTTCTGTCTGTCGAGTGGCTCCGCGCAGGGAGGCGGGAGCGTCTTGTTCGTGGGTGCGGATCAGACGACGTTGTGCGTCTTCATCCAGCCGAGGCCGGCTTCGGTGGTGGTGGCCGGCTTGTACTCGCAGCCGATCCAGCCCTGGTAGCCGATGCGGTCCAGGTGCTCGAAGAGGAAGCGGTAGTTGATCTCGCCGGTGCCCGGTTCGTGGCGGCCGGGGTTGTCGGCGAGTTGCACGTGGTTGATCGCCGCCAACTGGTTTTCCAGGGTGCGGGCCAGGTCGCCTTCCATGATCTGCATGTGATAGATGTCGTATTGCAGGAACAGGTTGGCGCTGCCGACCTTGTCGCGGATCTCCAGGGCCTGGCGGGTGTTCTGCAGGTAGAAGCCGGGGATGTCGAGGGTGTTGATCATCTCCATGACCAGGCGGATGCCTGCGGCTTCCAGCTTGTCGGCGGCGTAGCGCAGGTTGTCGACGAAGGTCTTCTCGACGCTGGCGCAGTCGTGCCCCTGCGGCCGGATCCCGGCGAGGCAGTTCACCTGGCGGTTGCCCAGCACCCTGGCGTAGGCGATGGCCTTGTCGACCCCCTCGCGGAACTCCTGGACCCGATCCGGGTGGCAGGCGATGCCGCGCTCGCCCTTGGCCCAGTCGCCGGCCGGCAGGTTGAACAGCACCTGCTCCAGGCCGTTGGCTTCCAGGCGGGCCTTGATCGCCTCGGCCTCGACGTCATAGGGGAAGAGGTACTCGACGCCGGCGAAGCCGGCCTTGGCGGCGGCGTCGAAGCGTTCGAGGAAATCCACCTCGGTGAACAGCATGGACAGGTTGGCGCAGAAACGGGGCATGTCTTGCTCCTATCGTTCGGTCAAACGTTCGGGAGGCCTTTCGCCGGGGGCGGGGTGCCGCACGCACCGTCCGCGCCTCCGGGAAAGGCCGGCGATCAGTCGAGCAGCGAGATGGCGGTCGGCGCGTCGGCGCCTTTCTCGGCCAGTTCCTCGAACTCGTTGATGGCGTTGATCTCGGTACCCATGGAGATGTTGGTGACGCGCTCCAGGATCACCTCGACCACCACCGGCACCTGGTGCTGTTGCATCAGTTCGCGGGCCTTGGCCAGGGCGGCGCCGATCTCGTTCGGGTCGAACACCCGGATCGCCTTGCAGCCCAGGCCCTCGACCACCGCGACGTGGTCGACGCCGTAGCCTTCCAGCTCGGGGGCGTTGATGTTGTCGAAGGCCAGCTGCACGCAATAGTCCATGTCGAAGCCGCGCTGCGCCTGGCGGATCAGGCCCAGGTAGGAGTTGTTCACCAGTACGTGGATATAGGGCAGCTTGAACTGCGCGCCGACCGCCAGTTCCTCGATCATGAACTGGAAGTCGTAGTCGCCGGAGAGCGCCACCACCTGGCGGCTCGGGTCGGCCTTGACCACCCCCAGCGCGGCGGGAATGGTCCAGCCCAGCGGGCCGGCCTGGCCGCAGTTGATCCAGTGGCGCGGTTGGTAGACATGGAGGAACTGTGCGCCGGCGATCTGCGACAGGCCGATGGTGCTGACGTAGCAGGCATCCTTGCCGAAGAACTCGTTCATCTCTTCGTAGACGCGCTGCGGTTTCACCGGCACGTTGTCGAAGTGGGTCTTGCGCTGCAGCGTGCGTTTGCGCTGCTGGCAGCTTTCCAGCCAGGCGGCGCGCGACTTCAGCTTGCCGGCGTCCTTCCATTCGCGGGCCACTTCGAGGAATGCGTCGAGGGCGGCGCCGGCGTCGGAGACGATGCCCAGGTCGGGCATGAACACCCGGCCGATCTGGGTCGGTTCGATGTCGACATGGATGAAGCGGCGACCTTCGGTATAGACCTCGACGCTGCCGGTGTGGCGGTTGGCCCAGCGGTTGCCGATGCCGAGCACCAGGTCGGATTCCAGCAGGGTGGCGTTGCCGTAGCGGTGCGAGGTCTGCAGGCCGACCATGCCGGCCATCTGCGGGTGGTCGTCGGGGATTACGCCCCAGCCCATCAGGGTCGGGATCACCGGGATGCCGGTCAGCTCGGCGAATTCGCGGAAGCGCTCGGCGGCGTCGGCGTTGAAGATGCCGCCGCCGGCCACCAGCAGCGGGCGCTCGGCTTCGTCGAGCATGGCCAGGACCTTCTCGGCCTGGACCCGGGTGGCCTTCGGCTTGCTCACCGGGAGGGGCTCGTAGGCGTCGATGTCGAACTCGATCTCGGCCATCTGTACGTCGAACGGCAGGTCGATCAGTACCGGGCCGGGCCGGTCGCTGCGCATCAGCTGGAAGGCCTTCTGGAATACATAGGGGACCTGGGCCGGTTCCAGCACGGTGGTCGCCCACTTGGCCACCGGCGCGGCGATGCTGGAGATGTCGACCGCCTGGAAGTCTTCCTTGTGCAGGCGGGCGCGCGGTGCCTGGCCGGTAATGCAGAGAATCGGGATGGAGTCGGCGGAGGCGGAGTAGAGGCCGGTGATCATGTCGGTGCCGGCAGGGCCGGAGGTGCCGATGCAGACGCCGATGTTGCCGGCCTTGGTACGGGTGTAGCCCTCGGCCATGTGCGAGGCGCCTTCGACGTGACGGGCCAGGACATGGTCGATGCCGCCGATCTTCTTCAGCGCGGCGTACATGGGGTTGATCGCGGCACCGGGGACGCCGAACGCGGTATCCACGCCTTCGCGGCGCATCACCAGTACGGCGGCTTCGATTGCTCTCATTCTGGCCATCGTTTTGTTCCTCGTTCTTATACTAATTGTGTACAAAAGTTGGAACGATTCTAGGCAGAGGGGGAGCGCAAGGTCAAGATGGGTTGTATACGCTTGAAAAAGCCGCTGAAATCCATTTTTTCATAATAAAAACAATTAGTTGTAATGCTTGTTAGCAGGCTTATAAAACCAGCGTTTGAAAAAATGTATACAAAATTATGTTCATATTGTTCTGGAATGTTGCTTTCGTAGGGCCGGTCGGCTACTAGATTGGGTACAAATTTTCGAACGCGCCCGCATAGCGGGTGGTTTCCCGATTTCTAGCCTTAACAACTCGAGAGGAACGACCATGACCACCATCAGTCTGGAAACCGCGCTGGGCATTACCCGCCAGGCGCTGGCGGTGGGGCGCGAGCTGTCCACCGCGCCCCTGACCATCGCGGTGCTCGATGCTGGCGGCCACCTGGTGGCGCTGCAGCGCGAGGACGGCGCCAGCATGCTGCGACCGCAGATCGCCATCGGCAAGGCCTGGGGCGCCGTGGCCCTGGGCAAGTCGTCGCGTCTGCTGGCGGCGGATGCGCAGCAGCGGCCTTCGTTCATTTCCGCGGTGAACACCCTGGCCCATGGCAATCTGGTTCCGGCGCCGGGCGGGGTGCTGATTCGCAACGACAAGGCAGAGGTGGTCGGCGCGGTCGGTATCAGCGGCGATACCTCGGATATCGACGAGCAATGCGCGATCCAGGGCGTGCTGGCGGTCGGGCTGGTGCCCGACGCCGGTTGAGCTTGCGGCCCGCTCACCAGGACCGGGCCTTCGCTCCCTTCTTCAGGTAGCGTACGCCGCCATCCACCAGGCTCTCCGTGCCATACCTGCAGCGGGGCTCGTTCGAGGCCAGGAATAGCGCGGCACTGACGATCTCCAGCGGCTCCCCCAGGCGTCCCGGCCAATCTTCTCCCTCAGCGCCTGGGTGGCCTCGACATCGGTAGCGGCTTTGTCCAGCGCTGGCGTCCGGGTCGGCCCCGGGTTCAGGGCGTTGACCCGGATACCGCGCTCGAGCAACTCCGCCGATAGCGTCCAGGCGAGGTGTATGCGGAGCTGCCGCCGCGGGTCGAATACCGCGTCACGCCGCTCGGTGCGAAGCCGGCGCTGGGGCGGGTCAGAGCGGCAGCGGCCGAAGCCGGCCGGCGCTCTTGCCGGATTGCCCGTCGGGCGTGCAGCCTTTCAGGACCAGGCGGGTGATGGTTTCCACCGCAGCGTCGTAGTCGGCGTCGCTGAGCTGTTCCTTGCCGGTGACGATGGAAATCTGCCAATCGAAGTCGGCATAGGTCTGGGTCGCCGCCCAGATGGCGAAGAGCAGGTGATGCGGGTCCACCGGGGCGAGCTGGCCACGGTCGATCCAGGTCTGCAGGCAGGTGACGTTGCGCTGGGCCTGGGCGTTCAGTTCGTCGAGGTATTCCTTCGGCAGGTGCGGCGCGCCGTGCATGATCTCGCTGGCGAAGACCTTGGAGGCATGCGGCAGCTCGCGGGAGATGCGGATCTTCGAGCGGATGTAGGCGGGCAGGGCGAGCAGCGGGTCGTCTTCCACGCGGAACGGTGCCGACGCTTGCAGCAGCGGCTCGACGATGCTTTCCAGCACGCAGCGATAGAGGTTTTCCTTGGACTGGAAGTAGTAGTAGACGTTGGGCTTGGGCAGGCCGGCGCGGGCGGCGATGTCGCTGGTCTTGGTCGCCGCGAAGCCCTTGTCGGCGAATTCCTCGCTGGCGGCGCGGAGGATCAGGCGCTTGTTGCGCTCGCGGATGCTGGTCATCAGTCCTTGTTCTTCATTGCTGCAACGGCGGCAGGAAGCCGAGGATGGTAGCACCCGCCCGGAGCGCCCCTCAAGCAAGGTGCGAGCGAGGCGGAGGCCCGGGAAATCCTGACCCGCCGGTTCATTTGCCCTATACATTTTCCGGTATTTGGAGTATTCGTTAGGGGTATCGAGTCGCCCGCTCGCACTCACCCACCGAGCGCCGGGCGAGCCCCCGGAACAGAACGAGTCACTATGTCCGATTCCCGCCTGGTCGATCCCTTCGGCCGTCGCATCACCTACCTGCGCCTGTCGGTGACGGATCGCTGCGACTTCCGCTGCACCTACTGCATGAGCGAAGACATGCAGTTCCTTCCCCGCGACCAGGTCCTCAGCCTGGAAGAACTGTACGCGGTGGCCGACGCCTTCATCGGCCTCGGCGTGCGGCGCATTCGTATCACCGGCGGCGAGCCGCTGGTGCGCAAGGGCATCACCGGCCTGCTGGCACGCCTGGGGCAGCGTGCGGAACTGGAAGACCTGGCGATCACCACCAACGGTTCGCAACTCCGCGAGCGCGCCGCCGAGCTGAAGGCCGCCGGCGTCCGCCGCCTCAACGTCAGCCTCGACTCGCTGCAGCGCGAACGCTTCGCCGCCTTCACCCGTAGCGATCGCCTGGAGCAGGTGCTGGACGGCATCCAGGCGGCGCGCGAAGCCGGTTTCGAGCGGATCAAGCTGAACTGCGTGGTACAGAAGGGCCGCAACGACGACGAGATCCTCGACCTGGTCGAGTACGCCCTGGCCAACCAGTTGGACATCAGTTTCATCGAGGAAATGCCGCTGGGCAGCATCACCAGCCACCGTCGCGAACTGACTCTCTGCACCAGCGACGAAGTCCGCGCGATCATCGAGCGCCGCTGGCCGCTGACCCCGAGCCTGGCGCGCAGCGGCGGGCCGTCGCGGTATTACCAGATCGGCGACGAGCCCAGCCGGATCGGCTTCATCTCACCTCACAGCAATAATTTCTGCGGCGACTGCAACCGCGTGCGCGTCACCGCCGAGGGCAAGCTGGTGCTCTGCCTCGGCCACGAGGGGGCGCTCGACCTGCGCGAACTGCTGCGCAGCCATCCCGGCGACCGCGAGCGCCTGAGCGCGGCACTGGTGGCGGCGCTGAACCTGAAGCCGGAGCGGCATCACTTCGACGCCCAGGAGCAGGTCCAGGTGCTGCGTTTCATGAGCATGACCGGCGGCTGACGGTATCCTCCTGGGACGATGGCACCAACGGCGCCATCCGCCGCTTCCTCCCCCATGCCACCCGGGTGACCGTGTTCCGGCACGCACCGCTCGCTGCCCCGTCCCGGGAAAAGCGACGCGGCGCAACGCCGAAACGCGGCGAAGACGTCATGCTACCTGCCGCGCCAGCAAAGGAAAGCCTCCCATGCACCGGGTCCTGTTCATCTGCAGCCGCAACCGCCTGCGTAGTCCCAGCGCCGAACGGCTGTTCGCCGACTGGCCGGGCGTCGAGACCGATTCCGCCGGGCTGGCGGCGGACGCCGAGACGCCCCTGGAGCGGGAGCAACTGGAGTGGGCGACGCTGGTCGTCGTCATGGAGCGCCGCCACCGGCAGGCGCTGCTGCGCCGGCACGCCGCGGCGATGAAAGGCAAGCGCCTGGTCTGCCTGGATATCCCGGACGACTACGCCTACATGCAGGCGGAATTGCTGCATCTGCTGGAGCGCAAGGCGGGGCCTTTCCTTCGGCGGGACTGAGTGGTGCGGACCGCGAGCGGAAAAAAAGAAGCCGGACGAAGTCCGGCCCGAGGGAAGGGCGGACCGGGAGTGTCGCCGGTCCGCCAGGGAGTCAGGAGTGCTTGGGCGCCGGCGCGTGGCTGCCGCACAAGTGGCTGCGGTCGTTGCGGCTGAGGATGTTGAACAGCAGGTTCAGCACCACCGCCCAGATCGCGGTCATGGCGATGCCGCTATGGGTGATCGGCTCCATCCAGACCGGCAGGCGGGCGAAGAAGTCCGGGCGCACCACCGGCACCATGCCCATGCCGATGCTTACCGCCACCAGCAACTGGTTGCGGCGGTCGGTGATGTTGGCCTCGTGGAGGATCTGGATGCCGCTGGCGGCGACCATGCCGAACATGGCGATGCCGGCGCCGCCGAGTACCGCCGGCGGGATCGAGGCGACCAGGAAGGCGGCCTTGGGCAGCATGCTGAGGAGGATCAGGAAACCGGCGGCGGCCACCGTGACGTAGCGGCTGCGCACCCCGGTCATCTGCACCAGGCCGATGTTCTGGGCGAACGAGGAATGGGTGAAGGTGTTCAGGAAACCGGCGAAGAACGAGGCGCCGGCGTCGCAGAGCAGGCCGCGGCGCAGTTCGGTCGGGGTGATCTCGCGGCCGGTGATCTTGCCCAGGGCGAGGAACATGCCGGTGGACTCGACGAAGATGATCACTACCACCAGGCACATCGACAGGATCGGCGCCAGGTCGAAGGTCGGCGCGCCGAAGTGCAGCGGGGTGACGATGTCGAACCAGGGGCGCTCGGCCAGACCGCCGAGGTCGACCATGCCCATGCCGCCGGCGATCGCGTAGCCCAGGCCCATGCCCATCAGCACCGAGATGTTGACCCAGAAACCGCGCATGAAGCGGTTGATCAGGAGGATGGTGCAGAGCACCAGGCTGGAGAGGAACAGGAAGTGCAGGGAGCCGAAGTCTTCCGCGCCCTTGCCGCCGCCGGCCCAGTTGATCGCCACCGGGAACAGGCACATGCCGATCGAGGTGATCACCGTGCCGGTCACCAGCGGTGGGAAGAAACGCACGATGCGCGACATGAAGGGGGCGATGAGCATGCCGAAGAAACCGGCGGCGATGGTCGCGCCGAAGATCCCGGTGATGCCCACGCCGGGCATCCCGGCCATCGCCACCATGCTGCCGACGGCGGCGAAGCTGGCGCCCATCATCACCGGCATGCGGATGCCCATCGGGCCGATGCCCAGCGACTGGACCAGGGTGGCGATGCCGGCGACCAGCAGGTCGGCGTTGATCAGGAAGGCGATTTCCTCGCGCGAGAGGCCGGCCGCCTGGCCGACGATCAGAGGCACGGCGACGGCGCCACCGTACATCAGCAGCACATGCTGGAAGCCCACCAGCAGCAGCTGCGTCAGCGGCAGGCGCTGGTCTACGGGCGAGTCGGGGATGCGGCGATCAGTTACCACGGACATGCAACACCTCAGGCGTTTTTATTGTTGTCAGTCGCAGGCGGACACCGGAAAAGGCAGGTTCCGGCGGCCGGGTATTTCTGGCCGAACATCCACCCCAGGCTTCAGGGCGATGCGGTGGGGTGTTTTATATCCCCGTTGTGTGCTCGATTCAATCGATTTTTTGTATACAAAGTAATTTTTTGTAGTTGACCAATCGGTCTACTACAGGCTTTCCAGAGCTGCTTCCACTGTATCCATAGAACTGGCGCCGGCTACCCCCGGGACGCCCGGCGGTGTACGACATTGGTCGGATAGCCGACGTGCTCTAGCCGCTGGGAGTTTTCAGCGACCCCTACCTCAGTGGGCACAAGCCCGGTGCAGCAAGGCCTTGAACCCTGTCGCCCGGGATCAGCCATGGGTCTTTGCGGAACGCCTGCTTGCATTGGCGACTACAAGCAGCGACGTGCGCGAGAGCAACCGGTTATCTGAGCGCCAGTAGATCCTGGCGGCAATGGAGACGCTCAACGAGCAAAGAGAATGCCGCCAGCGCTTGCTGGAGTGCACAACGGCAGACTGGCCAAGGTGCCAAGGCTCTGGGCAGGTCATGCTGGACAAGAAGCCGGCGGAGTTTTCCTGAGCGTTCTACAGGAGAGGCACGAAGGAGGTCGCCGAAGTCGTTCGGCATATCGAACGTCCCCCTTTTTCAGTTTTCGGCAGCGCCCAACGGGCCACTGGCAATCAGGCTGGCACCACAAGCTGTTTTCATCCCATGTAGCGCGACCGGGACCCCATTCACATCCAGCAGGGCGCTACCTTCGGTAATGGGGAAGGTTCCCTTGCACAAGGGGCAAACCACTTGGTGGCCTACACCGGCCATCGGCTTGCCGTTGAGGTCGGTCTGGGCGAACGCCTCAATCACCGTGCCTCCATGGCTGGTGGTGTCGCCAAGGCGAATGATGTCCATCGCGGGTCGCTCCTATAGGTCGTCCAGCCAGCTGTCTTTTGGCTTCAGGCTGGAGAGGAATTCCTCGTAGACATAGTCATCACCGAGCGTTTGGCCGCCAGGCGTAGCGGGTTTCGGAGCAGGGGAAGGACCGGCATTTCCGCCACGTGGCGATGAAGACGTCGGGCGCACGCGAATCGAATCGACAATGGTGTCCCACAGTTCCAATGCTTCTTTATCCGATTTGAAGGCAGGGGGCGGTGGTTTACCGTTTTCATTGCTGCGTTCCAGTACCGCCAGTCCCGCAGTAAGATTGGGCTCGGTTAGCGATTCCTCCTTGCCTTGAACCTCCCACATGAATGTGTAGGCGCGCTGTCCCTTATCGCTTCCCGCAACCAGATACTCCTCTCCGGGAAGGCTCCCGACAGGATGCTTCCCCTTTCTCAATCTCTCGACTCCAGCAACCGTAGCGAGCATGTTCTGCACGAAGCCGTCGACTCGCTCAAGAAGGCTGTTTAGCTCAGATCCCGTGGAGGAGCGGAATTCAAAGCGCGCACCAGGGTGATTGGGAAAGGTAACACCTACGCCAAACTCTTCATCTTGAAAACTCTCCCCTGCAATATAGGCATGATCAATGCAAAAGCCCGGCTCAGTTGGAGCTTCTTTGGGCTCGCGAGAGCGAAGGCTTCGGGATATATCATTGATAGCTTCCTCCCCTTCCTTCTCTTTATCGTGAGTAACTTCTCCTGAGTATAGAAAAACCTCTCCCTTGGGATGAGCCACAAAATATGAGTCAACCCTATAAGAAAGCAAACTAGCATTCGAATCCCAAGACCACAGGCTAATGGCTCCAGCCTTGTCTTCCGCCCTCCGAACAAACATGCTCTCCTTTGTTTTTTTATGAATGCCATTCCGTAACTCTTGCTCGCGATGGGCAATCCTGGCTGCTAGCTCAGCAGGTGTGCCATCTAGCCGTTGGATGTTGTCGCCCCATAGATAGTATCCGGCGTTAATTACCGCGTCAGGCGGCAGATCAATCAGAAAGCGACCAAAGCAATGAGTGATCCATCCGGTCTTGTCCATGGAAGGGCTCCGAGAAGAAGAAAACGAAGTACAACTGGTCATGCTGGTCAAGACCACCAACCCAAGTACAGCAAACAACCGACGGGGATGCATCATGTCCCTCCTTTGTCATTAGGATGCCAATCCGCCAACTGGGTGATTTTGATCACACCATATAGCGCTGCCCATTGGGCACGAGCATCGTTGTAACTCTCCTGGTGCTCATAGCCCCGTTTGGTATTGGCCTGTCCCTTGCCCTTGCTGCCATGCCGAAAGCTGGCCTTGACACCTGCCAGGGCAGGCGCCTGGCCGGAGTCGGTCGGTACCGTTTCGTCACCTCCGCTGCCGGAAGCGTCCAGTGGATTTCCCGCCTCCAGCGGACCCTGCACTATGGTGGGCAAGCCCCGGCGGAACCAACTGTTGTAAGTGCCGTTCTCATCGTCGTTGAGTGTGGCGCCAGGGGTTTCCAGAGGGGTCGGGTCACCTTTCCAGATCAAATCACGCCAACTATGGCGGCTATCGTCAGCACCGTAATGAACATAGGTTTCGACGTGGTAGCCCGCCGTAGCCAATTCATTATGAAAGTCAGCAATAGCATCAATTTTCTTCTCAAAAATTACCCTGGGATTTTTCTTTTTATTTTCAGTGTTTGATAAGTCTAGATATTGTGCATTTTGTTCAGGCACCAATCCATACCACGTAGAGCTCTTGTATATCTCTTCATAAGGATCCTGGTTCTGCGGATAAGCCCGAGGCTTTCCATCAATATCCTTGAGTACCTGGCCTTGCGCGTCGCACAGAAACAGCCAGGGACGTCCTTCCCGGTATTCGGCGCTAGGGGCCAACTCCAGCGCGCCGGCCGAGTTGGCGACAACGGCTGTCACTTCACCGGCATTTCGTCCCAGCACGACCTGTGCGATACCTTCATAGCCACAACGCATATGATGGTAGATGGTCGAGGAACCCGTCGCAGGTTGCACGCCATGCACCACCCCCAATACGCGCTCATAGCCGTGCAACTGCGTCAAGGCACGCGCCACCAGCCCTCCCATCGAGTGGGTGACCAGAATGACTTTCATACGACTCATTTGCTCGGGATCGAGATCATACTCCTTCTGGTAGAAGGGCCACACCGTGTTCTCGATGTAGTCGCGTACATCCAGCGCCGACTGCCGGTTGGACTGTAGCCAGTTATAACCGGCGCACCAGACGTCGAACTGGTATCGGCTGGCCTTGAGCAATTCCTCTTCATCGATCGGCCCCACCTTTCCCTGCTCCTCACCCTGATCTCCAGGAGAAGAGAGGGCTTCGTCATTCCACCATGCCTGGAGTTCCCTACGGCTGACGATGTTATCCAGTCGCCTCTCCATTAATCCCATGACGGGGTTGTACGCACTGCGCATGACCTTGCCCCAGCCGCGCAGGCGGGCAGCCTCTTCATCCAGGCCAGACTGGCCGACATCGATCGTGCCTTGGTCATCGACTTCCACTCTCTCGGATCTCAGAAGTTTTTGACGGACCTTTGGGCCCCTCCAGGCCCAAGTCCACAACGCACCAAACGAGGCAGCGAAGTCTCCCAGAGGCCACAGACCATTCGGCGGCCTCCAGACCTCGCTTTTATCTGCCTTGTTGCGCAGGTTGGTTCCCATGATCCCCGGAATGAAGATCACCGGCAGGGGAGCGGTCTGCCGAACCAGCGCCACCTTTTCGCTCTGGTTGTCGGTACGGGTCAACTGCGCCTTGTAGACAGGCCGTCCCAGCCTGTCGCGAGAGCGAGGGATGATCACATCATGATTCGGCTCGAGCGGTTCGCTGCTCATGTGTTGGACTCCGTGTCGCTGTTGTGACTGCCCTTGCCCAGGATGCGTATCTGCACCGGGTCCATGGCCAGGTGTTGTTGCTTGGGTAAACGGCCCTGGCTGTCGGTCATCAGTTTCACCACACCACCATCGCCTCGTATCACTTCAACGGCGATATTGGGTAACGGCTCCAGCGTGGCTTCGTCGCGCAGGACATACCGGTCATCGAACGGTGTCGAATCCCAGGCGTTGAAGCTGGTCGATGCATGAGCGGGACCGACATGACTGTGCTTCGCCGCCTTGACCACGAAGTTGCCGGGCATGCCCAGCTCGATGTTGCCGCCCTTGAGGGTCAGGTAGGCGCCGCCGCACATCAGGGTGATGTGCTCCTTCGCGGTGACCAGCACGTGCTGCTGGCTGGCGCTGACCTCCACGCTCTGCTCGGCTTCCAGGCGGATGTCGTTCTTCTGCGCCTGCAGCAGCATCGGGCCCTGGTGGGTGATCTGGCGCAGCTCGCCGCCCTGGGCGAACAGGCCGATGTCGCTGCCGGCGTTGATCACCACCTTCTGCCCGGCGGTCACCTGCTGGTTCTGCCGGGCCACGCTGTCGACGTGCTCGCCGGCGGCCAGGGTCAGGCTCGCCGGCGTCGCCGCGGCGATCCCTGCCGGACCGCTCAAGGCGATCGCCGGCTTGCCTCCGTTGCTCTTGCCGGACTCGTCGTTGGCACCGTGGCCGAGGTCGCGCACGGCTTCCTGGAGGGTTTGCTGCGGCGCCGCGTCGTGCCCCACGCCCTGGTGCTCCCCGGCGTAGTCGCCCAGCTCGCGGGCCAGCTCCAGCGCGGCCTCCAGCACCTGCACCACGACGCCTCGGTCGAGATGGCCGGCGCCGGCCCTGAGCTGCTCCTCGGTGCTCAGCAGCAGCCCCTTGGCCGCACGCACCGCGCCATGTTCGTCGGTGCGCAGTTCGAAGCCCTCGCCGCGCGGCTTGCCGCCTTCGGGCCGGGGATGGGTCAGGTAGCCCAGGTGCAGCGCGCTGGCACCGTGGTCGCTCATCAGCGCCGCACTGATCTGCGCCGTGGTGTCGTCGATGCGCAGCTCGTTGGCCCGACTGCCCTTGTACTCCTTGCTCTTGATGGTGCTGAGGATCTTGTGGTCGGGCAGCGCGTAGGGCGGTCGGTTGGTCGCCCGGTAGGTGCGCCCGGTGACGATCGGCTGGTCGCAGTCGCCGTCCAGGTAATCGACGATCACCTCCTGGCCAATCCGCGGGATCGCCATGTGCCCCCAGTCGGCACCTGCCCAGTTCTGCGCGACCCGTATCCAGCAGGTACTGAATTCATCGTGACGTCCCTCGCGATCCCAGGGGAACTGGACCTTCACCCGTCCCCACTCGTCGCAATGGATCTCTTCCCCTGCCGGGCCGACTACCGTCGCGATCTGCGGACCATCGATACGCGGCCGAGGCAGCGGTGCGGGACGCCATTCGACGTCCTCGGGTACCAGTTCGGCGCGCAGGTCGTAGCTCACCCCCAGAGGGGCGTCGGCGGACTCTTCCTCCTGGCCGGCATACTGGGTGCCGCGATGGACCACCCGCACCGGCCGCCACCAGGCGTTGAAGTCGGCACGCGGATGACCTTCCAGGGCAAAGGCGTGGCCCGGGATCAGCCGTGGGTCGTCGCCGCTGACCGATGCCACCCGTGCATCGCGCCGATGTCCTCTGAGGCGGCTTTCGCTGAAAGGCCGGCCCGCGCCGCTCCGCTTGTAGCGACCGGGGTAGTCGTAGCGCTCGTAGGACGAGTCCTGATGCTCGAGCGCCTCGCCAGCGAGATGATGCTCCTGGTCGTAGGTCGGGCGCTTGAAGCTGTAGTCCCGCTGGGTCTGTCGAGCCGTACGAACATTTTCGCTGTAGCGGAAAGAATGAAGCACCGGCTGCGGGTTGTCGCCCTCCGGCTGGGCGCTGAACAGCACCGGGCCGCCGGCGATACGCTCCTGGACGTAGAGCCGGTCGCTGCAGACCAGGGTGTGGCGGTGTTCGTCGAAGCGGAAGTAGTAGACCAGGCCTTCCTCGAAGGCCAGCCGGTCGTGCAGGTAGTGATCGCTGTCGCCGGCCTGCACGCAGTATTCGCGTGGCAGGTGCTCGTGGTAGATACGCTGTTCGTAGTCGAGCACCCGGTGCTCCTTGAGCAGCGCCTGGAGAATCTCCGGAACACTCTTCTCCTGGAAGATCCGCCAGTTGCAGCACAGCTCCAGGCGCGCCAACTGTGGTTCCAGCAGCAGTTCGTAGCGGGTCCGGCGAAAACCCGAGCTGCCTTGGGTGAAGTGGCTGACGATGCCATGGACGTAGCGGGCCGGACGGCCGTCCTGCCAGAGGGTGAAGGTGCCCGGCTGGTCGAGTACCTGCTTGAAATCGATGGCGTTCTTGTCGCTGGCCAGCTTCAGGCTCAGGCGGAAAGGCTCGCAGAGCGCTTCTTCCAGTTCGAACTCGACGACATCGAACGCGAGTTTCCCTTCGCCGACGACGAAGGTGAATTTCAGGTCCCTTTGACGCATGGATCGTTCCTTGTTCCTGGCGGGCGGTTCCTCCCCCATCCGTTGGAGAAGCGAGCCCCACGTTACTCTTGCTCAGCCGCTGCCGAAAGTCTTGGCTCTGTGTCGATTTCGCGAAGTAGCGGACATTTTCGGCTCGACGGAGAACCGATCGCACAGGTGTACGACCGGTGTGCCTGTCAACTCACCCTGCGACCGGCGAGCGCCAGTCGTCGGAGCCGGAGGTGCCGGAGACTTCGTGGGTCCAGGTGATCTTGCGGTAGGTGAAGTGCACGTCTTCCAGGTGGGTGAAGTGGGCGTTGCCCGGGTCCTGGCAGTTGTGCATGTAGTCCTTGATGTCGACGATGATCGCGTCTTCCAGGACGGTGGTGTAGTAGTGCTCCTGGGTGCCGGCGGCGGAGGTGCGGTACCACTGGATCTCGACCTTGGTCAGGCGCTCGCCGGAGGTCAGGGCGGCCAGCAGCAGCGGCGAGGCCTTGTCGAAGACCTTGGTGATGACCACCGGCTTGTGCACGCGCTGGCCGGTCGGCTGGCCGGACTGCGGGTCGCGCGGGATGATCACTTCGTGGTTGAAGCCCTGGACCATCACCTGGTCCTCGTGGCCTTCCTGATAGGTGTTGCCGACCGAGTCCTCGGTGAAGGCGCCGGCGGTGATCAGGCCCTGCTTGGTGCCGGTGATGGACATATAGGCGGGGGTTGCCATGGATACGTTCCTTGTCGTTGAAAGTGCCCAGGCGATATGCCGGGGTCACCGGTGCTAGACAAGAACTGTGCCACTGGTCTTGAAACTCTTTTCCATCAAGGCGTTATTGGGGGAAACCAAAAATTCGCTGGCGATTCTCATGGGAAGAACACTGAAAATTGCGCAACTTTTTGCGCACCGCTTGCAAAAAGTTGCGCACTCTCTCGGAGCCCTTTGGGTATTTGTTCCCTAGCGTTCTATCCACAACGTTATCAACCAAAAAGTTGCACAGTTCTTCATTGGCAAGGTAGGCGAAGATAGCGCCGCACGGTTTCGTTCCATCGGCCCAGGGTGAAGGAAAGTGAGTTATCGGAGAGGTTGGGGGCTGAAAGATATGGCGAGTTATGGCCAAAAGCCCTCTATGGAGAGGGCTTTTGGGGTAGGGCCAGCAGGGTTGTTCTGCTGCGGGGAACCGGAGGTGCGGTTCTTAGCCTTTCGGCCAAGGCTCAGTTGATCTGTGCGCCCTTGGCGATCCAGCTGCCGATCAGGTTGCGTTCTTCCTGGGTCATCTGCGTGATGTTGCCCAGCGGCATGATCTGCGAGGCCACGGCCTGGGCCTGGATCTTCGGTGCCAGTTGCTGGATCTGCTGCGGGGTGTCGAGCATGATCCCGCCTGGCGCGGTGCTGAACAGCTGGCTGGTCGGTTTCGCCGAGTGGCAGACGGTGCAGCGCTCCTGGATCACGTGATGGACCTTGTCGAAGTCGGCTCCGCTCGCGGCCCCGGCATTGGAGGCCAGGGTCGCGGCGGGCGCGGCTGGTGCGTCGCCGCCGGTCGCCGGTTGTGCCGGTGCCGCCGCCGGGGCGCTGGCCAGCGGCGCGGAAGCCTGCTGGTAGTTCGGCGTGGTGACGAAGGCCAGGGCGATCATGCCCAGCGCGCCGGCGGGCAGGGCCCAGGCGAAGCGGTTGCTTTCGTGGCGGGTGTTGAAGTAGTGGCGTACCAGTACCGCGAGCACCGCGATGGCGGCCAGGATCAGCCAGTTGTACTGGCTGCCGTAGGTGCTCGGGAAGTGGTTGCTGATCATGATGAACAGCACCGGCAGGGTGAAGTAGTTGTTGTGCCGGGAGCGCAGCAGGCCCTTGGCCGGCAGCACCGGATCGGGCTCGCGGTTTTCTTCGATGGCTTTCACCAGCGCGCGCTGGGCCGGCATGATCACCCTGAACACGTTGCCGACCATGATGGTGCCGATGATCGCGCCGACGTGCAGGTAGGCGCCGCGGCCGCTGAACACCTGGGTCAGGCCGTAGGCGGCGGCGACCAGCAGGACGAACAGGACCAGGCCGAGCAGGGCAGGGGTCTTGCCCAGCGCCGAATCGCAGAGGATGGTGTAGACGAACCAGCCGCAGACCAGCGAGCCGATGCCGATGGCGATGGCCGCCGCCGGCGCCAGGTCGCTGCCGGGGGCGATCAGGTAGAGGGTCGGGTTCAGGTAGAACACGATGGTCAGCAACACCACCCCGGACATCCAGGTGGAGTAGGCCTCCCATTTGAACCAGTGCAGGTTCTCCGGCATTTTCGGCGGAGCCAGCTTGTACTTCTCCAGGTGGTAGATGCCGCCACCGTGGATTGCCCAGAGGTCTCCGGACAGGCCTTCACGCGGGTTGCTGCGGTTGAGGTTGTTCTCCAGCCAGACGAAATAGAACGAAGCGCCGATCCACGCGATCCCGACGATCATGTGAATCCAGCGCACCAGCAGGTTCAGCCATTCGATGAGATGTGCTTCCACAGTCTTGTACCTCTTGCCCTGGCCGGCGGACCGGCGGCAGGACCTCTCTTATTGGTTTGATTGGGGGTCGAGGAGGAGCTGTTCGTCCTCGGTGAAGAAATGCTCGTCGCAGTTGTTCCCGGAACCGCTGCGATCGACCACCAGGAAGTCATCCCGCTTTTCGATCGTCAGCACCGGATGGTGCCAGACGCCGCGGTGGTAATTGACGCCCTGCCTTCCGTTGGTCAGGAAGGCGCGGACGAGGCCCGGTACAGGTACATCGCCAAGTGGCGCGACCACGACCAGAAAGGGGTTGCCGAGCAGCGGGATGAAGGCCTGGCTGCCCAGCGGATGGCGTTCCAGCATGCGGATGCGCAACGGCATTTCCAGCTTCTCGGCGCTGAAGATGCTGATGATCGCGTTATCTTCCGGCTGCGCGGTCTCGACCGTGGCCAGCTTGTGATAACGGCGGGTGGAGCCGTTGTTGATCATGAAATAGTCGCTGCCGGCGGTTTCGATCACGTCACCGAACGGGGCGAAGGCTTCCTTGGTCAACGGCTCGATCTTGAGAGTGCGCATACTGATCCTGTCGATTCTGTTTGTTGTATTCCGGACGCACGCGGGGCCCGGGTCTCACGGTAATTGTGGCCTGCCGAACAGGCGCAGGCGGCTGACGCCGCCGTCGGGAAAGATGTTCAGGCGTACATGGGTGATCGGGCCGAGGGCGTTGAGGTGCCGCTCGAACCGATGTTCCTGGTGCATTTCCAGCTTCTGCGCTGGCAGCAGCTCGCGCCAGAAGAGGCTCTGCGCCTCGATCCGGGCCTCGTTCCCGCCTTCCACGAAGGCGGCCTGGATGCTGCAGCTTTCCGGATAGTTGCCCTTGAAGTGCAAGGTATCGACGACCGCCGCCTCGATGCTGCCGGGATGGCCGAGGGCGACGATCACCCAGTCGTGGCCCGGCGTGCGGCGGCGGCCGGTTTCCCAGCCGTCGCCCATGTTGATGGCACGTCCGGGGTTGAGCAGGTTGCCCATGCGTCCGAAATGCTGGTCGGAACAGGCCAGCGCCCGGCCGCCGTTGACCGCTGCGGCCAGGTCGAGCGCCGTTCCCGGCGGCTGGCTGCTCCAGTCGCGGTAGGGCACGCCATAGAGGCGCAGGCGGGCGATACCGCCGTCCGGGTAGATGTTCAGGCGCAGGTGGGTCCAGGGACGTTCGTCGTCTATCGGGTGGTAGTGATGGCTATCGCCCTGCAGCGCCACCGCCGGCAGCACTTCGCTCCAGGACGTGCTGTCGTCCGGGTCGCCTTCGGCGCAGAAGCAGCCATCCAGGGAAGCCGCCGGCGGATGGTTGCCGGTGAAGAAGCGGGTGTCGATGTCGACGCCCTTCAGCACGCCCGGCACACCCAGGCGGATCACCGCCTGGTCATGGCCCTCGAAGCGCTTGCGGCGGGTTTCCCAGCCGTCCATCCACTTGCCGCTGTCGTCGAACACGCCTTCCTTCCACACCGGTTCGCCGGCCTGCAGCATGCGGCTGGCCGGGGCGAACCATTCGTCGCTGACGGCGACCACCTGGCTGCCCAGGCGTGCGTCGGCGAGGTCGAGGTAGTGGCGGAAGGGCGAGTGTTCGGCGTTCATGCTCGTATCCGCAGGCCTCAGAGCTGCTGCAGGCGGAACAGGGCGATCTTGTTGATCTCGGCCAGCGCGGTAGCGAACTCCTCGTCGGCGGAGTGCTGGATGCGTTCCTCGAAGGCCGCCAGGATCTGATGGCGGTTGCTGCCCTTCACCGCCTTGATGAAGGGGAAGCCGAACCTGGCCTTGTAGGCGTCGTTGAGTTCGGTGAAGCGGGCGAACTCCTCGGCGCTGCATTCGTGAATCCCGGCGCCGGCCTGCTCGGAGGTGCTGGAGGCGGTCAGTTCGCCACGGATCGCTGCCTTGCCGGCGAGGTCCGGGTGGGCGTTGATCAGCGCCAGCTGGGCCTCGCGGCTTGCCGACAGGAGAATGTCGGCCATGCGCTGGTGCAGGCCCTCGATATCGTTGAGGCTGTCGTCGATGCCCAGGTCATAGGCCTTCTCGGCGACCCAGGGGGAGTGTTCGTAGATGTCGGCGAAGGCTTCGACGAAGGCCTCGCGGGACAGCGAGGCGGGGGTCAGGGTCTGGAAACGGCTCATGCCTCGGTCTCCTGGAAAGGATGCTCACGGTGCCAATGGCGGGCGATGTCTTCGCGGCGGGCGAACCAGACCTTGTCGTGGCTCTGCGCGTACTGGATGAAGCGCTCCAGGGCGGCCATCCGCGCCGGGCGACCGATCAACCGACAATGCAGGCCGATGGAGAGCATCTTCGGCGCCGTCGCGCCTTCTTCGTAGAGCACGTCGAAGGCGTCCTTCAGGTACTGGAAGAACTGCTCGCCATTGTTGAAGCCCTGCACCTGGGTGAAGCGCATGTCGTTGGTGTCCAGGGTATAGGGAATCACCAGGTGCGGTTTCTCCGCGGTGCTGGCCGGGTCCCAGTAGGGCAGGTCGTCGTCGTAGGTGTCGGAGTCATAGAGGAAGCCGCCTTCCTCCATCACCAGGCGCCGGGTGTTCGGGCCGGTGCGTCCGGTGTACCAGCCCACCGGGCGCTGGCCGGTGAGTTCGGTGAGGATGCGGATGGCTTCGAGCATGTGCTCGCGCTCCTGGGCCTCGTCCATGTACTGGTAGTCGATCCAGCGGTAGCCGTGGCTGCAGATTTCATGGCCGTCGGCGACCATCGCCCTGATCACCTCAGGGTTGCGCTGCGCCGCCATGGCCACGGCGAACACGGTGAGCGGCACGTTGCGTCGCTTGAACAGCTTGAGCAGGCGCCAGACCCCGGCGCGGCTGCCGTATTCGTAGAGCGATTCCATGCTCATGTGGCGCACGCCCTGCAAGGGCTGGGCAGCCACCATCTCGGAAAGGAACGCCTCGGACTCCTTGTCGCCATGCAGGACGCAGCGCTCGCCACCTTCTTCGTAATTGAGCACGAAGGACAGGGCGATGCGCGCATCGCCGGGCCAGTGAGGGTGGGGAGGGTTGTTGCCGTATCCGATCAGGTCGCGTGGGTAGTCAGCGCTCACAGCAGTGTTCCTTATTGTGGATGGGGCGGCGGGCCGGACGGGCCGGGGATGCCGTGATGGATTTATTGTATACAAGTTTGCCTGCGGTCTGTAAATACAATCCTGCTTGCCGATCCCTGCCATTCATCCAGCAAAAAACCTGCCCGATTGGTCAGTTAGCGAAGAATGAGGCCCTGCGGGGTGGGGCTTGTGGAAGGAATGCCCGTTTTCGGGGTGGCTGCCGCATTTTCGGTTGCGGCGGTGTTTTTTGTATACAATTCATCGAAAGATAACTTATATTGCTTCGCAAGCGGCTCCCTGGCGGGCTGCAAGCGAGCGGCGCCGGGCAGGTCCCGGAGCGATCCCCATCGAACGAAGGCAAGAGGAGGAGTGGTGTCCGCCAGCGGGCGCCCGCAACCCATGGGACGTTTGACCACGCATGTACTGGATTCCGCACATGGCTGCCCCGGCCATGGCATCAAGATCGAGCTGTACCGGGTAGAAGGCCAGCAACTGGAACTGATCGCCACCACCCTGACCAACCACGACGGCCGCTGCGACCAGCCGGTGCTGCAAGGCGAGGACTTCCGTCCCGGGGTCTATCAACTGGTGTTCAACGCCGGCGACTACTATCGCGCCCGCGGCGTGCAATTGCCGGAGCCGGCCTTCCTCGACCAGGTGGTGCTGCGTTTCGGCATCGCCTCCGCCGACGATCACTACCACGTGCCGCTGCTGATCTCGCCCTACAGCTATTCGACCTATCGCGGCAGCTAGGTGCGTGCCACGAAACACTGACTCTCCGAGTCCTTTTCCCTGGCCCGCCATCGAGCGGGCTTTTTTTCGTTCGCGGGGAGTGCGCCGAGGGTTGCCGGTTATCCGCCACTCGTGGGCAGGAAGGGAAATGCGGCGCAGGGTACGAATGGGCGGGGGATGAAGCTGCGCGTCGCGAGCCCTGCGGGGCAACGACAGGTTCGAGGCGGATAGCCGCGTGCGGCCATCCGCCATCCGGGCGGGTCAGAGGAAGATGAACTTGGCGACGAAGATCACGAACAACGCATAGAGGCTGGCCGAGACTTCGCGGTGCTTGCCGGTGAGGACCTTCATCGCGACGTAGGTGATGAAGCCCAAGGCGATACCGTCGGCCACCGAGAAGGTCAGCGGCATCATGATCACCGTGACGATCGCCGGGATGGTCTCGGTGTGCTCGTCCCAGTCGATGTGCGCCATCCCGCCCATCATAAGCATGGCCACGTAGATCAGCGCGCCGGCGGTGGCGAAGGCGGGGATCATCCCGGCCAGCGGGGCGAAGAACATCGCGGCGACGAACAGCACGCCGACCACCACCGCGGTGAGCCCGGTACGTCCGCCGGCGGCCACGCCCGCGGCGCTCTCCACGTAACTGGTCACCGGCGGGACACCGAGCATGCCGCCGAACACGCTGGAGGCGCTGTCGGCCTTCATCGCCTTCGACAGGTTCTCGATACGTCCGTCCTCCTTCACCAGGTGCGCGCGCTGGGCGACGCCCATGAGAGTGCCGGCGGTATCGAACATGTGCACGAAGAGGAAGGCCAGGATCACGCTGATCATGGTGACGTTGAACGCGCCGGCGATGTCCATCGCCAGGAAGGTCGGCGCCAGGCTCGGCGGCGCCGAGAACACCCCGCCGTACTGCACCAGGCCGAGGGCCCAGCCGACCAGGGTGACGCTGAGGATGCTGATGAGGATGCCGCCGAACACCCGGCGGTACTCGAGCACGGCGATCATCAGGAAGCACAGTGCCGCCAGCAGCGGGCCGGGCGAGGTGAGGTGGCCGAGCTTGATCAGGGTCGCCGGGCTGGCCACCACGATGCCGGCGGTCTTCAGGCCGATCAGGCCGAGGAACAGGCCGACTCCCGCACCCATGGCGAACCTGAGGCTGCGGGGGATGCTGTTGAGCAGCCATTCGCGGACCCGGGAGAAGGTCAGCAGCATGAACATCACCCCGGAGATGAACACCGCGCCTAGGGCGATCTGCCAGCTGTAGCCCATGGTGCCGACCACGGTGTAGGTGAAGAAGGCGTTCAGTCCCATTCCCGGCGCCAGGCCCACCGGCCAGTTGGCGTACAGGCCCATCAGGAAGCAGCCGAGGGCGGCCGCCAGGCACGTGGCGACGAACGCCGCGCCGTGGTCGATGCCGGCGTCGGCCATGATGTTGGGATTGACGAAGATGATGTAGGCCATGGTGATGAAGGTGGTCAGCCCGGCCGCCAGCTCGGTCCTGACCGTCGTACCATGCTGGCGGAGCTTGAACAGGCGTTCGAGCAGGCCGGTGGCGGGCGGTGTCGCAGCGTAGATCCCTTGTTCTTCTTGTTTGGTGCTTTCCACAGCAGGTACTCCTCATCGCTCTTGTTGTTAGGTCCTGCGGGCCGGTTGGTTACCAGGTCCCTGACGCGGCTCGAAGGTGATGTGAGGGCACGATTTTCTGACCTCTGGGTCAAGAACTCGTGCGAGCGATTATGCCTTTGTATACAAAAAGGTCAAAGAATGTTTGAGGGTGTTTCGCCACATTTTTATCAGCTTTCCGTCACGCCCCCTTCCGGGCGGTGCCGCGCGCTCGGAACGAGGGGCGGAAAGGGGTGGTGCGTCGGATGCCGTTGCTTGTGTACACTATTTCGCTACCAGCCGCCGGCGTGCCTCACCCACGCCCGTGAGCGAGGATCAGCCCAGGCCACAAGCCGGACGCACAAGGTTCGAGACCGATGACCGATCAGTTGCAACACATCAGGAAGCCGCCGCGCACCGGCAAGGCTGCCCGCAGCGGTACCCAGGACGAGATCGTCTACGCCCACATCTTCGACGCCATCCTCGAACAACGCCTGGCCCCCGGCACCAAGCTGAGCGAGGAGGCGCTCGGCGAGATATTCGGTGTCAGCCGCACCATCATTCGCCGCGCCCTCTCGCGCCTGGCCCACGAGCAGGTGGTGCTGTTACGGCCGAACCGCGGCGCGGTGGTCGCCAGCCCGAGCATCGACGAGGCCCGGCAGATCCTTTTCGCCCGCCGCACAGTCGAGCGCGCCATCACCGAACTGGCCACCGACAACGCCACCGCCGAGCGTCTGGCCGAGTTGCGCGAGATGGTGGTGCAGGAACAATCCAGCTTCGCCCGTGGCGACCGGGGCGCCGGCATCCGCCTGTCCGGCGAGTTCCACCTGAAGCTCGCCGAGATGGCGCGCAACGCTCCTCTGGTGAGTTTCCAGCGCAGCCTGGTGTCGCAGACCTCGCTGATCATCGCCCAGTACGAAAGCGGCGGTCGCTCGCACTGCTCGTTCGACGAGCACAACGAGATCCTCGACGCCATCGAGAAGGGCGACAAGGAGCGCGCGGTGACCCTGATGATGCACCACATGGAGCATATCGACAGCAAGCTCAACCTGGAGAGCGACAACGCTTCCGGCGACCTGCACGCGGTGTTCTCGCACCTCCTCGGCGGCAAGAAGAAGCCACGCCGGGCCAAGGCCGACAGCGATTCGGCGGCCTGATCCGAAGCATTGAAAAGCCCCGCGATGCGGGGCTTTTTCGTTTCCGCCGGGAGTCAGTCGCGGCGATGCACCGAGCGACCGGCGGCGAAGGTTTCCTTCACCGTGCGGTCGTCGCCGAGGATGGTCAGCGCGAACAGCCGTTCGGCCAGGCTGCCGGCCTGGCTCAGGCGGTAGGAGAGCAGCGGGGTGGCGTGGTAGTCGAGGACCACGAAGTCCGCCTCGTTGCCGGTGGCGAAGCTGCCGATCCGGTCGTCCAGCTCCAGCGCACGGGCGCCGCCGAGGGTGGCGAGGTAGAGCGACTTGAACGGATCGAGGCGGGCGCCCTGCAACTGCATGACCTTGTACGCCTCGTTCAGGGACTGCAGCTGGGAGAAGCTGGTGCCGGCGCCGACATCGGTGCCGAGGCCGACCTTGACCTTGTAGCGCTCCAGCTTCGGCAGGTCGAACAGACCGCTGCCGAGGAACAGGTTGGAGGTCGGGCAGAACGCCACCGCCGAGCCAGTCTCCGCCAGGCGCTGGCATTCGCCGTCGCACAGGTGCACGCCATGGGCGAACACCGAGCGCGGCCCGAGCAGGCCGTGGTGGTCGTAGACGTCCAGGTAGCCGCTGCGCTCGGGGAACAGCTCCTTCACCCACTCGATTTCCTTGAGGTTCTCCGACAGATGGGTGTGCAGGTATACGCCGGGATGCTCGCGCAGCAGCCGCGCCGCCATGTCCAGCTGTTCCGCGGTGCTGGTCGGGGCGAAGCGCGGGGTCACCGCGTAGAGCAGACGGCCCTGGCCGTGCCAGCGCTCGATCAGCGCCTTGCTGTCGCGGTAGCTGCTCTCGGCGGTGTCGGTCAGGTAGTCCGGCGCGTTGCGGTCCATCATCACCTTGCCGGCGATCAGGCGCAGGTCCAGGCGCCGGGCGGCCTCGAACAGCGATTCCACCGATTGCCGGTGCACGCTGCCGAAGACCAGCGCGGTGGTGGTGCCGTTGCGCAGCAGTTCCTGCAGGAAGATCTCGGCGACCTGGTCGGCATGGGCCTGGTCGCCGAATTGGCGCTCGGTGGGGAAGGTATAGGTGTTCAGCCAGTCCAGCAGTTGTTCGCCGTAGGAGGCGATCATCCCGGTCTGCGGGAAATGGATGTGGGTATCGATGAAGCCGGGGGTGATCAGCGCGTCGCGGTACTCGAAGACCTCGACCTCGCCGATCTCGCCGAGCAGGGTTTCGGCGTCACCGAGGCGAGCGACCTTGCCGTCCTCCACCAGCAACAGGCCGTCCTCGAAGTATTCGTAGGAGCGTTCGACGCCGACCTCCGCGGGGTCGGCGATGCTGTGCAGGATGGCGGCGCGGTAGGCTTTGGCGTTGCGGGTCATGGCAGTCTCGAAAAAAGGTTCGTGGGAGGTCCGCCGCCTGGCGGCGGACGCGGGGGAGCGGGGGCCGCTCAGGATTCGTGGGCGCGGCGCGACTCCGGGGTCAGCCGGGTGACGCTCGACGGCCCCTGCTTGCGTTCCAGGCCGAAGGCGGCGTTGTAGGTGGCGATCACCTCGCCGGCGATGGAGATGGCGATCTCCGCCGGCAGCTTGCCTTTCACCTGCTCCAGGCCCATCGGGCAGCGCATCCGTTGCAGGCGTTCGGCGTCGACGCCACGTTCGCGCAGGCGGTGCTCGAACTTGACGCGCTTGGTCTTCGAGCCGATCAGGCCGAAGTAGGCGAAGTCGTTGCGCGCCAGGATCGCCGCGGTAAGCTCCAGGTCCAGCGGGTGATTGTGGGTCATGACGATGAAGTGGCTGCCGGGCGGCATCCGCTCGACCTCGTCGAGCACTTCGTCGTTCACCACTTTCTCCACGCCGTCGGGCAGGAGCGCGGGAAATTCGTGTTCCCGCGAATCGATCCAGCGCACCCGGCAGGGCAGGCTGGCGAGCAAGGGTACCAGGGCGCGACCGACGTGGCCCGCGCCGAACACGGCGATGTGTGCCTGCGGCTGGCCCATCGGCTCGAACAGCAGCACCGTGGCGCCGCCGCAGCACTGGCCGAGACTGGCGCCCAGGCTGAAGCGCTCCAGGCGGGTGTCCTGGGTCCGCGCGGCGAGCATTTCCCGGGCAATGGCCTGGGCCCTGTATTCCAGGTGGCCGCCGCCGATGGTGTCGTAGAGCCGCTCGGCGCTGACCACCATCTTCGAGCCGGCGTTGCGCGGGGTCGAGCCGCGTTCCTCGATGATGGTCACCAGGACGCAAGGTTCGCCGCTACGCTGCAACTCGGCCAGGGCGCTGATCCAGTTCATCTCGTCATCCTCCCGATCGCGGCGGTTCAGGCCGGTTCGACCGCGGCGTCCGCCGCTTGCGCCTGGGCGGCCTTCAGCCGGCGCATCTGTTCCACGCCCCAGAGCACCCGCTCGGGCGTCGCCGGCGCGTCGATGGCGGGTTGCGCGCGGTAGTCGGCGAGGCTGGCCACGGCGTCCTTGATCGCGCACCAGACCGAGATGCCGAGCATGAACGGCGGCTCGCCCACGGCCTTGGAATGGAACACGGTCTGCTCCGGATTCTTGCGGTTCTCCAGCAGTTTCACCCGCAGGTCCAGCGGCATGTCGGCGACGGCGGGAATCTTGTAGCTGGCCGGGCCGCTGGTCATCAGCTTGCCCTTGGCGTTCCAGACCAGTTCCTCCATGGTCAGCCAGCCCATGCCCTGGACGAAGCCGCCTTCGACCTGGCCGATGTCGATGGCCGGGTTCAGCGAGTCGCCGACGTCATGCAGGATGTCGGTGCGCAGCATGCGGTATTCGCCGGTGAGGGTATCGACTATCACCTCCGAGCAGGCGGCGCCGTAGGCAAAATAATAGAAGGGCCGGCCACGGGCCTGCTCGCGGTCGTAGAAGATCTTCGGCGTGCGGTAGAAGCCGGTGCTGGACAACGAAACCTGGCCGAAGTAGGCCTGCTGGACCAGTTCCTCGAACGGCAGGATCAGCTCGCGGATACGCACCTGGTTGTTGCGGAACTCGACGTCTTCCTCGCTGACCTTCCAGTGCCGTGCGGCGAACTCCACCAGGCGCCGCTTGATGGTTTCGGCGGCATTCTGCGCGGCCTTGCCGTTCAGGTCGGTGCCCGAGGAGGCGGCGGTGGGGGAGGTATTGGGTACCTTGTCGGTATTGGTGGCGGTGATCTGGATGCGCTCCACGTCGACCTGGAAGACCTCGGCGACCACCTGGGCGACCTTGGTATTGAGGCCCTGGCCCATCTCGGTGCCGCCATGGTTCAGGTGGATGCTGCCGTCGGTATAGATGTGGATCAGCGCACCTGCCTGGTTGAGGAAGGTCGCGGTGAACGAAATGCCGAACTTCACCGGGGTCAGCGCCAGGCCTTTCTTCAGGACCGGGCTGGCGGCATTGAAGGCACGGATTTCCTCGCGGCGGCGGGCGTACTCGCTGCTCGCTTCCAGCTCGGCGGTCATCTCCGCCAACAGGTTGTGCTCGACGGTCTGGTGGTAATGGGTGACGTTGCGCTCGTTCTTGCCGTAGTAGTTGAGCTTGCGCACCTCCAGCGGGTCCTTGCCCAGGCTGCGGGCCACGGCGTCCATGATCTCCTCGATGGCGACCATTCCCTGGGGCCCGCCGAAACCGCGGTAGGCGGTGTTCGAGGCGGTGTTGGTCTTGCAACGGTGGCCGTTGATGGTGGCGTTGCCGAGGAAGTAGGCGTTGTCCGAGTGGAACATGGCGCGGTCGACGATCGAGCCGGAGAGGTCCGGCGAATAGCCGCAATTGCCGGCCAGGTCGATCTGGATGCCGTGCAGGCGGCCATCGTCGTCGAAGCCGACGTCGTATTCGACGTAGAACGGGTGACGCTTGCCGGTGATCTGCATGTCCTCCATGCGCGGCAGGCGCATCTTCGCCGGACGCCCGGTGTGGTAGGCGACCACCGCGCACAGGCAGGCCGGCGCCGCGGCCTGGGTTTCCTTGCCGCCGAAGCCGCCGCCCATGCGGCGCATGTCGATGACGATGCGGTTGAAGGAAACCCCGAGGACCTCGGCCACCAGCTTCTGCACTTCGGTGGGGTTCTGGGTCGAGCAATAGACGATCATGCCGCCGTCTTCGCTGGGCATTACCGAGGAAATCTGCGTCTCCAGGTAGAAATGCTCCTGGCCGCCGATGTGCAGCGTGCCTTGCAGGCGATGCGGCGCGCCGGCCAGCGCGGCGGCGGAATCGCCGATGCGGTGCTGGTGGCTGTCGAGGACGAAATGGCGCTTGCGCAGGGCCTCGACCACGTCGAGCACCGGCTCCAGGTCTTCGTACTCGACGATCGCCGCCATGGCCGCCTTGCGCGCGGTTTCCAGGCTGTCGGCGGCGACCGCCAGGACCATCTGTCCGACATACTCCACCTTGCCATCGGCCAGCAGCGGGTCGCCGGCCACCACCGGGCCGATGTCGAGCTGGCCGGGAACGTCGGCGGCGGTGAGGGCGATGGCGACGCCGGGGAACTGGTAGCAGGGCGTCACGTCGAGGCGGGTGATGCGGGCGTGGGCGCGCTCGCTCAGGCGCGCATAGACGTGCAACTGGTTGGGAAACTCCAGGCGATCGTCGATGTAGATCGCCTCGCCGCTGACGTGCTTGGGGGCGCTTTCGTGCTTGACGCTGCGGCCGACTCCGGTGGTCAGCTCGGCGCGGAACAGGTCGGCCAGCTCTTCCTGGCTCTTGTGCGGCTTGCGATGGTTAGACATAGGCGGTCACCCGGGTTTCGACGGCGGGAGCGTGCAGCTCCAGGAAGCATTTGCGCAGCAGGTTCTGCGCGGTCAGCAGGCGATATTCCTTGCTCGCGCGGAAGTCGCTGAGCGGGGTGAAGTCGTTCGCCAGGGCGGCCGCGGCGCGTTCGAAGCTGGCGGCTTCCAGGCGCGCGCCTTGCAGCGTCGCTTCGCAGGCGGCGGCGCGCTTGGGAATCGCCGCCATGCCGCCGAAGGCGACCCTGGCGCGGGCGATCCGGCCATCTTCCAGGTCGAGGCTGATGGCGGCGCAGACCGCGGAAATATCGTCGTCGATGCGCTTGGAGACCTTGTAGGCCTTGAACGCCTGGCTGGGCCGGGCACGCGGGACCAGGATCTTCTCGATGAACTCGCCTTCTTCGCGGGCGGTGACCTTGTAGTCGAGGAAGTACTCCTCCAGCGGCAGCTCGCGGCGCCGTTCGCCGCGGCGCAGGACGATCTTCGCGCCGAGGGCGATCAGCAGCGGCGGGGCGTCGCCGATCGGCGAGGCGTTGCCGATATTGCCGCCGAGAGTGCCCTGGTTGCGGATCTGCAGGGACGCGAAACGCTGCAGCAACTCGCCGAAGTCCGGGTAGTCCGCGGCCAGCGCCTGGTAGCAGTCGGTCAGCGGGGTGGCGGCGCCGATTTCCAGGCAGTTGGCGCCCACTTCGATGCGTTTCATTTCGCGGATGTGGCCGACATAGATCATCACCGGCAGTTCGCGATGGAACTGGGTGACCTCCAGCGCCAGGTCGGTGCCGCCGGCCAGCAGGCGTGCCTGCGGATTGGCGCCGTAGAGGTCGGCCAGGTCGGCGACGGTGAGCGGCAGCAGGCAGCGCCGGTCACCGCTGTTCAGCTCGGCGGTTTCGCGCGGAGCGATGGCGCGCAATTGCTCGATGGTGGCGGCTTCCCGGGCGTCGAACTGGTCTGCGCGCTTGTGGCAGCAGGCCTGCTCGGCGGCGTCGAGGATCGGCCGGTAGCCGGTGCAGCGGCAGAGGTTGCCGGCGAGCGCCTCGTGGGCCTTGGCCGGATCGGCGCCGGCGCTGTTCTTCTGCAGGGCGAACAGCGACATGACGAAACCCGGCGTGCAGAACCCGCACTGCGAGCCATGGCAGTCGACCATCGCCTGCTGCACGTCGTGCAGGCGGTCCTGGTGCTTGAGGTCCTCGACGGTGATCAATTGCTTGCCGTGAAGGGCGGAAACGAAGGTCAGGCAGGAGTTCAGGCTGCGATAGCGGATGCGTTCGGCACCATCCTCGCCGGTGACCAGTTCGCCGACCACCACGGTGCAGGCGCCGCAATCGCCGGAGGCGCAGCCTTCCTTGGTGCCGGTCTTGCCGAGGTGCCGGCGCAGGTAGTCGAGGACGGTGAGGTTGGGGTCCAGGCGTTCTTCGACGCGGATCTCCCGGTTGAGCAGGAACCTGATCAAGGCGTGCCTCCAGGCGGGTTCTTGTTATTGAATTCTAGGCCTTGCAGGAGAACCGGCCGGAGTGGGGCGGTTTCCGCACAGGGCTCCACGGTAGGAGCTATGGAGGCGAATCTAGAAAAAACTGACTTTTGAGTCAAATAATTTTTTGACCTGTAGGTCAGTCAGTTTGCCCATAAACGAAAACGGCACCCGAAGGTGCCGTTTCCCAGGGGCGGGACGCTCAGATGCGCTGGGTGTCGGTAAGCTGGTATTCCTCGCCGGCATAGTAGGCGCGCACCTTCGGGTCCATCACCGCGCGCCAGAGCGGTGGGAACAGGGCGAGGACGATCATCCCGGCGTAGCCGTTGGGCAGTTGCGGGCTGCTGTCGTAGTGGCGCAGCACCTGGTAGCGGCGCTTGGCGTAGGCATGGTGGTCGGAATGGCGCTGCAGGTGGAAAAGGAACAGGTTGGTCAGGAGGAAATTGCTGTTCCACGAGTGTTCCGGCGTGGTGCGTTCGTAGCGGCCGTTGTCCAGGCGCCGCCGATGCAGGCCGTAGTGCTCGACGTAGTTGACGATCTCCAGCAGGGTGAAGGCCATCACCGACTGGCCGAGGAAGAAGATCGCTCCCAGCCAGCCGAAGGCCAGGCTGAAGCCGAGCAGGAAGAGGGCGCTGATGGCGTACCACCAGATCAGCTCGTTGCGCCAGTGCAGGGCCGGCAGGCCCTTGCGCTTCAGGCGCTCGGCCTCCAGGCGCCAGGCGTTGAGGAAGTTGTGCTTGTAGGCGTGCGGGAGGAACGAGTAGAGGCTCTGGCCGTAGCGCGAGGACGAGGCATCTTCCGGGGTCGAGACGTGTACATGGTGGCCGCGCACGTGTTCGACCTTGAAGCCGGCATAGCACACCGCTGCCAGCAGCAGGCCGCCGGCGTTCTGTTCCAGTTGCGGGTCCTTGTGGATCAGTTCGTGGGAGACGGTGATGCCGATGGCGCCCATCACGGTGCCCACCGACAGGATCCAGCCCAGTTGGCCGACCCAGTCCCAGCGGGTCTCGTGGGCGAGGATCCAGCCGGACCAGACGAGCATGCCCAGCAACAGCGGGACGGTGGCCAGGGACAGTACGCGGTAGTAGCCCTGTGCTTCCATCTCCGGCACTTCGCTGGCTTCCTCGGGGTTGGCCGGATCGCGGCCGACGATGGCATCGAGGATCGGGATCAGCCCGAACACCACGCTGATCACCAGCCAGGGCCAGGCGTTGGGGTAGTCGCTACCGAGCGACCACCAGTAGCTGAGCGGGATGCCGAGCACCGCGATCAGCCAGATCCAGTAGCCGTACTTTTTCAGACGCAGCATCCAGGCAGAGGAAAGCGAGGCAAACATGGGAAGTCCTCGTATTTATCTTGTTAGATTGTCTGACAATTGTCCTCCCTTGGCCGGCCTGCCCCATCCCAACCTTCGTTCTGTCCGCCGCTTCGCCGGGAAGCCGGCGGGGTAACGCCCTGTGTTACACTTCCCATCCATATACCCCCGGAAAACGCGCCCCTGGATAAAAGGATCACCATGACGTTCAAGGCCCCGGACAGCCTGGCAGAGCAGATCGCCCACCACCTCGCGGAACGCATCATCCGGGGAGAACTCAAGGAACGGGAACGTATCCAGGAGCAGAAGGTCACCCAGACCCTCAACGTCAGTCGCGGCTCGGTCCGCGAGGCGCTGCTGATTCTCGAACGCCGCCACCTGGTGAACATCCTGCCGCGCCGCGGCGCCCAGGTGTCCGAACTGTCCCCGCAACATGTGGAAAGCCTCTACGCGCTGATCGTGCAGCTCTACATCCTGCTGGCGGAAAGCGTCGCCCGGCGCTGGCGCAGCGAAGCCGAGCTGGCACCGTTCCTGGTCATCCAGCAGCGCCTGCTGAACAACCTGGCGCAAAGCGATATCGACGGCTTCGTCGAGGCCAGCTTCGACATCATGCGCGCGGCCTTTCCTTTCGCGAACAATCCCTACCTGCAGGAGACCGTCGAAAACCTGCTGCCGGCGGTGAGTCGCGCCTACCACCTGGCGCTGGAACGGCGCAAGGCGGAAATGAACCAGTTCCTCGGCAGTTTTGCTCAGCTCCTGCAAGCGGTGATCGCCCGTGACGAGGCGAGGATCCGCGAGGTCCTGCTGGAATACGGCCGCCACAACTGCCAGCTGGTGCTGGCCGCGCTCGCCGAACGCTGATGGCGACCCTGGCGGGAGCGCACGCATGCGCCTGAAGAGCATCAAGCTGGCGGGGTTCAAGTCCTTCGTCGATCCGACCACGGTGAACTTCCCCAGCAACATGGCGGCAGTGGTAGGGCCGAACGGCTGCGGCAAGTCGAACATCATCGACGCGGTGCGCTGGGTGATGGGCGAAAGCTCGGCGAAGAACCTGCGTGGCGAGTCGATGACCGATGTCATCTTCAACGGCTCGAATACCCGCAAGCCGGTGAGCCAGGCGAGCATCGAGCTGATCTTCGACAACGCCGAGACCACACTGGTGGGCGAATACGCCCAGTACGCCGAGATATCCATTCGCCGGCGGGTCTCGCGGGATGGGCAGAACACCTATTTCCTCAACGGCACCAAGTGCCGGCGGCGCGACATCACCGACATCTTCCTCGGCACCGGCCTGGGGCCGCGCAGCTACTCGATCATCGAACAGGGCATGATCTCCAAGCTGATCGAGGCGCGTCCGGAAGACCTGCGCAACTTCATCGAGGAAGCCGCGGGCATTTCCAAGTACAAGGAGCGCCGCCGCGAAACCGAAAGCCGCATCCGTCGGACCCAGGAAAACCTGGCACGCCTCACCGACCTGCGCGAAGAGCTGGGGCGGCAACTGGAACGCCTGCACCGGCAGGCCCAGTCGGCGGAAAAATACCAGGAGCACAAGGCCGAGGAGCGCCAGCTCAAGGCCCAGCTGGGTGCCGTGCGCTGGCGCGACCTGAACGAGCAGGTCGGTCAGCGCGAGCGGGTCATCGGCGACCAGGAGGTCGCCTTCGAGGCCCTGGTAGCCGAGCAGCGCGGTGCCGATGCCGGCATCGAACGGCTGCGCGACGGCCATCACGAGTTGTCCGAACGCTTCAACCAGGTGCAGGCACGCTTCTATTCGGTCGGCGGCGACATCGCCCGGGTCGAGCAGAGCATCCAGCATGGCCAGCAGCGCCAGCGCCAGTTGCAGGACGACTTGCGCGAAGCCGAACGGACCCGCCAGGAAACCGAATCGCACCTCGGGCACGACCGTACCTTGCTCGCGACCCTGGCCGAGGAAATGGCCATGCTCGCACCGGAACAGGAACTCAGCGCGGCCGCCGCGGAAGAAGCGGGCATCGCCCTGGAACAGGCCGAGCAGGGCATGCAGGCCTGGCAGCAGCAGTGGGATGCCTTCAACCAGCAGAGCGCCGAACCCCGCCGCCAGGCCGAGGTGCAGCAGTCGCGCATCCAGCACCTGGAGCAGAGCCTGGAGCGCCTGCAGGATCGCGAGCGGCGCCTGCAGGAGGAGCGTGGCCAGTTGGCGGCCGACCCCGAGGACGCGGCGATCCTCGAACTCAACGAGCAGGTGGCGATCGCCGAACTGGCCCTGGAAGAACTGCAATTGCAGGAGCAGGGCCAAGCCGAGCGACTCGAACAATTGCGCCAGGAATTGCAGCAACTGGCCGCCGAACAGCACCAGGCGCAGGGCGAGTTGCAGCGCCTGAACGGGCGCATCGCTTCGCTGGAGGCCCTGCAGCAGGCCGCTCTCGATCCCGGACAGGGCGCCTTGGAGTGGTTGCGCGAGCAGGGCTTGGAACAACGTCCGCGCCTCGCCGAAGGCTTGCGTGTCGAGCCGGGTTGGGAGCTGGCGGTGGAGACCGTGCTCGGCGCGGATCTGCAGGCGGTCTTGCTGGACGGCTTCGACGGGCTCGCCCTGGCCGGCTTCGGCAAGGGCGAGCTGCGCCTGCTCAGCCCCGCTCGCGGAGCCGCGACGGCGGCCGGTTCGCTGCTGGACAAGGTCCGCGCCGACGCCGACCTGAGTCCCTGGTTGGCCCGGGTGAAACCGGTGGAGACCCTGGAACAGGCGCTCGCCCAGCGCGGCGCCCTGGACGACGGCGAGAGCCTGATCAGTCGCGATGGCTACTGGGTCGGCCGGCACTTCCTGCGGGTCCGGCGCAGCGACGAGGCCCAGGGCGGCATGCTCGCCCGCGCCCAGGAACTGGAGGCGTTGCAGGAGCGGCGGGAGGCCCTGGAAACCCGTGTCGCCGAAGGCGAGGAGCGTCTGGCTGCGGCCCGCGACGAGCAGCGCGAGCTGGAAGGCGCGCGCGAGCAGGTGCGGCGCCAGGTCCAGGAGGAGGGGCGCCGGCACGGCGAGCTGAAGGCGCAGTTGTCCGCGCAGCAGGCCAAGGTCGAGCAACTGGTACTGCGTCGCCGCCGTCTCGACGAAGAAGTGGCGGAACTGGCCGAGCAGCGCGCGCTGGAACAGGAGCAACTGAGCGAGGCGCGCCTGACCCTGCAGGAAGCGCTGGATAGCATGGCGCTGGACACCGAGCGCCGGGAAACCCTGCTGGCGGAGCGTGACGCCCTGCGCGAACGGCTCGACCGGATTCGCCAGGATGCCCGCACCCACAAGGACCATGCGCACCAGTTGGCGGTGCGGGTCGGCTCGCTGAAGGCGCAGCACAATTCCACCCAGCAGGCCCTGGAGCGCCTCGACCAGCAGTCGGCGCGCCTCAACGAGCGTTGCGAACAGCTCAACCTCAATCTGGAGGAGGGGGCGGCACCGCTGGAAGAGCTGCGCATGAAGCTCGAGGAGTTGCTGGAGCGGCGGATGGCCGTCGAGGACGAACTCAAGCAGGCGCGGCTGGCCCTGGAAGACGCCGATCGCGAACTGCGCGAGGTGGAGAAGCGCCGCGGCCAGGCCGAGCAGCAATCGCAACTGCTGCGTGGCCAGCTGGAGCAGCAGCGCCTGGAGTGGCAGGGGCTGGTGGTGCGGCGCAAAGCCTTGCAGGAGCAGCTCGCCGAAGACGGCTACGACCTGCATACGGTACTGGCCAACCTGCCCCTGGATGCCAGCGAACGCGATTGGGAGGAGCGTCTCGAGAGTCTCGCGGCGCGCATCCAGCGTCTGGGGCCGATCAACCTGGCGGCGATCGAGGAGTACCAGCAGCAGTCCGAGCGCAAGCGCTACCTGGACTCGCAGAACGACGACCTGGCCGAAGCGCTGGAGACGCTGGAAAACGTCATCCGCAAGATCGACCGGGAAACCCGCAATCGTTTCAAGGAAACCTTCGACCAGATCAATGCTGGCCTTCAGGCATTGTTCCCGAAGGTATTCGGCGGCGGTACGGCATATCTGGAACTTACCGGCGAAGATCTACTCGATACCGGTGTGGCGATCATGGCGCGCCCGCCGGGCAAGAAGAACAGCACCATCCACTTGTTGTCCGGCGGGGAAAAGGCGCTGACCGCGCTGGCGCTGGTATTCGCCATCTTCCAGTTGAACCCGGCGCCGTTCTGCATGCTCGACGAAGTCGATGCGCCATTGGACGATGCCAACGTCGGACGTTATGCGCGATTGGTGAAGGAGATGTCGGAAAAGGTGCAGTTCATCTATATCACCCACAACAAGATCGCCATGGAAATGGCCGATCAGTTGATGGGCGTGACCATGCATGAGCCGGGCTGTTCACGGCTTGTTGCAGTTGACGTGGAAGAGGCGGTCGCATTGGCTGAAGCCTGAGTGTCAGGCAGTGTAAACTTGTGCATGGGCATGTTAGTTTAATGGCCACTTTTTGTATCGCGTGGGAAAGTTCTGTCAGAACAAGGTTGGCTCCACGTTTCAAGGGACAGGACGTCCTTTTTTCATTTTTTATTCACCATTTTCACTAGGGGCTACGGAATTACATGGATATCGGTCTGCGCGAATGGCTTATCGTTATCGGGCTTATCGTGATCGCCGGCATTCTCTTCGACGGTTGGCGGCGGATGCGGGGCGGCAAGGGCAAGTTGAAGTTCAAGCTCGACCGCAGTTTCGCCAATCTGCCGGACGACGACGGCGACTCGGCTGAACTGCTGGGGCCGGCGCGCGTGGTCGAGCATCGCGAGCCATCCTTCGACGAACAGGACCTGCCCAGCGTCAGCGCCCGCGAAGCCAAGGAACGCAAGGGCGGCAAGCGCCAGGAAGAGCCGCGCCAGGGCGATCTGGACCTCGACGAGGGGCTGGCCCTGGAGGCGGACCCGAGCGATGCCGCCGAGACGGTGGAGCCGCGCAAGGGCAAGTCGAAGGGCCGCAAGGAGAAAGAGCGGGAGAAAGCCCCTGCGGTTGCTGCCGAACCTGCCCCGGTCGACGAGGTGCTGATCATCAACGTCATCGCCCGCGACGAGAGCGGCTTCAAGGGGCCGGCATTGTTGCAGAACATCCTCGAGAGCGGCCTGCGCTTCGGCGACATGGACATCTTCCATCGCCACGAAAGCATGGCCGGCAATGGCGAGATCCTGTTCTCCATGGCCAATGCGGTGAAACCGGGCACTTTCGACCTGGACGACATCGACAACTTCAGCACCCGCGCCGTGAGCTTCTTCCTCGGCCTGCCGGGGCCGCGCCATCCGAAGCAGGCCTTCGACGTGATGGTTGCCGCCGCTCGCAAGCTGGCCCACGAGCTGAACGGCGAGCTGAAGGACGAGCAGCGCAGCGTGTTGACCGCCCAGACCATCGAGCACTACCGCCAGCGCATCATCGACCATGAGCGTCGCAGCCTGATGCAGAAGCGCTGATCCGGCCACAGCCCCTTTCTTCGTACGGGAGGGGGCGAACTACTCTATAGAGCAGCCGAGGCTGCTCTTTTCGTTTCACGGACTCCCACCATGACCGACACCCAGGCTGCCGCCGAACGCATCGCGCAACTGCGAACCGAACTGGACACCCACAATTACCGTTACTACGTGCTCGACGAACCGAGCATTCCCGACGCCGAATACGATCGCCTGTTCCGCGAGTTGCAGGCGCTGGAGGCCGAGTACCCGCAACTGCTGACGCCCGACTCGCCGACCCAGCGGGTCAGCGGCACGCCGGCCTCGGCGTTCGGCGAAGTGCGCCATGAGATCCCCATGCTCAGCCTTGGCAACGCCTTCGAGGAGCAGGACCTGCTGGACTTCGACCGCCGCGTACGCGAAGGACTGGCCGACCTGTTGCCTGGCGGCGACCTGCTCGGCGGTGGCGCGGAGGTCGAGTACAGTTGCGAGCCGAAGCTGGACGGCCTGGCCGTCAGCCTGCTCTACGAACGCGGCCAACTGGTGCGCGGCGCCACCCGCGGCGATGGCAGCACCGGCGAGGACATCACCAGCAACGTACGCACCATTCGCAACGTACCGCTGAAGCTGCACGGCGAAGGCTGGCCGGAGATCCTCGAAGTGCGCGGCGAGGTGTTCATGTCCAAGGCCGGTTTCGAGGCGCTCAACGCCAAGGCCGTGGAAACCGGCGGCAAGACCTTCGCCAACCCGCGCAACGCGGCGGCCGGCAGCCTGCGCCAGCTGGATTCAAAGATCACCGCCAGTCGCCCGCTGGAATTCTGTGCCTACGGCTTCGGCCAGGTCAGCGGGACGCTGCCGGACACCCAGGTGGGCATCCTCGAGGCGTTCCGCGGCTGGGGTATCCCCATCAGTCGCGAGCTGCGCCTGGTCAAGGGCGCCCAGGCCTGCCGCGACTACTACGACGACATCGGTCGCCGACGCGATGCGCTGGCCTACGAGATCGACGGCGTGGTGTTCAAGGTCAACCGCATCGCCTTCCAGCGCGAACTGGGCTTCCGCGCGCGCGAGCCGCGTTGGGCGATCGCCCACAAGTTCCCCGCGCGCGAGGAGCTGACCGAGCTGCTGGGTGTCGAGTTCCAGGTCGGCCGCACCGGCGCCGTGACCCCGGTGGCACGCCTCAAGCCGGTGCAGGTGGCCGGCGTCACGGTGTCCAATGCGACCCTGCACAACATGGATGAAGTCGCCCGCCTGGGCCTGCGCATCGGCGATACGGTGGTGATCCGCCGTGCTGGCGATGTGATTCCGCAGGTCATGCAGGTGGTGCTCGAGCGCCGCCCGGCGGATGCGCAGGCTATCGAGGTGCCCGAGCATTGCCCGGTCTGCGGCTCGGCCGTGGAGCGGACCCAGTTGGTCAAGCGCAGCAAGGGCAAGGAGTCGATCAGCGAGGGCGCCATCTATCGCTGCGTCGGCCGCCTCTCCTGTCAGGCGCAGTTGAAGCAGGCGATCATCCATTTCGTATCGCGCCGGGCAATGGACATCGACGGTCTTGGCGACAAGATCGTCGAGCAACTGGTGGATCGCGGGCTGGTCGCCTCGCCGGCGGATCTCTATACCCTGACCTATGAACAGGTGTTCGAGCTGGAAGGGTTCGCCGAGCTGTCCACCAACAACCTGCTGACGGCCATCGCCGATAGCCGCAAGCCTTCGCTGGCGCGCTTCATCTTCGCTCTGGGGATTCCCGACGTCGGCGAGGAAACCGCCAAGCTGCTGGCGCGTTCGCTGGGTTCGCTCGAGCGGATCGGCAAGGCGCTGCCGGAAGTGTTGACCTACCTGCCGGACGTCGGCGCCGAGGTGGCCTACGAGATCCACAACTTCTTCGCCGACGAGCACAACCGCCAGGTGATCGCCCAGTTGCGCGATGCCGAACATGGCGTGCAGTTGCAGGAAGAGGGCGAGGTCGCCGCGGAGTTCGCCGCTTGTGCCTCGCTGGCCGGTTTCATCGACAAGCTGAACATTCCCTTCATCGCCGCCACCGGCGCGGAAAAGCTGGCCAGCCGCTTCGGTTCGCTCGACGGCATCATCCGCGCCGACTGGCTCGATCTACGCCAGGTGGAGCGTCTGCCCGAGCGAGCGGCGAAAAGCCTGCGCGATTTCTTCGACGAGCCGGCCAACGTGCAGCGTGCCCTGGCCATCGAGGCGCAGTTGCGTGAGTTCGGCATGCATTGGCAGAGCGAGCGCAAGGCGGTCGAAGGCCTGCCTCTGGCCGGGCAGACCTGGGTGCTGACCGGCACCCTGGAGGCGATGAGCCGGGACGTGGCCAAGGACAAGCTGGAAGGGCTCGGCGCCAAGGTGGCCGGCTCGGTGTCGGCCAAGACCCACTGCGTGGTCGCCGGGCCCGGCGCCGGCTCGAAGCTGGCCAAGGCCAACGAGCTGGGCGTGAAGGTGCTCGACGAAGACGGCCTGCTGAAACTGTTTGACGAGCACGGCGTCGCCCGCTGAAGCGGCGGCGCTGCTGCGAAAGATTTCCGAAGACTGGAGTTAACGATGGACAAGGCAAGAAAGCAGCGGTTGCTGGGCGTGCTCGCATTGGTGGTGCTGTTCGGCGCCTACGTGGGTTGGAGCGAGCGGCCGCGCATCCTGCTGCATTACAGTGGCCAGGCTTCGGCGCCGATCGCCTACAGCTACAAGGAGCAGGGCGTGGAAACCTTCTCCGGGGAGATCCGGCCCGGCCAGGTCCGCGAGTTTCCGGTGAAGCTGTTCGGCGGCAGCGATTACCGGATCGCCTTCTCCTTCCATCGCGGTGAGGAGAAGTATGCGTCGTTCAGCACCAAGCCGGGCTGGGGCACCCTGGACCTGTATGTCGATACCGAGCTGAGCGTATCGACCCAGCCGCCGCCGGAGGGTCTGATCCAGCAGCAATGAACCGCTTTCGCGAAATGGATTGCAAACGTAAGTGCTTGAAGTGGTTGTAACTTACGCGCAAGCCGGTAGAATGGCGCGGCCTACCCGAGGGTAGGCTGCAATGGTGGCCCTGTCGGTCCCCCCGCAACGATTACCCGTCAACCTGGTCAGGTCCGGAAGGAAGCAGCCACAGCGGGAACATCGTGTGCCGGGGTGTGGCTGGCGGGGCCGCCTCCATTTCAGGCCCGCCATTTTCCGCACGCCGCCGCCGCTCTTATCGGTAGCGCTGCAGTATCTCCTCGATCTCTCCGCTGCGCTTCATTTCCTCGAACGTCTTCAGTATCGCTTCCACCGGAACCTCTGCGGAGTCCCGCACCATGCAGCTCACCGCCGTCTCTTCGAGCTGCGCGGCTTCCTGGAGTGGCGGCTGCCCCGGCGCCTGGCGGTTGCTCCAGTGCAGCGACAGTTGATGGCTGACCGCGTAGCGGTAGCGGCCGGCGCGCAGCTTTTCCAGCACCAGATCCTGGGTGCGCGCATCGTCGCGGCGCAGTCGGCCGATGTCGAACAGCGCTTGCAAGCGGGGATAGCTGTAGCCAAGGACGGTACCGATACGCTGGGCCGGCAGCGCCTCGGGAATCGGCGCGAAGCCTTCGCGGGCGACCAGGATGTCGCGTTGCACCAGCAGCGCGACGCTCCAGCGATAGCCGGGGAAGTCGTGGCTGAGCCAGGCGGGGCTGATGTAGCAGCGGACATCGATTTCGCCAGCGTTCATCGCCTGCTCGATGCGCCCGCGCGGGTAGGGGTGGTAGAGCGCCTTGCGGCCGACCTGCCGGGCAAGGGAGCGGGTGATGTCGTAGACGATGCCGTCGATCGGCTGGCCCCGTTGCAGGCGGACCAACGGCATGCTCCAGCTTTCCATCACCGAGAAGCGCAATGGCGTCGCGTCGGTCTCCGCGGCCGTCGCTGGCAGGGCCGCGAGCAACTGCAGCAGGAGCAGCGCAGGTGCGCCGAAATGAGGCATGAACGATGTCAGGGAAGGTAGAGTCATTGCCACCGACGAGGGCTGCTGAAGGGCCAGGGGAATTCTTAGCACGCAGTTTGCCAAGTCGGCGAGCGCAGAAGGGGTAAATTGCGCTAGCATTGGCCGACTTGTGCTTCCCTTCTGCGACGGTTTTCGATGAGTTATCAAGTTCTTGCGCGTAAATGGCGTCCCCGTTCCTTCCGTGAAATGGTCGGCCAGACCCATGTGCTCAAGGCTCTGATCAACGCCCTGGACAACCAGCGGCTGCACCATGCCTACCTGTTCACCGGTACCCGCGGGGTCGGCAAGACCACCATCGCGCGGATCCTGGCCAAGTGCCTGAACTGCGAGACCGGGGTCAGCTCCACGCCGTGCGGCGAATGCTCGGTCTGTCGCGAAATCGACGAAGGCCGCTTCGTCGACCTGATCGAAGTGGACGCCGCGAGCCGGACCAAGGTCGAGGATACCCGCGAGCTGCTCGACAACGTGCAGTACTCGCCGACCCGCGGACGCTACAAGGTCTACCTGATCGACGAAGTGCACATGCTCTCGTCGCACAGTTTCAATGCGCTGCTCAAGACCCTCGAGGAGCCGCCGCCGCACGTCAAGTTCCTGCTGGCCACCACCGACCCGCAGAAGTTGCCGGTGACCATCCTCTCGCGCTGTCTGCAGTTCTCCCTGAAGAACATGCCGCCGGAGCGGGTGGTCGAGCACCTGACCCACGTGCTCGGAGCCGAGAACGTGCCCTTCGAGGATGACGCCCTGTGGTTGCTCGGGCGCGCCGCCGACGGCTCGATGCGTGACGCCATGAGCCTGACCGACCAGGCCATCGCCTTCGGCGAGGGCAAGGTGCTGGCCGCAGACGTGCGGGCGATGCTCGGTACCCTCGATCACGGCCAGGTCTATGGCGTGCTCCAGGCCTTGCTGGAGGGCGATGCGCGCGCCCTGCTCGAAGCGGTGCGCCACCTGGCCGAGCAGGGGCCGGACTGGGGCGGCGTGCTTGCCGAAATACTCAACGTGCTGCACCGCGTCGCGATCGCCCAGGCCCTGCCGGAAGCGATCGACAATGGCCAGGGCGACCGCGAGCGGGTGCTGGCTCTGGCCCAGGCGTTGCCGGCGGAAGACGTACAGTTCTATTACCAGATGGGCCTGATCGGCCGCCGCGACCTGCCGCTGGCGCCCGATCCGCGTAGCGGCTTCGAGATGGTGTTGCTGCGGATGCTCGCGTTCCGCCCGGCGGACGCCGACGGCGCGCCGAGGACGCCGCTAAAGGACCTGGGGATCAGCAAGGCCACGACTGATCCCGCCAACTCCCCCGTGGCCGGCGCGGCCTCGCCTGCGCCGGTCGCTACCGTTGCTCCCGCGCCTGTCGTGGCTGCGCCCGTCGAAGCCCCGGCTGCCCCGCCGGCAGCGCCATCCGCGCCGCCGGTGGCGGTCGAGGCGCGCGTCACGGAAGCGGTTGTCGAAGAGCCCGCCGCCGCGGCAGAGGTCGTCGACTTGCCCTGGGAAGAGCCGGCGCCGAGCCTCGCTGCCGAGCCCGAGCCCGAGCCCGAGCCCGAGCCCGAGCCCGAGCCCGAGCCCGAGCCCGAGCCGCTAGCCGTGGAGGCTCCCTCGATCCCTCCGGCAGTGGCGGTCGAGGCGGTGGTGGAAACCGTTCTGGAAGCCCTGCCGGCTGCGTTGCCGGTAGCACCTGACGAGCAGGACGAGCAGGACGACGAGCCACCGCCCGCAGACGACTACTACGAAGTCGACATGGATACCCTGGCCTACCTGGATGCCGCGCCCGAGCCTGACGTGGTCGTGGTGGAGGAGCCGCTGCCGGCGGCGAAGCCGGCCACCGGCCTGGCCGCGGAGTGGCTGGAGCTGTTCCCGCGGCTCGGCCTCGGCGGCCTGACCGCCAGCATCGGTGCCAACTGTACGCTGGTAGCTGCCGACGGCGACCACTGGCATCTGCATCTCGATCCGGGCCAGAGCGCGCTGTTCAACGCCACCCAGCAGCGGCGGCTGAACGATGCGCTGAACCAGCACCTGGGGCGCACCCTCAAACTGGAGGTGACCCTGCAGAAGCCTGAGCAGGAGACCCCGGCCCAGGCAGCGGCACGCCGGCGTGCCGAGCGCCAGCGGGCGGCCGAGGCATCGATCGATGCCGACCCGTTGGTCCGGCAGTTGCGCGAGCAGTTCGCCGCGGTGGTCCGTGACGGTACCATCGAACCTTTGGAAGCCAAGGCCTGACCGGCGCTTGGCGCACGCAACAAGACGACATTCGAGGTGAAGAACATGATGAAAGGTGGCATGGCCGGCCTGATGAAGCAGGCGCAGCAGATGCAGGAAAAGATGCAGAAGATGCAGGAAGAACTGGCCAACGCCGAAGTGACCGGGCAATCCGGCGCCGGTCTGGTCAGCGTGGTGATGACCGGGCGCCACGACGTCAAGCGCGTCAGCCTGGACGACAGCCTGATGCAGGAAGACAAGGAAATCCTCGAAGACCTGATCGCGGCCGCGGTCAACGATGCGGTGCGCAAGATCGAGCAGAACAACCAGGAAAAGATGTCCGGCTTCACCTCGGGCATGCAACTGCCGCCCGGCTTCAAGATGCCCTTCTGATCCCGCGTTCGTGCCGGGTCCGCCTTCTTCGGACGGCGCCCGGCAGCCATTCCCCTCCCTCTATCCGACGAGTCCTGCATGAGTTTCAGCCCGCTGATCCGCCAACTGATCGAGTCCCTGCGCATTCTTCCCGGTGTCGGGCAGAAGTCGGCCCAGCGCATGGCGCTGATGCTGCTGGAGCGCGATCGCAGCGGCGGCCTGAAGCTGGCCCAGGCGTTGACCGCCGCGATGGAAGGGGTCGGTCATTGCCGGCAGTGCCGTACCCTCAGCGAGGAGGAGCTGTGCCCGCAGTGCGCCGACCCGCGACGCGACGACTCGCTGCTCTGCGTGGTGGAAGGCCCGCTGGACGTATTCGCGGTGGAGCAGACCGGCTACCGCGGCCGCTATTTCGTGCTCAAGGGACACCTGTCGCCGCTCGACGGCCTGGGGCCGGAGGCGATCGGCATTCCCGAACTGGAAGCGCGGATCAGGGACGGAGCCTTCAGCGAGGTGATCCTCGCCACCAACCCCACCGTCGAAGGCGAGGCCACCGCCCACTATATCGCCCAGCTACTGGCCGGCCGCGGCCTGACCTTGTCGCGTATCGCCCATGGCGTGCCGCTGGGCGGCGAGCTGGAGCTGGTCGATGGCGGCACCTTGGCCCACGCCCTGGCCGGACGGCGGCCGATCTCCTGAGCTCTGTGCCTCCCGTATCCGTAGGACGGGCGGCCTATACGCCCTCGCCGATGGCCAGTTTCCCGTATTGAAAACCAAGCAAGCGCTAGGTAAGTTCTGAGGCTCCCATCAGGAGCCCGGCCATGACTGACTTCCAGCAGTACTTCGACGAGTCCCATCAACTGATCCGGGATTCGGTTCGCCGTTTCGTCGAGCGCGAGGTGTTGCCGTACATCGATGAATGGGAGGAGGCCGAGGAATTTCCCCGCGAACTCTATCTCAAGGCCGGCGCGGCCGGGATCCTCGGCATCGGCTACCCGGAAGCCTACGGCGGCAGTTGCGAAGGCGATCTGTTCGCCAAGGTGGCGGCCAGCGAAGAGCTCATGCGCTGCGGTTCCGGCGGCTTGGTCGCCGGGTTGGGATCGCTGGATATCGGCTTGCCTCCGGTGGTCAAGTGGGCCCGTCCCGAGGTGCGCGAGCGGGTAGTGCCGGCGGTGCTGCGCGGCGAGAAGATCATGGCCCTGGCGGTCACCGAGCCCTCTGGCGGCTCCGACGTGGCCAACCTGAAGACCCGTGCGGTGCGCGATGGCGATCACTATCGCGTCAGCGGCAGCAAGACCTTCATCACCAGCGGCGTGCGCGCGGACTACTACACGGTGGCGGTGCGTACCGGCGGCGAGGGTTTCGCCGGCATCAGCCTGCTGCTGGTGGAGAAGGGCACTGCCGGGTTCAGTGTCGGCCGCAAGCTGAAGAAGATGGGCTGGTGGGCGTCGGATACCGCCGAACTGTTCTTCGACGACTGCCGGGTGCCTGCGGAAAACCTCATCGGCGTGGAGAATGCCGGCTTCGCCTGCATCATGGCCAATTTCCAGAGCGAGCGCCTGGCCCTGGCGGTGATGGCCAACATGACCGCGCAACTGGCTCTGGAGGAGTCGCTGCGCTGGGCGCGCGAGCGAGAAGCGTTCGGCAAACCGATCGGCAAGTTCCAGGTGCTGCGCCATCGTCTCGCGGAAATGGCCACGCAACTGGAGGTTTCCCGGGAGTTCACCTATCGCCAGGCAGCGAAGATGGCCGCCGGCAAGAGCGTGATCAAGGAGATATCGATGGCCAAGAACTTCGCCACCGATGTCGCCGATCGCCTGACCTATGATGCCGTGCAGGTGCTCGGCGGCATGGGCTACATGCGCGAAAGCCTGGTGGAGCGGCTGTATCGCGACAACCGGATTCTCTCCATCGGCGGCGGTTCGCGGGAAATCATGAACGAGATCATCGGCAAGCAGATGGGGTTGTAGGGCCGCGTTCTATCAGGTGAAGTCCAGGTCGTAATGCGCCTGGCCACAGTGCAGGCAGTCGAAGCGGTAGATGGCCGGATTGCCGCCGGGCGTATAGGCGTCGACGAGGCGTTGCCAGGTGATAGCCGGCCAGGCGAAGTCGGCGAAACGCTGCGCCAGGCCCTCGGCTCCCAGTTGCCCGATTTCCTCACGCCCCGCGTCGCCGCGAAAGGCGCAGGCATCCTCGCAGCAAACCAGCCAGCGCTCCTGCTGCCAGGAGGTGTAGCCGGGCGTGCGCTCGCAGACTTCGGTGACGATATCCGCGGCGACGCCGGCGTCGAGCAGCGGATAGTCGTCGGAAAAGCTCGCTTCGTAGCGCGCGGCCGCGCTGCCGTCGGCTATGCACCAGGGGCAAAGGCTGCCGGGCGGCAACTCGTGGCGGGAATAGGGCGAACCGGTGTAGACGTAGCCACGAGCCTTGCCACAGCACTGGCAGGTGGTGGCGGAAGCCTCGATGCTGCCGCTGGCGAGCGGTTCGGGATGGTAGCGGAAGTGAGGAAGGGGAGGGTTCATGACGGCCGTGCCCTGGAGACTGGCCGTCGAGTATGACGTGCCGGGCAGCCTAGCGGCTACCCGGCGGGCCTGTTCACTCGCTGGCTTCGCGGGCGCCCTGGGGGCTCTTCGGGCGCGGCGCGAAGCGCGCTGCCAGGCGCATGCTGGCGGTGACCAGGCGCTGGTAGAGCACTGGTGCCAGGCGCAGCATCACGTCGATCGCGTGGGCGTCGGTGCCGATCAGGATGCGCCGGCTGTCGCGCTGCACGCCGCGCAGGATGACCTGGGCGGCCTTCTCCGGGGTGGTCCGCAGCAACTGGTCGTTGAATTGCTCGCGAGCCTTGTCCGGAGCCTGGCCGGTGACCTTGGCCATGCTCTCGTTCATTCGCGCGGTCTTGGCGATGTTGGTCTTGATCCCGCCGGGATGCACGCAACTGGCGGAGACGCCGGAGTCCTCCATGTCCAGTTCCTGGCGCAACGACTCGGTGAAGCCGCGCACCGCGTACTTGGTGGCGTTGTAGGCGCTCATGCCGGGCTGGGCGAACAGCCCGAAGACGCTGGAGACATTGACCACGTGGCCGTTGCCGGAGGCCTTCAGGTGCGGAAGGAACGCCTTGGTACCGTTCACCACGCCCCAGAAGTTGATGTTCATGATCCACTCGTATTCCGAGTAGTCGCTGCCTTCCACGGTACCTGCGTGGGCGACGCCCGCGTTGTTGAAGATCAGGTTCACCCGGCCATGTTCGCTGGCCGCCTTGTCGGCCCAGGCCTGCACCTGCTCGCGGTCGGCCACGTCGACGACCGCGGTGGAGACGCGTACCCCGCTGCTGGCGAGCAATTGGCGGGTTTCCTCGAGAGCTGCGGCATTGACGTCGGCCAGGGCCAGGTGACAACCCTGCCTGCCCAGCTCCACGGCCAGGGCGCGACCGATGCCCGAGCCTGCGCCGGTGATGGCGGCGACTTTGTTTTCGAACGACTTCATGCGGGTACCCCTTCGGCCTGTTGGCGGGCTTCGTTGCTCAGGGCGGCGAGCGGTGTCGTGGTGAGGTGGTAGGCGGAGGCGTCGAACTGCCGGGTCAGGGCACGGAAGCGCCAGGTGAATCCCGGCCACAGGGTGCAGTTGCGGCCGCTGACCGGATGCAGGTACCAGCTCTTGCAACCGCCCACGCTCCAGACGCTGCGGTCCAGCTTGCGCTGGAGGTATTCGTTGTAGCGTTCCTGCACCGGGGCCTTGACCTCGAGACTGAGCAGTTCGCGGCGCTTCATCAGCTTCAGCGCATCGAGGACGTAGGCGATCTGCGACTCGATCATGTAGACCATCGAGTTGTGGCCGAGGCCGGTGTTCGGTCCCATCAGGAAGAACAGGTTGGGGAAGCCGGCGGTGGTAGTGCCCTTGTAGGCTTCCGGGCCCTTGGTCCAGCTGTCCAGCAGGTCGCGGCCGTCGCGACCGAAGACCACTCCGCGGGGGATAGGGTCGTTGGCGGTGAAGCCGGTACCGAAGATGATCGCGTCGACCTCGCGTTCCCGGCCGTTGCCGTCGACGATTCCATTGGCGGTGACGGCGCGGATGCCTTCGGTGATCACCGTGGAGTTGGCGGCAGCCAGGGCAGGGTAGTAGTTGTGCGACATGAGGATGCGCTTGCAGCCGATGGTGTAGTCCGGCGTGACCTTGCGGCGCAGTTCCGGATCCTTGATCTGCTTGTGGATGTGGCGGATCGCCAGGCGCTGCACCAGCTTCATTACCTGCGGGGCGAAGGTGAAGCCCAGCACCCGCCCTTCGAGCAGGCTGTAGAGGCCGCCGCGCCAGAGCTTCTGCACCAGCGGGAAGCGCCGGAAGCGCCGGCGCTCGGTTTCGCTGATTGCCCGGTCGGGTTTGGGCAGGATCCATGGCGGAGTGCGCTGGTAGAGATCGAGCGCGGCCACCAGCGGCTGGATCTCCGGGACGAACTGGATCGCCGAGGCGCCGGTGCCGATCACCGCCACGCGCTTGCCCTTGAGGTCGTAGTCATGGTCCCACTGCTGGGAATGGAAGACCTTGCCCTGGAAGTTCTCCAGGCCATCGAGGCGTGGATAGGCCGGGGTGGACAGGCCGCCCATGCCGGAAACCACGGCGTTCGCGGTGTAATGGTTGCCCTGGGCGTCATGCAGGTGCCAGAGGCTTTGCCGCTCGTCCCAGGCCAGTTTGCCGATCTCGGTGTTCAGCAGGGTCTTTTCCTGCAAGCGGTATTTTTCCCAGCACTTCTCCAGATAGGCGCGGATTTCCGGCTGGCGGGCGAACATCCGCGTCCACTCCGGGTTCGCTTCGAAGGAGAAGGAATAGACGTGGGATTGCACGTCGCAGGCGCAACCAGGGTAGTTGTTGACTCTCCAGGTGCCGCCGACGCCGGCGTCCTTTTCGAAGATCAGGAAGTCGTCCTCGCCTTCCTGGCGGAGACGGATCGCCATCCCCAGCCCGGAGAAACCGGTGCCGATGATGGCGACCTTGCAGTGCCGGGCGGCGGCAGGGGTGGGTTGGGTACTCATGGCCAAGCTCCTGTTATGATTGTTTGCTGGCGTATACACTCGTCTACCTGCGAATGTAGACATCTGTATACTTCAGGGTCAAGCCAACCTTAGGTAGGGTCGGCGCGGCGCAACGGCCGAACTTGTGGCGCATGGAAACAACCAGGTGGAACATGAGCGATATGAACGAAACGAAGGACAGGGTTGCCGACGCTCCCGGCAAACGCGCCTTGCTGGAGGCGGCCTTGCGCCTGGGCAGCAGCAGCCGCAGCCTGGGGGCCATCGGCTTGCGCGAGCTGGCGCGCGAGGCGGGCCTGAATCCGAACACCTTCTATCGGCATTTCCGCGATATCGACGATCTTGGCCTGACCATGATCCGCGACATCTCTACCCAGCTGCGCCAGCCGCTGCGCCAGCTTCGCCGCGAGGCCGCGACTCGTGCGGCGCCCGGCGCCCGAGCGCAGACGACGCCGTTCGGGCTGGACCTGGAAAGGGGGCGGCGGGTCTGCCGGGAGACGGTGCGGCTGTTCTTCGACTTCGTGGAGAGCAATCCCGCCGCGTTCATCGTCGGCGTGCGCGAACTGCATGGGGCTTCGCCGGTGCTGCGTGGTGCCCTGCGTCAGATCATGGATGAGTTCGCCGAGGACATGTCGGAGGACATCATCGAATTCAGGTTGTTGCCGGCGGTGAGCGAGGCGACCATCCGTCGCCTCTCCAGCCTGATCGGCCGCCAGCTGTTTCAGTTGTCGCTGGACTATATCGGCCAGCCGGAGCGGCGTCGGGAAATCTGCGCCCTGGGTGAGGAACAGATACTGCTGTTGTTCACCGGCGCCGCGGTCCTGCAGATGATGGGCGTTTCGTTGGACGCCGAGGCGTCAGGCCAGCTTGAGCAGGCTCATGCCGGCCAGCAGCAGCAACAGGCCGAGCCAGCCGCGCCAGGCCAGGCGCTGGCCGAACAGCGCCCAGCCCATGGCGACGGTGGCGAGGATGCCGAAGCCGCCCCAGATCGCATAGGCGAGTGACAGCTCGATGTCCTTCACCGCCTGCGCCAGCGCGGTGAAGGCGGCCATCACGCAGAGGATCGAGGCGATCCCGAGGCCGCGCCTGCGGAAACCGTCGGAGTATTTCAACAGCAGGTTGGCGACGACCTCGAGGGCGATTGCCAGGCCGAGCCAGGCGAAGGGAATCCAGTTCAGGGTCAGCATGTGACGGCCTCCCCACGGGACTGCGCCGGCGTGCCGCTGGCGTTGCGGGTGCCGGACTTGATCAGCAGGATGCCGGCGATCATCACGCCGAGGCCGACGGCCTTGTACAGGCCGATGCTTTCGCCCAGCCAGGCGACGCTGACCGCCGTGATCAGGACGATGCCAATGCCTTCCCAAAGGGCGTAGGCGACTCCGACGGGGACACGCTTGACCGCCAGGGCGAGGAAGAAATAGGACAGGCCGATCATCCCGTACATCAGCAGCATGCCTGCGACAGGGGCGTGGGTGGCGGCCAGTTTCATCGAGGTGGTGCCGATCACTTCGGCGCCGATAGCCAGTAACAGATAGATCCAGGAACGCATGTTGCCCTCCCATGGGCACCGCGGAATGGAGGCCGCGGCCAAAGATGACGAAGAGCGGTGGCGAGGGGCGGGAAAGACCGCGAAGCGCAGGGGCGGTCGCCACCGACAGCAGGTGTCGAGGGAGGGAGCTAGAGGTCGCCGGTCCAGTGACGCTCGCGGGAGACCAGACGGGAAGTGGGGAGAGGTAATGCCTTGGTGTTCAACATAATGAACATTATATTACCTCAGGGCATCGTAAAAAGCCAATCGATAGGAATTGACTAATTATTTCCTCCGTAAAATGGCGGATTCAGGAACGCTAGTCGAAACGGAGGCTTTTCCGTGTGCAATATCCTGTTCTTCTCTCGAATAAGAAACGCCAGGCGGGGCCTGGCGTCGGGGGCGGAGCGGCACTGGCGGAGGCGGGCTTCAATCGGCGAAGGCCAGTTTGTCCTTCCAGTATTTCTCCAGTTTCGCGGTGTCGTGGTCGCTGGGGTGGAAGCCCGGCCGGTAGTAGTCCAGGTAGGGCAGCAGCAGGCGGGTGAAGAAGCCCTTGCGCAGGCCGAACAGGGTGCCCAGGCCATGCTTCCAGGAGCGCCAGTTGAACAATTGGCCGTCCTTGCGTAGCAGGTCGAGCTGGAACCAGCCGATGACGCCGAAGAACATCAGGGTGGTCAGCATCATCACCAGAACCCGGGTGAAGTAGCCGCCGTAGACTTTCTGGTACACATCGTAGGCGACATTCTTGTGTTCGTTCTCCTCGATGGCATGCCACATCCACAGCTTGTACATCTTCGGCGACTGCATCTGGATGGTCAGGTCTTCGCGCTTGAGCAGCTGCGCGGCCATGGTCGCGGTGAAATGCTCGAGGGCGCAGGTGATCGCCAACTGGTGTTTCCTGGTGGTGACCTTGCTGACGTTTTCCAGCAGGACCTTGATCCGCAGTTCGAGGCACTCCAGGTCGACCCCGTGCTCCTCGGCATATTCGTTGTAGGCGGCATGCTCCTTCGAGTGCATCGCCTCCTGGCCGATGAAGGCGCTGACGTCCTTCTTCAGTTGCGGATCCTCCAAGCGGTCGCGCACCGCGCGCACGCTATCGACGAAGAATTTTTCGCCGTAGGGGAAAAGCGAAGACAGGTTGTTCATGAACTGGGTCATGAAGGGTTGGCCGTCCCACCAGTACTTCGGGGTTTCGCTGAAGCTGAAATCCATCCGCCGCACGGGGAAATTGGCGCGAACCGGGGAGGCGGTGCCAGTGGCAGTCATGGCTAACTCCTTTTGTTGTTCTGGGGAGGGGAAACGCACAGGTTTCCTCGGGTTCCCTATGGCGAGTTCGCTATAACACCTCTGAATGTGTCATTAGCTGATGTAATTATTGCAGGATTGTCCAACAGCGGGAGGTCATTCCTGGCCATTTCGAAGTCATTAATGGCCAGGTCGGCTCGACCAGACGGAAGATGGGGCGCAAGGAGCGAGCGCGGGGCGCCAGGGCGCCCCCCGGCGTATCAACGCTCGTCGAGAGCGAACGCGGTGAGACTGAAGGTGGAGATGCCGGCGTCCTGCAGGCGAGTGGAGCCGCCGAGTTCCGGCAGGTCGATGATCGCCGCGGCCTCGAAGACCCTGGCCCCGAGGCGTCGTACCAGGCTCGCGGCCGCCAGCAGGGTCCCGCCGGTGGCGATGAGGTCGTCGAAGATCAGTACGCTGTCGCCTTCGCAGAGGCTGTCGGCATGTACTTCGAGGAAGGCCTCGCCGTATTCGGTCTGGTAGCCCTCGGCGAGTACGTCGGCGGGTAGCTTGCCCTGCTTGCGGAACAGGACCAGCGGCTTGTTCAGCGCATAGGCCACCGCCGAGCCGATGAGGAAGCCGCGGGCATCCATGGCGCCGATGTGGCTGAAATCGGCCTCGATGTAGCGCTGGACGAAGCTGTCCACGGTCATGCGCAGCGCGCGTGGCGACTGGAACAGCGGGGTGATGTCGCGGAACACCACGCCGGGCTTGGGAAAGTCCGGCACGGCGCGGATCTGCGACTTGAGGGTGAACTCGTCGAAAATCATGGAAGATCCTGGGCTGGGCGTTTTTCGGGGCCCATCATACAACGGGCCCGCGCTGAGGCGGGCCCGTTGGCGGTTCGCAGGCGCTTCAGCCTTCCAGCTGGCCGCCGGCGAGGGCGCACAGCTCGATGGAGTCGAGGATGTGCACTTCCTTGCCTTCCGCGCTGATCAGGCCGTTCTGCTGGAAGCGGGTGAAGACCCGCGACACGGTTTCCACGGCCAGGCCGAGATAGTTGCCGATCTCGTTGCGCGACATGGCCAGGCGGAACTGCTGGGCGGAGAAGCCACGGGCACGGAAGCGCGCCGACAGGTTGACCAGGAAGGTGGCGATGCGCTCGTCGGCAGTCTTCTTCGACAGCAGCAGCATCATCTGCTGGTCATCGCGGATTTCCCGGCTCATCAGGCGCATCAGTTGGCGGCGCAGTTGCGGCAGCTGCTCGGACAGTTCGTCCAGGCGCTCGAAGGGAATCTCGCAGACCGAGGTGGTTTCCAGGGCCTGGGCGGATACCGGATAGGTCTCGGTATCCATCCCGGACAGGCCGACCAGCTCGCTGGGCAGGTGGAAGCCGGTGATCTGCTCTTCGCCGGCATCGGTGATGCTGAAGGTTTTCAGGGCGCCGGAGCGCACGGCAAAGACCGAGCCGAAAGGATCGCCCTGGCGGAACAGGAATTCGCCTTTCTTCAGGGGACGACCGCGCTTGACGATCTCGTCCAGCGAATCCATGTCTTCCACGGTCAGCGACAGGGGGAGGCACAGCGGGGCCAGACTGCAATCCTTGCAGTGTGCTTGGGGCAGTGCGCGCACCTTGATGGTTTCGGCCATTGAGGGGTCCTTGCTAGGTTAAAGGCACAACAGGAGTAAGGGTAACGCAGCCGCGATGCGGGTGCCAGCCATAGGTCTGGCAACGACCATTTCTGACAGGCCGATGGCGTTTCCAATCAGTGACTTGCGTCAAACAACTGCGACTACCTGTCGCACCCTGTCAAGGGGCGACGAAAAGGGGGCTCAAGTTCGCGACGCGTGGGCCGATCCAATGGAAGAATTCCATTTTTCCCGGAGTGACTGGAATGTTGACCCTCAGTGGCTGGATCACCACCCAGGTGCCACCCTCGTCGCGCGCCGCCGCGGACGCCAAGGCCGCGCGGACCGGCACCGCCGAGCAGGCGGAAGACCCGGCCGCCGGCACCGACGCCGCCGATCAGCATGTACGGCTTTCCCAGGCAGGGCGCGAGCTGGCCGCCACCATGGGGGTGCCGGTGGAGGAGGAGGACGAGGATATCCCGCAGGAGTTGCGGCCGATGGTGAAGATGATCCGCCAGTTGAAGAAGAAGATCGAAGAGAAGCTCAGGGAGCTGCAGGAGGCCATGAGGTCGTCCGATCCGGGGGCGAAGGAGGCTCGCGTGCCTGAGTTGCAGAAGGAGCTGCAACAACTCAACTCCGCCCTGCAGACGGCGACGGCAGCGATGGCATCGGCCATCAAGGAGATGGGTATCAGCGACCCGGCGCTGATCATGAAGGTCATGGGCAGCCGGTAGAAGGGGCGGGGATTCACCGCCCTGTCGTGCGGGCAGGGCGGTGCGCTTTCAGATCACCCGGGAGAAGCGCTGCCGGTTGAGGCTGGGCAGGTAGCGGTCGAACAGCATGCAGATCGAACGCACCAGCAGACGTCCGGAAGACGTGATGTCGATGCCCTTGGCGTCCAGGCGGATCAGGCCGTCGGCGGCGAAGCGTTCGAGATCGGGCAACAGCTCGGCGAAGTAACTGCGGAAGTCGATGCCGAACTCTGTCTCGATATCCTCGAAGGCCAGTTCGAAGTGGCAGATCAGTTGCTGGATCACCGCGCGCCGCACCCGGTCGTCGCTGTTGCAGTGCAGGCCGCGACGGATCGCCAACTGGCCGTTGTCGAGGCTGGTCTGGTAGTCGTTGATGTCGCTGCTGTTCTGGCTGTAGAGGTCGCCGATCTGGCTGATCGCCGAGACCCCGAGACCTACCAGGTCACAGTGCCCGTGCGTGGTGTAGCCCTGGAAATTGCGTTGCAGGGTGCCGTCTTCCTGGGCGCTGGCCAGCTCGTCGTCGGGCAGGGCGAAGTGGTCCATGCCGATATAGCGGTAGCCCGCCGCGGCGAGCTGCTCGGTGGTGCGCTGGAGCATTTCCAGCTTCTGGCCCGGGCTCGGCAGGTCGTCGGCGTTGATCCGCCGCTGCGGCATGAAACGCTCGGGCAGGTGGGCATAGTTGAACACCGAGAGGCGATCCGGCTGTAGCGCGATCACTTCGTCGACCGTGCGGGCGAAGCTGTCCGGCGTCTGTTTCGGCAGTCCGTAGATCAGGTCGAGGTTGATCGAGCGGTACTGCAGGGTGCGCGCGGCCTCGACGATGGTACGGGTCTCCTCCGGGGTCTGCATGCGGTTGACCGCCTTCTGCACCTCCATGTCGAAGTCCTGTACGCCGAGGCTGACGCGGTTGAAACCGAGTTCGCGGAGCAGGCCCATGGTCGACCAGTCGGCCTCGCGCGGGTCGATCTCGATGCCGTAGTCGCCCGAATCGTCGTCCAGCAGGTTGAGGTGGGTGCGCAATTGCGACATGAGTTCGCGCAACTGGCCGGGACTGAGGAAGGTCGGGGTTCCGCCACCGAAGTGCAGTTGCTCGACCACCTGCTCGCGGGAGAGGTGGCGGCTGACGATCTCGATCTCGCGGACCAGGCGCGCAAGGTACGGCGCGCTGCGCCCGCGATCCTTGGTGATCACCTTGTTGCAGGCGCAGTAGTAGCAGATGTTGGCGCAGAACGGGATGTGCACGTAGAGCGACAGGGGGTGTCCGGCCTTCCGGCTGTCGCGCAGGGCGTGCAACTGGTCGAACGGGCCGATGCCTTCGTGGAACTGCACGGCGGTCGGATAGGAGGTGTAACGCGGGCCGGAAAGGTCGTAGCGCCGAATCAGGTCAGCGTCCCAGCGAATGGTGTCGAGCATGCCAGAGATCCCCAGTTGGCGAGCTTTAGTCGGGAAGTCTAGGGATTGCTCCGGGAAGGCCTGTTGATTTGTATCAAGCGGGTGAATGTATACAGGATGTGTCGCCCGATGTTGGGACGGGCGTCCGTCAATGCCCCATCAGCCAGGCCTGGTGCGGTCCTGGGAGGGTCCAGAGGCCGAAGAGGATGACCATCAGGCCGCCCACGATGCGTACGCCGCGACGGCGCAGCAGGGCGGTCACCCGTTCGGCGGCCATGCCGGTGGCCAGCAGAACCGGCCAGGTGCCGAGGCCGAACGCCAGCATCAGCAGCGCGCTGTCCAGTGCCGATCCCTGGCTGGTGGCCCAGAGCAGGGTGCTGTAGACCAGCCCGCAGGGCAGCCAGCCCCAGATCGCTCCGAGCAGCAGGGCTCGTGGCAGGCTGGAGACCGGCAGCAGGCGCCGGGCGAAGGGTTCCAGGTGGCGCCAGAGACCGCGACCGAGCGCCTCGACGCGGGTCAGGCCGCTCCACCAGCCGGCCAGGTAGAGTCCCATGGCGATCAGCAGCAGCCCGGCGACCACCCGCAGCGCGCCGGCCAACGGGGTGCGCGCCACCGCCCAGCCGGCCAGGCCGAGCAGCAGGCCGGCGCAGGCGTAGCTGAGGATGCGGCCGAGGTTGTAGGCCAGCAGCAGGCGCAGACGACGGCCGCGCTGTTCGGCGGGAATGGCCAGGGTCAGCGCGCCCATCAGGCCGCCGCACATGCCCAGGCAGTGGCCTCCCCCGAGCAGGCCGAGGATCAGCGCGGAAACCAGCAACGGCGCCAGTTCAGCCACGCGGTCGGTCCTCGGGTTTCGACGGCTTCTCCGCTTCGTCGACGCCGGCCTGGTGCTTCGGGTCTTCGTCGTCGAAGAGAATGCTGTGGGCGGGGCCGTCGAGATCGTCGTACTGGCCGCTGTCCACCGCCCAGAAGAACACGTAGATGGCGATGGCGACGATGACGATCGCGACGGGGATCAGGATGTAGAGCGCGGCCATACGGACCTCGGCGAAGGGATTCGGGTCAGCCGCAGGGCGTTGACCACCACCAGCAGCGAACTGACCGACATGCCGATCGCCGCCCAGCCCGGGGTGATCCAGCCGAGCGCGGCGAAGGGCAGGACCAGGCCATTGTACAGGCTGGCCCAGGCCAGGTTCTCGATGATGATATGGCGGGTGCGGCGCGCCAGCCGGAAAGCCTGCACCAGGCTGTCCAGGCGGTTGGACAGGAGCACCGCGTCGGCGCTGGTCTTGGCCAGGTCGGTGGCGCTGCCCATGGCGACGCTGATGTCGGCACCGGCGAGCACCGGTACGTCGTTGACTCCGTCGCCGAGCATCAGCACCCGGCGGCCCTCGCCGTGCAGGCGTTCGAGCATGGCCAGCTTGTCGTCCGGGGTCAGGCCGCCGCGGGCTTCGTCGATGCCCAGTTCGGCAGCGACGCTGGCGACCATCGGCGAGGCGTCACCGGATAGCAGGAGGGTGCGCCAGCCGCGCGCCTTGCAGGCGGCGAGCAGGGCGGGGGCGTCGCTGCGCAGGCGGTCGTCGAGACCGAACCAGGCCAGCGGTCCCTGCTCGTCGCCGAGCAGCAGCCACTGTCCGGAGTTGCCGGGCATCGCGGGCGTGGCGCTGCCGCCCAGGTAGCTGACGAAGGCGGCCTGGCCGATGCGCAGGCGGCGGCCTTCCACCAGGCCTTCGAGGCCCAGTCCCGGATGGCTTGCGACGCTGTCGGCGGCCTCCGGCGCACGGCCGAAGGCGCGGGCGATGGGGTGTTCGGAACGGTTCTCGAGGGCGGCGGCGAGGGCCAGGCAGCGATCCGCGTCGAGATCGCGCAGGGGTAGCACCTGCTTGAGCGTCAGGCGGCCTTCGGTGAGGGTGCCGGTCTTGTCGAAGATTACCGTGTCGATGTGGTTCAGCCCTTCCAGCACGTGCCCGCGCGTGATCAGCAGGCCGAGCTTGTGCAGGCTGCCGGTGGCCGCGGTGAGAGCGGTGGGCGTGGCCAGCGACAGGGCGCAGGGGCAGGTGGCGACCAGCAGCGACAGCACCACCCAGAAGGCGCGCTGGTGGTCGACCTGCCACCACAGCGCGCCGACCGCTGCGGCGACCAGCAGGACGATGAGCAGGAACCACTGCGCCACCTTGTCGGCCAGTTCCGCCAGGCGCGGCTTGTCCGCCTGGGCGCGTTCCAGCAGGCGGACGATGGCCGACAGGCGGCTGTCGTCGCCAAGGGCGCCGACCTCGACGGTCAGCGGCCCCTCGACGTTCAGGGTACCGCCGGTGACGGCGTCGCCGGCCTGGCGTGGATGGGGCAGGTACTCGCCGGTGAGCAGCGACTCGTCGACGCTGGACTGGCCGTCGAGGATCACTCCGTCGGCCGGCAGCACGGCGCCTGGCGGTACCAGTACGCGGTCGCCGACGCGCAGTTCGCTGAGCAGGATGCGCTCGCCCTGGTTGGCGGCGTCCAGGCGCAGGCAGGACGCCGGCAGCAGGTTGACCAGTTGCGCGGTGGAGGCGGCGGTGCGCTCCCGCGCGCGGCGTTCGAGGTAGCGGCCGGCGAGGAGGAACAGGGCGAACATGCCGACCGCGTCGAAATACAGCTCGCCCTGGCCGGTGATCGTCGACCAGATGCCGGCGACGTAGGCGCCGCCGATCGCCAGCGACACCGAGACGTCCATGGTCAGGTGGCGGGTGCGCAGGTCGCGCAGGGCGCCACGGAAGAACTGGCCGCAGCAGTAGAAGACGATCGGCGTGGTGAGGATCAGGCTGACCCAGCGCAGGATGCGGTCCATGCCGGCGGAAAGGTCGAGGTTGAATTCCGGCCAGGTCGCCATTACCGCCATCATCACCTGGATCCACAGCAGCCCGGCGACACCGAGCTGGCGCAGGGCGTGACGGTTCTCCATGGCCAGGCGCTCGGTGGCGCGGTCGGGTTGGTAGGGATGGCCGGCATAGCCGATCTGGCGCAGTTCGCCAAGCAACTGGCTGAGCGGCAACTGGCTGTCCTGCCAGCGCACGTGCAGGCGATGGTTGGACAGGTTGAGCCGCGCCTCGGCCACGCCAGGCAACTGGCGCAGGTGCTTCTCGATCAGCCAGCCGCAGGCGGCGCAACTGATGCCTTCGATCATCAGGCTGGTTTCCGCCAGCTCGCCCTCATGGCGGACGAAGCCGCCCTGTACGTCCGGGCGGTCGTAGAGCTGCAACTCTTCGCTGAGCGCCTTGGGCAAGGCTTCGGGATTGGCGGCGTTTTCGCTGCGGTGCCGGTAGTAGCTTTCCAGGCCGCCGGCGACGATGGCCTCGGCCACCGCCTGGCAGCCCGGACAGCACATGGCCCGCGTCTCGCCGAGTACGCGGGCCTCGAAGCGGCTGCCGGCGGGGACCGGCAAGCCGCAGTGGTAGCAGGGCAGGGGGGCGCTCATGGGCGCTTCGCTTCTGCTCCCTGGAGCGGTTCGTCACCCAGCTCCATGACCACGGTCGGCGATACCACCTCTTCCTCGAAAAGACGCCACTGGCCGCTGCCTTCCTGGCCGAGCAGTTCGACGAAGCGACGGCCCTCGACGGCGTCGGTCAGTTGCCCGACGTAGCGCTCGCGGTCGGAGTTGCTGCGCAGCAGCTCCACGCGGCGGTCCTTCTCCGGCTGGGTCGGCGAGATCAGGTTGAGGGTGAGCCGATCCGGACGGCTGTTGCCGGTCAGGCGCACTTCGACTTCGCCGGTCAGGTCGTCGACCTTGACCTTGGCGTGCACCTGCAGGCGTACGGCCAGGTTCTCGCGTTCCAGGGAGCGGTTGATGCCCTTGCCGGCCTCGTAGTAGTTGTCGGTGACCAGGGTGTCCTGGTTGCGCACCGCGATGGTGACCAGGCTCAGCCCGAGCACCACCGAGGTCGCCAGGAGGGCCACGATGAACCAGGCCCAGAAGTGTTTGTACCAGGGTTGAGGGTGGGTCTCGGACTGCATGCTCAAGTTACTCAACGGGTGCGTGGGCCAATGAAGCGACTCTTCGCTTCTTTATGGATGCTCGGGTCGTCGGCCGACTCGATGGTGAAGACGATCTCGTTGGTGGTCGAAGGCAGCTTCTCCGGCTCGATGGACAGTTCCATCGGCAGGTTGAGGATGTCGCCCGCCGCCACCTTCAGCTCGCGCCGGCCTTCCAGGGTCAGGCCTTCGAGACCCTTGGCGCCGAGGATGTAGGTGTGGTCCTGCTGATCCTTGTTCATGATCTTCAGGCTGTACACGTTCTCGATGCGGCCGAGTTCGTTCTCGCGGTAGAGCACGCGGTCCTTGCTGACGTCGAAGCCGACCAGCGGACGCAGGACCACCGCGGTGATCAGGGCGGAGATCATCAGCACCAGGGCGATGGCGTAGCCGATCAGGCGCGGCCGGGCCAGGTGGGTCTTCTGGCCGTTGAGGTTGTGCTCGGTGGTGTAGCTGATCAGCCCTTTCGGGTAGTTCATCTTCTCCATGATGCTGTCGCAGGCGTCGATGCACGCCGCGCAGCCGATGCACTCGATCTGCAGGCCGTCGCGGATGTCGATGCCGGTCGGGCAGACCTGCACGCACATCGTGCAGTCGATGCAGTCGCCCAGGCCCTGGGCCTTGTAGTCGAGGGACTTCTTGCGCGGGCCGCGCTTCTCGCCACGACGCGGATCGTAGGAGACGATCAGGGTGTCCTTGTCGAACATCACGCTCTGGAAGCGCGCGTAGGGGCACATGTAGATGCACACCTGCTCGCGCAGCCAGCCGGCGTTGCCGTAGGTGGCCAGGGTGAAGAAGCCGACCCAGAAGTAGGCCCAGCCGTCGGCCTGGCCGGTGAGCAGCTCGGGAATCAGCTCGCGGATCGGCGAGAAGTAGCCGACGAAGGTCAGGCCGGTGACCAGGCCGATCAGCAGCCACAGGCTGTGCTTGGCGGTCTTGCGCAGCAGCTTGTTGCCGCTCATCGGAGCCTTGTCCAGCTTGATGCGCTGGTTGCGGTCGCCTTCGGTGACCTTCTCGCACCACATGTAGATCCAGGTCCACACGCTCTGCGGGCAGGTATAGCCACACCAGACGCGACCGGCGAACACGGTGATGAAGAACAGGCCGAAGGCGCAGACGATCAGCAGCCAGGAAAGCAGCATGAAGTCCTGCGGCCAGAAGGTGGCGCCGAAGATGTAGAACTTGCGCTCGGGTAGGTCCCACCAGACGGCCTGGCGGCCGCTCCAGTTGAGCCAGACGGTACCGAAGTAGAGGAGGAAGAGCGCCGCACCGCCCACCATGCGCAGTCGGCGGAAGATACCGGTGAAGGCCCGGGTGTAGATCTTCTCGCGCTTGGCGTAGAGATCGTTGTTATTGGTGTCGCCCTTGGCAGGCGGGGTGACGTCTTGAACGGGAATCTGTTTGCTCATCAGTGCGTACCACGGCAGTGGGGGGCGCCCGGCCGGTACATGCCGACAGGGTCAGAAAATAGTTGCACGCCTACTGATTATACGCCTGATCTATCAGGCTTTTTGCGGTAACTGTGCGACTTTTGGTCGCGTATTGTCCCATTCGCGCTTTTCTTTTGCACAAAATAAAACGGCGCCGGGGTTGCCGGCGCCGTCTGGGTCGTGGGGGAGGGAGCGCTTATTCGGCGCTCTTCTCGCCGTGCGACAGGCTGTATACGTAGGCGGCCAGCAGGTGCACCTTGTCGTTGCCCAGGTGTTCCTGTTGCGCCGGCATCACACCCTGGCGACCGTAGCGGATAGTCTGCTGCAGTTGCGCGAAGCTAGAGCCGTAGATGAACGCGCCGGGGTGGGTCAGATCGGGAGCGCCCATCGCCGGGGTGCCCTTGCCTTCCGGACCGTGGCAGGCGACGCAGGTGCTAGCGAAGACCTGCTTGCCGGCCTCGATGTCTGCCTTGGCGCCTTCCGGCAGCTTGCGGCCATCCATCTGGGTGAGGACGAAAGCGGCGACGTTCTTCACGCCTTCCTCGCCGATCACTTCACCCCAGGCCGGCATGGCGGCGTGGCGGCCAGCCATGATGGTGGTCTTGATGGTTTCCGGCTCGCCGCCCCAGCGCCAGTCGGCGTCGGTCAGGTTGGGGAAGCCGTAGGCGCCCTTGGCGTCGGAGCCGTGGCAGATCGAGCAGTTGGAGGCGAACAGGCGACCGCCCATTTTCACCGCCTGCGGATCCTTGGCGACTTCCTCGATGGGCATCGCGGCGAACTTGGCGAAGATCGGGCCGTATTTCTCGTCGGCCTTGGCCATTTCCTTTTCCCACTGGTGGACGCCGGTCCAGCCTTTTTCCTTGTCGGCGAATTCGTCGGCGGACTGGTAGCCCGGCATCAGGCCTTTCCAGGTGCCCAGGCCCGGGTACAGGGCCAGGTACCCCACGGCGAACACCAGGGTGCCGACGAACAGCATGAACCACCACTTCGGCAGCGGGTTGTCGTACTCCTCGATGCCGTCGTAGGAGTGGCCCACGGTCTCGTCGGTGGTGCTGCTGCGCTGGCCCTTGCGGGTGGCGAAGATCAGCCAGGTCAGCGCCAGCAGGGTGCCGAGGGTGAGAGCTGTAATGTACAGACTCCAGAAGGTCGTCATTCTTTGTTACTCCTAGAAGCTTGCTCGACGTGCTTTTTGGCTTCGGGATCGTCTGCGAAGGGCAGCATCGTCGCTTCGTCGAAGCTCTTCTTGCGCTTGCCGCTGTAGGCCCAGATCACCAGGCCGATGAAGGCGACCATGATCACCACGGTGCCCAGTCCACGCAGAGTCCCGATATCCATCACACTCACCGTTTGCTCTTGATAGAGGTTCCCAGGCCTTGAAGGAACGCCACCAGGGCGTCCATCTCGGTCTTGCCCTTCACGGCTTCACGTGCACCGGCGATGTCCTCGTCGGTGTAAGGCACGCCCAGCTTGCGCAGGACTTCCATCTTGGTGGCGGTGTCCTTGCCATCAAGCTTGTTCTCTACCAGCCACGGGTAGGCAGGCATCTTCGACTCGGGCACCACGTTGCGCGGGTTGTACAGGTGCGCGCGGTGCCAGTCGTCGGAGTAACGGCCGCCGACGCGGGCCAGGTCCGGGCCGGTACGCTTGGAACCCCACAGGAACGGGTGGTCCCAGACGCTTTCACCGGCGACCGAGTAATGGCCGTAGCGTTCGGTCTCGGCACGGAACGGACGGACCATCTGCGAGTGGCAGCCGACGCAGCCTTCGCGGATGTAGATGTCGCGACCTTCCAGTTCCAGGGCGGTACGCGGCTTCATGCCTTCGACCGGGGTATTGGTCACGTCCTGGAAGAACAGCGGAACGATCTGGGTCAGGCCGCCGATGCTGACGGCGATCACCATGAAGATGGCCAGCAGGCCGACGTTCTTCTCGAGTATTTCGTGGTTCTTCATTTACGTCGGGCTCCTCAGGCGATCTGCGCGGCGGCTTCGTATTCGGCCGGCTTGGCAGCACGCACGGTGCGCCAGGTGTTGTAGGCCATCAGCAGCATGCCGGTGAGGAAGAAACCACCGCCGATCATGCGCACGATGAAGCCCGGGTGGCTTGCGACCAGTGCTTCAACGAAGGAGTAGGTCAGGGTGCCGTCCTCGTTGACCGCGCGCCACATCAGGCCCTGGGTGATGCCGTTGACCCACATCGAGGCGATGTACAGCACGGTGCCGATGGTGGCCAGCCAGAAGTGCGCGTTGATCAGGCCGATGCTGTGCATCTGCGGGCGACCGAAGACTTTCGGGATCAGGTGGTAGAGCGAGCCGATGGAGATCATCGCCACCCAGCCGAGGGCGCCGGCGTGCACGTGGCCGATGGTCCAGTCGGTGTAGTGGGAGAGGGCGTTGACGGTCTTGATCGCCATCATCGGGCCTTCGAAGGTGGACATGCCGTAGAAGGCCAGGGATACCACCAGGAAGCGCAGGATCGGGTCGGTGCGCAGCTTATGCCAGGCGCCGGAGAGGGTCATCATGCCGTTGATCATGCCGCCCCAGCTCGGTGCCAGGAGGATCAGCGACATCACCATGCCCAGCGACTGCGCCCAGTCCGGCAGCGCGGTGTAGTGCAGGTGGTGCGGGCCGGCCCAGATGTACAGGGAGATCAGCGCCCAGAAGTGGACGATGGACAGGCGATAGGAATAGACCGGACGCTCGGCCTGCTTGGGCACGAAGTAGTACATCATGCCGAGGAAGCCGGTGGTCAGGAAGAAGCCCACGGCGTTGTGCCCGTACCACCACTGGACCATCGCATCGGTGGCGCCGGAGTAGGCGGAGTAGGACTTGAACCAGCTCACCGGCAGCGACATGTGGTTGACGATATGCAGCATCGCCGTCACCAGGATGAAGGCACCGTAGAACCAGTTGCCCACATAGATGTGCTTGACCTTGCGCTTGACGATGGTGCCGAAGAACACGATCGCGTAGGTGATCCAGACGATCGCCAGGAGGATGGCCAGCGGCCATTCCAGTTCGGCGTATTCCTTGGAGGTGGTGAAACCCTGCGGCAGGGTCAGCACGGCGCCCACGATCACGGCCTGCCAACCCCAGAAGGTGAAGGCCGCCAGCGTGTCTGAAATCAGTCGGGCTTGCGAGGTACGTTGCACCACGTAGTACGAGGTGGCGAAGAGGGCGCACCCACCGAAGGCGAAGATCACCGCGTTGGTGTGCAGGGGGCGAAGGCGGCCGAAGCTCGTCCACGGCAGGTCGAAGTTCAATTCGGGCCATACCAGTTGGGCGGCGATCAGGACACCGAGACCCATTCCAATGACCCCCCAGACCACCGTCATAACGGCGAACTGGCGGACCACCTTATAGTTATAAGCAGTCTGACTGATTGCTGTGCTCATGCTAGGGGTTCCACGGTTAATGGACTTTTTTAGGGACAAAAAATCGGCGGCAAGTATGGAGAAAGCGGGTGGGCATTGCAACGCGCCAGGCCAGGGGCGACGCCAGTTTGATGCCTGCTTCAGAGCGCTTTCCAAGGCGGCCGTATGGCTTTCTGGCGCTATCCGGACGAGTGGGTTCGGCCGGTGAAGTTAGGTGTCCCGTCGCTCTGCCGGAGAGGGACGAATGCAGAGCAGCTTAGACGCGATTGAAAAGGAAGGGTAGGAAAGGCGTCCGCTGGTGCGACACTTCGTCGCGCCGCCTGGGACTAAGGTCTGAGACCGGGGGAAGGACCCGCGCCCGGGAGGGCGCGGGTGGGGGGAGGGGTCAGTTGCTGCCCTGGTTGTGCGACAGGTTGTAGATGTAGGCGGCCAGGATGTGCACCTTTTCCTTGCCCAGGTAGGGCTCCTGGGCCGGCATCTGGCCCTGGCGGCCATGGCGGATGGTTTGTTGGAGCTGGGCGTAGCTGGAGCCGTAGATGAACGCGCCGGGGTTGGTCAGGTTCGGCGCGCCGACCAGGGCGGTACCCTTGCCTTCCGGGCCGTGGCAGGCGACGCAGTTGACCGAGAAGATCTGCTTGCCGGCCTCGACGTCGGCCTTGGTGCCTTCCGGCAGCTTCAGCCCGGCGAGTTCGGTGCGGACGTAGGCGGCGACGTTCTTCACCCCGTCTTCGCCGAGGATGTCGCCCCAGGCCGCCATGATCGCGTGGCGACCGCCGAGGATGGTGGTCTCGATGCTCTGCGGGTCACCGCCCCAGCGCCACTCGTTGTCGGCCAGGTTGGGGAAGCCGAGGGCGCCCTTGGCGTCGGAACCGTGGCAGATCGAGCAGTAGGTGGCGAACATGCGGCTGCCCATCTTCATGGCGTGCTCGTCCTTGGCCACTTCCTCGATGGGCATGGCGGCGTACTTGGCGAAGATCGGCCCGTACTTCTCCTGGGCGATGTTCATCTCGCGTTCCCACTGCTTGTCCTGGGTCCAGCCGCCCTCGTAGCCCGGCAGCACGCCTTTCCAGTTACCCAGGCCCGGGTACAGGACCAGGTAGCCGACGGAGAAGACGATGGTGCCGATGTACAGCATGAACCACCACTTCGGCAGCGGGTTGTCGTACTCCTCGATGCCGTCGTAGGAGTGGCCCATGGTCTTTTCGGTAGTACCCTTGGCCTCGCCCTTGCGGGTGGCGAAGACCAGCCAGAGCAGGGCGATCAAGGTACCGACGGTAAGAGCTGTGATGTACAGACTCCAGAAGGTGGTCATTCTTTGTTACTCCTAGAAGCTTGCTCGACGTGCTTTTTGGCTTCGGGATCGTCTGCGAAGGGCAGCATCGTCGCTTCGTCGAAGCTCTTCTTGCGTTTGCCGCTGTAGGCCCAGATCACCAGACCGATGAAGGCGACCATGATCAGCAGCGTGCCGAGTCCTCGCAGCGTCCCGATATCCATTGCCGTCACCGTTTGTTCTTGATCGAGGTGCCGAGCACCTGCAGGTAGGCGACCACGGCGTCCATCTCGGTCTTGCCTTTCAGCGAGTCCTTGGCGCCCTTGATGTCTTCGTCGGTATAGGGCACGCCGAGGGTGCGCATCACTTCGAGCTTCTTCTCGATGTCCTTGCCGTCGAGCTTGTTCTCCACCAGCCACGGGTAGGCCGGCATCTTCGACTCGGGCACCACGTTGCGCGGGTTGAACAGGTGTGCGCGGTGCCAGTCGTCGGAGTAGCGGCTACCGACGCGGGCCAGGTCCGGGCCGGTACGCTTGGAACCCCACAGGAAGGGGTGGTCCCAGACGCTCTCGCCGGCCACCGAGTAGTGGCCGTAGCGTTCGGTTTCGGCGCGGAACGGACGGATCATCTGCGAGTGGCAGCCGACGCAGCCTTCGCGGATATAGATGTCGCGGCCTTCCAGTTGCAGCGCGGTATAGGGCTTCATGCCTTCGACCGGGGTGTTGGTCACGTCCTGGAAGAACAGCGGCACGATCTGGGTCAGGCCGCCGATGCTCACGGCCACGGCCATGCATAGCGCCAGCAGGCCGACGTTCTTCTCGAGTATTTCGTGTTTCATGCTCGGCTCCTCAGGCGATCTGTGCGGCGGCTTCGTATTCGGCCGGCTTGGCGGCACTGACGGTGCGCCAGGTGTTGTAGGCCATCAGGAACATGCCGAGCAGGAAGATGAAACCGCCGAGCATGCGCACGATGAAGCCGGGGTGGCCGGCGGCCAGCGCTTCGACGAAGGAGTAGGTCAGGGTGCCGTCCTCGTTGACCGCGCGCCACATCAGGCCCTGGGTGATGCCGTTGACCCACATCGAGGCGATGTAAAGCACGGTACCGATGGTGGCCAGCCAGAAGTGCGCGTTGATCAGGCCCAGGCTGTACATCTTCTCGCGGCCGAAGACCTTCGGGATCAGGTGGTAGAGCGAGCCGATGGAAACCATCGCGACCCAGCCGAGGGCGCCGGCGTGTACGTGGCCGATGGTCCAGTCGGTGTAGTGGGAGAGGGCGTTGACGGTCTTGATCGCCATCATCGGGCCTTCGAAGGTGGACATGCCGTAGAACGCCAGGGACACCACCAGGAAGCGCAGGATCGGGTCGCTGCGCAGCTTATGCCAGGCGCCCGAGAGGGTCATCATGCCGTTGATCATGCCGCCCCAGCTCGGCGCCAGGAGGATCAGCGACATCACCATGCCCAGCGACTGCGCCCAGTCCGGCAGCGCGGTGTAGTGCAGGTGGTGCGGGCCGGCCCAGATGTACACCGCGATCAGCGCCCAGAAGTGGACGATGGACAGGCGATAGGAGTAGACCGGACGCTCCGCCTGCTTGGGCACGAAGTAGTACATCATGCCGAGGAAGCCGGCGGTGAGGAAGAAGCCCACGGCGTTGTGCCCGTACCACCACTGGACCATGGCGTCGGTGGCGCCGGCGTACAGCGAGTAGGACTTGGTGAAGGTTACCGGCAGCTCGAGGTTGTTCACCACGTGGAGCATGGCGACGGTGAGGATGAACCCGCCGAAGAACCAGTTGCCCACATAGATGTGCTTGACCTTGCGCTTGACCAGGGTGCCGAAGAACACCACCGCGTAGGCGACCCAGACCACCGTGATCAGGATGTCGATCGGCCATTCCAGCTCGGCGTACTCCTTGGACGAGGTGTAGCCCAGCGGCAGGCTGATGGCGGCCAGCAGGATCACCAGTTGCCAGCCCCAGAAGGTGAAGGAGGCGAGGGTGTCGGAGAACAGTCGCACCTGGCAGGTGCGCTGCACCGCGTAGTAGCTGGTGGCGAACAGCGCGCAACCGCCGAAGGCGAAGATCACCGCGTTGGTGTGCAGCGGGCGCAGGCGGCCGAAGCTCGTCCACGGCAAGCCGAAGTTCAGGTCGGGCCATACCAGCTGGGCGGCGATCAGGACACCGACGGTCATGCCGACGATGCCCCAGACCACGGTCATGATGGCGAATTGGCGGACCACCTTGTAGTTATAGGCGGACTCTGGGTTAGTGGTGCTCATGCTATGGGCTTCCATCCACGGTTATACGCTATGGCTTTTTCCGGCAGTTGGGATGCCGGGCGTCCCCCCATTGGGGCTGGTCTAATTGGCGTAATTAGCGAGAGGAAGCATGGATAATGGGGCGTTATGAAATATTGATCGGGATCAATTGGCTTCCCGACCCCCACTGCATACGAGGTGTGGCAAGTTGTCGCTGAAATGGAACCGCCCGGCCGGCTCGCTGTCGGCCACCCTGATTCTCGCCCATGGCGCCGGGGCGCCGATGGACAGCCCGTTCATGGAGCGCATCGCCGAACTGCTCGCCGCCCAGGGCATCGCCGTCGCGCGCTTCGAGTTTCCCTACATGGCCCAGCGTCGCGAGGACGGCCGCAAGCGTCCGCCGAATCCGCAAGCGCAGTTGCTCGACTGCTGGCGGCGAGTCCATGCGCAGGTCCGCGAGACCCTGGACGGGCCCTTGGCCCTGGGCGGCAAGTCGATGGGCGGGCGCATGGCCAGCCTACTGGCCGACGAGCTGGGCGCGGATGCCCTGGTCTGCCTCGGCTACCCGTTCTACGCCGCCGGCAAGCCGGAGAAGCCGCGGGTCGCCCACCTCGCCGGGCTGCGCACGCCGACCCTGATCGTCCAGGGCGAGCGCGACGCCCTGGGCAACCGCGAGGCGGTGGCGGGATATGCGCTGGCGCCGACGATCCGCCTGCACTGGCTGGCCGCGGCGGACCACGACCTCAAGCCGCTGAAGGCCTCCGGCCTGACCCACGAGCAGCACCTGGCGGCAACGGCGCGGGAGGTGGCCGGCTTCCTTCGCGGGCTCCAGGGCCATTAACGGTTCCTTAAGGCATCCCCTCATAAGCTGCGGCGCAACCACCCTCGCATCGAGGCGTGGGCGACTGACTTCTCTGAGGGGGGAAGACATGAACATGCATGCCGACGGTGAGCAGATCACCGCTATCGATACCCGCGAACGCATCCTGCTGACGGGGGCCACCGGCTTTCTCGGCGGTTCGGTCGCCGCCCAGCTGATCGCCGCCGGGCACGGCGCCAACCTGTCCTTCCTGGTCCGCGCCGAATCCCGCCAGGAGGGGCTCGAGCGCCTGCGCGGCAACCTGCTGATGCATGGCGTCGACGAAACCGACTGCCTGGCACTGCGGGCGGAGCAGATCCTCTGCGGCGATTTCCTCGACACCTCCTGGCTGGCCCGCGAGACGCCGCGTCTGATGCAGGTGGAGCGGGTGATCAATTGCGCCGCCGTGGCGTCGTTCTCGAAGAACCCGACCATCTGGCCGGTCAACGTCGACGGCACTTTCGCCTTCGCCGACGTGCTGAGCCGTTCGAAGCGACTGAAGCGTTTCCTCCACGTCGGTACCGCGATGTGCTGCGGACCGCAGCGAGAGTCGCCGATCAGCGAGTCCTGGGAATTCCCGGCGGCGGAGCAGCAACTGGTGGACTACACCGCGTCCAAGGCGGAAATCGAGCGGCGCATGCGCCAGGAACTGCCGGACCTGCCCCTGGTGGTGGCGCGGCCATCCATCGTGGTGGGCCACCGTACCCTTGGCTGCCAGGCCTCCGGCAGCATCTTCTGGGTTTTCCGCATGGGCTTCGCCCTGGAAAGCTTCACCTGCGGCCTGGACGAGCAGATCGACGTGATTCCGGTCGACTACTGCGCCGAGGCGCTGATCGGCCTGGCGCTGAAGCCGTGCCTGGGGCACAGCCTCTATCATATCTCCGCCGGCCATCGCGCGGCCTGCACCTTCGGCGAGATCGACGAGGCCTTCGCCCGCGCCAACGGGGCGGCGCCGGTAGGCGAGCGCTACCGCAAGGTGGAGGTGGACGACCTCAAGGAACTGGCGAAGAGCTTCGAGTCGCGCATCGGCCCGGCCAATCCGCGTCTGGTCCTGCGCGCGTTGCGCTTGTACAGCGGCTTTGCCGACCTCAACTACCTGTTCGACAACAGCCGTCTGCTTGAGGAGGGGATCTCCGCGCCGCCGCGCTTCACCGACTACCTCGACGTCTGCGTGCAGTCGTCAAGCGCGGTGAGCATCCCGGCGCAGATGCAATGGGACTTCAAGTGACGGCAGGCGCGGGGAGCTTCCTCCCCGCGGCCTGATCTCAGCGGTTGAAGCGCTCGACCAGGGAATACTGGCTCTGCGCGGTGGTGGTCAGTTCCTCGCTCAGTTTCGCCGTGCGCAGCGCCTCGTCGGAGGTCTGCTCGGCCAGGGCGGCGATGGTGCTGATGTTGCGGTTGATTTCCTCGGCCACCGCGCTCTGTTCCTCCGCGGCGGCGGCGATCTGGGTGGTCATCTCGGTGATGTTGCTGACCGCCTCGCTGATGCCGACCAGCGCGCTGTCGGCTTCCAGCACCCGCTGGACCCCGGCTTCGGCCTGCTGCAGGCCGCTCTCCATGGTATGTACCGCATCGTTGGCGGTGTTCTGCAACTTGGCGATCAGGTGGTGGATCTGCTCGGTGGAGGCCGCGGTGCGTTGCGCCAGCGAGCGCACTTCGTCGGCCACCACGGCGAAGCCGCGTCCCTGGTCGCCGGCCCGCGCCGCCTCGATGGCGGCGTTGAGGGCGAGCAGGTTGGTCTGGTCGGCGATGCCCTTGATCACATCGACCACGCCGCCGATCTCGTTGCTGTCCTGGGCCAGGCGACTCACCGCGGCCCCGGTCTCGCCCACCGACTCCGACAGGCGCTGGATGGCGTTGCGCGTCTCCGCGGCGATGTCGCGGCCGCGCGAGGTCAGTTCGTTGGCCTTCTGTGTCGCGTCGGCGGTCAACTGGACATTGTTCGCCACTTCCTGGGTGGTGGCGGCCATCTCGTTGACCGCGGTGGCCACCTGTTCGGTCTCTGCGCGCTGCTGTTCCAGACCGGCGGAGCTGTGGTGGGCCAGGGTGTCGGCCTGGCGCGCCTGTTCGGTGAGGTATTCGGCGGTGTCCTGCAGGCGCGTCAGGCAGGTCTTCAGGCGCGCGTCCTGGCTGAGGATGGCCATTTCCAGGCGCGCCTGGTCGCCGCGGCTGTCGGTGTACATCTGCGCGATCAGCGGGTCGGAGGTGGTCTGTTCGGCGAGCCGCATCAGGCGCTTCAGCCCGCGCTTCTGCCAGCGCAGTCCGGCCAGGCCGAGCGGAACGGCGAGCAGGCCGGCGAGGATGAAGCCCCACCAGGAGTTCAGCCAGATACCGATGAGGAAGCCGATCTGGCTGATCAGGATGAACGGCAGCCAGTCGAGCAGTACCGGCAGCCAGCGGTCGCGCCGGGGGATCGCCGGCTTGCCGGCGCCGAGGCGACGGTAGAGGGCCTCGGCGCGCTGGATCTGTTCGGCGGTCGGCTTGACCCGCACCGACTCGTAGCCGACCACCGCGCCCTGGTCGTAGATCGGCGTGACATAGGCGCTGACCCAGTAGTGGTCGCCGTTCTTGCAGCGGTTCTTGACGATCCCCATCCACGGGCGGCCGGCTTTGAGGGTGGTCCACATGTGGGCGAACACCGCCGGCGGGACGTCGGGGTGACGGATCAGGTTGTGCGGCGCGGACATCAGCTCCTCGCGGCTGAAGCCGCTGATGTCGATGAAGGCTTCGTTGCAGTAGGTGATGATGCCTTTGAGATTGGTGGTGGTGATCAGGCGTTGTTCCGCCGGATAGACGCGCTCGTGCTGGGTGATGGGCTGATTGTTGCGCATGGGCCTTCCAAAACAAGTGAAGCATTTACCTCTGCATCGGCGAAAACGCCTTTCACATGAGGGATTTGTGAATGCTTTCACGAGGAAAAACAGATAGCTATTGACCCAAAGCATGAGAACCGACCACGTGGTCGGATAGATGGCGGATTCGCTGATGGAGGTCAATGCGTTACGGTTTCGTGTCGTTCCCGGCGGCGCGCATGGGCTGGGGAGGGGCCTGGCGGATAAGCGCGAGGCGGCCATCCGCCGGTCCTGCGGGGTATCGGCGGATGACGCCGGGGCGTCGTTCGCCCTGCGAAGCGCTCGCGGCCCCGGGCGCCGGAATGAAAAAGGGGTGGCCGAAGCCACCCCTCCGCGCGTACCGCCGCTGCCTCAGAGCATGCTGCGCAGCACGTAGTGGAGGATGCCGCCGGCCTTGAAATACTCGACCTCGTTGAGGGTGTCGATGCGGCAGAGGACCTTGAAGCTGTCCTGGCTGCCGTCCTCGCGGGTCACTTCCACGCTGAGCGGCATGTGTGGTTTGAGTTCGCCGCCGAGGCCGCGGATGTTCAGCACCTCCTTGCCGGTCAGCTTCAGGCTCTTGCGGTCCTGGCCGTTCTCGAACTGCAACGGCAGCACGCCCATGCCGACCAGGTTGGAGCGGTGGATGCGCTCGAAGCTCTCCGCGATCACCGCCTTCACGCCCAGCAGGTTGGTACCCTTGGCCGCCCAGTCGCGCGACGAGCCGGTGCCGTATTCCTTGCCGGCGACGATCACCAGCGGGGTGCCGTCCTCCTGGTAACGCATGGCCGCGTCGTAGATCGCCAGTTTCTCGCCGCTGGGCACGTACAGGGTATTGCCGCCTTCCTCGCCGCCGAGCATCTCGTTCTTGATGCGGATGTTGGCGAAGGTGCCGCGCATCATCACCTCATGGTTGCCGCGACGGGAGCCGTAGGAGTTGAAGTCCTTCGGTTCCACGCCGTGCTCGCGCAGGTAGCGGCCGGCCGGGCTGTCGGCCTTGATGTTGCCGGCAGGGGAGATGTGGTCGGTGGTCACCGAGTCGCCCAGCACCGCCAGCACCCGCGCCTGCTCGACGTCGGCGATGGCCGGCGGCGCCTCGGCGATGTGTTCGAAGAAGGGTGGATGCTGGATGTAGGTGGAGTCGGCCTGCCACTCGTAGGTGTCCGACTGCGGCACCTGGATCGCCTGCCATTTCTCGTCGCCGGCGAAGACCTCGGCGTACTCCTTGTGGAACATCTCGGTGTCGACCTTCTGGATCGCCTCGGCGATTTCCTTCTGGCTCGGCCAGATGTCCTTCAGGTAGACCGGCTGGCCGTCCTTGCCGGTGCCCAGCGGTTCCTCGCTGAGGTTGATCCGCACGCTGCCGGCCAGGGCGTAGGCCACCACCAGCGGCGGCGAGGCCAGCCAGTTGGTCTTCACCAACGGGTGCACGCGGCCTTCGAAGTTGCGGTTGCCGGAGAGTACCGAGGCGACGGTCAGGTCGGCCTGCTGGATGGCTTTCTCGATCGGCTCCAGCAGCGGGCCGGAGTTGCCGATGCAGGTGGTGCAGCCGTAGCCGACCAGGTCGAAGCCGAGTTCGTCGAGGTAGCGGGTCAGGCCGGCGGCCTTGAAGTAGTCGGTGACCACCTTGGAGCCCGGCGCCAGCGAACTCTTCACCCAGGGCTTGCGTTGCAGGCCTTTTTCCACCGCCTTCTTCGCCAGCAGGCCGGCGGCCATCATCACGCTGGGGTTGGAGGTGTTGGTGCAGGAGGTGATGGCGGCGATCACCACCGCGCCGTTCTTCAGGCGGTGGGTCTGGCCGTCGTGCTGGTAGTCGATCTCGCCGAAGGCGGCGTTGGCGCCGACCGCGGTGCCGCCGCCGCCCTCGCTGAGCAGGCGGCCTTCTTCGGTGCTGGAGGGATGCAGTTGCAGGCCGAGGAACTCGTTGAAGGCGCTGGCGACGTTCTGCAGGGCCACGCGGTCCTGCGGGCGCTTCGGTCCGGCCAGGCTGGCCTCGACTTCGCCCATGTCCAGGTGCAGGGTGTCGGTGAACACCGGCTCGTGGCCCTTCTCGCGCCACAGGCCCTGTTCCTTGCTGTAGGCCTCGACCAGCTTGACCGTGCTTTCCGGACGTCCGGACAGGCGCAGGTAGCCGAGGGTGATCTCGTCCACCGGGAAGAAGCCGCAGGTGGCGCCGTATTCCGGGGCCATGTTGGCGATGGTGGCGCGGTCCGCCAGGGGCAGGTCGGCCAGGCCGTCGCCGTAGAACTCGACGAATTTCCCCACCACGCCCTTCTTGCGCAGCATCTGCGTGACGGTCAGCACCAGGTCGGTGGCGGTGATGCCCTCGCGCAGCTTGCCGGTGAGCTTGAAGCCGATGACCTCGGGGATCAGCATCGATACCGGCTGGCCGAGCATGGCGGCTTCCGCCTCGATGCCGCCGACGCCCCAGCCGAGCACGCCGAGGCCGTTGATCATGGTGGTGTGGGAGTCGGTGCCGACCAGGGTGTCGGGGAAGGCGTAGGTCCTGCCATCCTCGTCCTTGGTCCAGACCGTGCGGCCCAGGTACTCCAGGTTGACCTGGTGGCAGATGCCGGTGCCCGGCGGTACCACGCTGAAGTTGTCGAAGGCGTTCTGGCCCCAGCGCAGGAAGGCGTAGCGTTCGCCGTTGCGCTGCATCTCGATCTCGACGTTCTGTTCGAAGGCCGATTCGCTGGCGAACTTGTCGACCATCACCGAGTGGTCGATGACCAGGTCCACCGGCGACAGCGGGTTGATCTTCTGCGGGTCGCCGCCGGCCTTGGCCATGGCCGCGCGCATGGCGGCCAGGTCGACCACCGCGGGCACCCCGGTGAAGTCCTGCATCAGGACCCGCGCCGGGCGGTACTGGATCTCGCGGTCGGAACGGCGCTCCCTGAGCCAGCCGGCGAGGGCCTTGAGGTCGTCGCCGGTGACGGTGCTGCCGTCCTCCCAGCGCAGGAGGTTTTCCAGCAGGACCTTCAGCGACATCGGCAGCTTGCCGAGATCGCCCAGGGTCCGGGCGGCTTCCGGGAGGCTGTAGTAGTGGTAGGTCTTGCCGTCCACAGCGAGACTGCGAAGGGTTTTCAGGCTGTCCAAAGCAGGCATTTCTGATTTCCTCACGGCGGGCCCGGGGGCGGCGGGCCTGGCCTCGTCCTGACGCCAGGCCCGTCGTCGAGCCGATAGTGCCTGGCTTCGCCCGGGACCCGCGGCGTCCGCGGACGCCAGGGTGCCGTTACCTCGGTAATGCGCGGTGGCCCGATCCCATCGGTACCGGCCGCTGGCGAGAGTCAGACTTTGGGATAGCGTTGTTCGAAACCTTCAAGCTAGACCGGCTCGAGGGCTCCTGCCATATACACTGGACCGACGAACGGTCGCTGCAGTTCCCTTGAGGCATGCCCGGCACTATAGTGCGCGGCCAAGGAGACAACCCCATGAATACCCTGTTGATGCACTGCCGGCCAGGCTTCGAAGGTGAAGTCTGCGCCGAAATCGCCGAGCATGCAGCCACTCTCGAGATTCCCGGCTATGCCAAGAGCAAGCCGGCCAGCGCCCACGTCGAGTTCGTCTGCCAGGACGCCGACGGCGCCGAGCGCCTGATGCGCCGCCTGCGTTTCGCCGACTTGATCTTCCCGCGCCAGTGGGCGCGCGGGCCCGGCTTCATCGAATTGCCGGAAAGCCAGCGCATCGAGGTACTGCTGGCGGAACTGGCGAGTTATCCGGTTTGCGGCAGCCTCTGGCTGGAGGTGCTGGACACCAATGCCGGCAAGGAGGTGTCGACCTTCTGCCGCAAGTTCGAGAAACCGCTGCGCGCGGCGCTGGTGAAGGCCGGGCGGTTGCAGGAGGACCCGGCGCTGCCGCGCCTGCTGCTGACCTTCCGCTCCGGCCGGGAAGTCTTCGTCGGCCTCGCCGAGCCGCGCAACAGCGCGCTCTGGCCGATGGGCATCCCGCGCCTGAAGTTTCCCCGCGAGGCGCCGAGCCGTTCGACGCTGAAGCTGGAGGAAGCCTGGCACCAGTTCATCCCGCGCAGCGAATGGGACAAGCGCCTGGCGCCGGACATGCTCGCCGTAGACCTCGGTGCGGCGCCGGGCGGCTGGACCTGGCAACTGGTTAACCGGGAGATGCGGGTGACCGCCGTGGACAACGGGCCGATGGCGGAGAACCTGATGTATTCCGGGCTGGTCGACCACCAGAAGGTCGACGGCTACCAGTACCGCCCGCGCCAGCGGGTCGACTGGATGGTCTGCGACATCGTCGAGAAGCCGGCACGCACCGGTGCGTTGATCGAGACCTGGATCGGCGAAGGGCTTTGCCGCGAGGCGGTGGTCAACCTCAAGCTGCCGATGAAGCAGCGCTATGCCGAGGTGCGCAAGATCCTCCAGCGCCTGCGCGAGAGCTTTGACGCGCGCGGCCTGAAGGTAGCGATCGGCTGCAAGCAGCTGTATCACGACCGCGAGGAAGTGACCTGCCATCTACGCCGCCTCGAACGCTGAGGGGCGGCGGCATTCCGGCCGGGGACAGGTGACCGGCCGCGCCGCATGCGCGACAATGCGCGGATTCTGTTGCGGAGTTTCCCGATGACCCATTCTGTCGACGCCATTCTCGACGCCACCGGCCTGAACTGTCCCGAGCCGGTGATGATGCTGCACAACAAGGTCCGCGACCTGGCGCCCGGCGGCCTGCTCAAGGTGATTGCCACCGATCCCTCGACCCGCCGCGACATCCCCAAGTTCTGCGTGTTCCTCGGCCACGAGCTGGTCGAGCAGCAGGAAGAGGCGGGCACCTATCTCTACTGGATCCGCAAGAAGGCCGACTAGGCCTTCCGCGGACCCCGCCATCCCTCGCGCTTCAGCGCAGCTTCTCCATGAGCTGGTAGTACCACATCCCGGCGGCCAGCATCGGATTGCCGAAGAGGTCGCCCAGCGGCACCCTGAGGTGCTTGCAACGGGCGAAGGTGTCGAACTGCTCCAGGCTCCCGCTCATCGCCTTGGCCATGATCTCGCCCATGATGTGGCTGGTGGCCACGCCATGCCCCGAGTAGCCCTGGCAGTACCAGACGTTGTCGGAGAGCTTGCCGAGCTGGGGGATCCGGTTCATCACGATGCCCATGGCGCAACTCCACTGGAACTCGATCTCCACGCCCTTCAGGCGCGGGAAGGTGCGCTCGATGCATGGCCGCAGCTCGGCGGCGATGTCCCGCGAGTCGCGGCCCGAGTAGTTGGCGCCGCCACCGAACAGCAGGCGGCCGTCGGCGGTGGGGCGGTAGTAATCGAGGACGAAGCGGCAATCGTAGACCGCCAGCCCCTGCGGGTTGATCTCCCGTGCCAGCTCGCCCAGCGGCCGGGTGGTAACGATTCCGCCCATGGCCGGGAAGATCATCCCCTTGAGCTGCCTGCGTTCGAGCTTGTGGTAGACATCGCCGGCAAGCAGGATCTGCTGCGCCTCGATCCTTCCCTCGCGGGTAATCACCGCCGGCCGCGGGCCGTGGACGATATCCAGCACCTCGGAATGTTCGAAGATCAGCGCGCCGAGGCCGGCCGCCGCCCTGGCCTCGCCGATGCACAGGTTGAGCGGGTGCAGGTGCATGTTGCGGGTGTTCTTCAGCGCGCCGCAGTACAGCTCGGTCTCCAGGTGGGCCTGGACGCCGGCCTTGTCCAGCAGGACCACCTGGTCGCCCATGCCGCGGCGCACCGCCTCCTCGTAGGAGGCCTGCAGCTCGCCCATGTGGCTGGCCTTCATCGCCGCGTGCAGGTGGCCATGGCGAAGGTCGCAGGCGATGCCGTACTTCTCCACCCGCTGGCGGATGATCTCGTGGCCGCGCCAGCGCAGGTGCCAGATGAAGTCCTCGACCTCGGCGCCCAGCCATTGGCGCATCTGCTTGTGCATCGCCGCGTCGCCGGACAGGCTGCCGGTGACCTGGCCGCCGTTGCGCCCGCTGGCGCCCCAGCCGATGCGATGGGTCTCGACCAGGGCTACCTTGTAGCCACGCTCGGCCAGTTCGACCGCCGTGGCGACGCCGGTGAAGCCGCCGCCGATGATGGCGATGTCGACCGTCACCGCGCCCAGCAGGGTCGGATAGTCGGTTTCCTCGTTGAGCGTGGCGGCGTAGTAGGACGGCGCGCGTTCCGCGGCCGGACGGGGATGGATTGCTGCGTTCATCGGGTATTCCTTGTTCCAGTGCGGCGCGTCCTGCCGGCGCGCCGCCGTATGCGGGCGGGTCCGGGATCTCAGGCCTGGGTCAGGTACCAGCGCCAGTCCTGCTCGCCGACCTCGCCCATGAATTGCCGGTATTCCGCGCGCTTCACCGCCAGGTAGACGCCGAGGAACGGCTCGCCGAAGGCTTCCCGCGCCCACTCGGAGCCTTGCAGGGTATCGAGGGCGGTCAGCCAGTCGGTGGGCAGGCGCTTGCCGGCCTGGGCGTAGCCGTTGCCCTCCACCGGCGCACCCGGATCGATGCCTTCGCGGATGCCGCGGTGGACCCCGGCGAGGAGCGCCGTGGCGGCCAGGTAGGGGTTGGCGTCGGCGCCGCAGATGCGGTGCTCGATATGCCGACTGGAGGCCGGGCCGCCCGGCACGCGCAGGCTCACGGTGCGGTTGTCGACGCCCCAGGTCTGCGCCAGCGGCGCGTAGCTGTTGGCCTGGAAGCGCCGGTAGGAGTTGGCGTTGGGACAGAACAGCAGGAGCGAGTCGAGCAGGCTGGCGAGCATGCCGCCGACCGCCTGGCGCAGCAACGGCGTGCCGGCGGGGTCGTCGCTGGCGAACAGGTTGTGGCCTTGTTCGTCGGCCAGGCTGACGTGCAGGTGCATGCCAGTGCCGGCCAGGTGGTCGAACGGCTTGGCCATGAAGCAGGCGAGCATCCCGTGCTTGTGCGCGATGCCCTTGACCAGGCGCTTGTAGCGGATCGCCTGGTCCATGGCGGCGAGGGCGTCGCCGTGGTCGAGGGTGATTTCCACCTGGCCCGGGGCATATTCCGAGATCGCCGTGCGTGCCGGCAGGCCCTGCGCCTTGCAGGCGGCATAGAGGTCGGCGAGGAACGGCTCGATCTGCTCCAGTTCGCGCAGGCCGTAGACCTGGGTCGCCCGTGGGCGGCCGCCATCGGCGTCGCGGGCCGGTTGCGGGCGGCCGTTGGCGTCGCGCTCACGGTCGAGCAGGTAGAACTCCAGCTCGGCGGCCATCACCGGGTGATAGCCCTCGCTCTTCAGCGCGTCGATGGTTCGCACCAGGAGGTGCCGCGGATCGGCGACGCTGGCGGGCAGGCCCTCGCTCGGGTGCATGCTGACCTGCACCGCCGCCGTCGGGATCTGTCGCCAGGGCAGGCGCACCAGGCTGCCGGACAGGGGGTAGGCGCGGCAGTCGATGTCGCCGACGTCCCAGACCAGGCCGGAGTCCTCGACGTCCTCGCCGTTCATCGTCAGCCCGAGGATGGTGCTCGGCAGCGGCCGGCCGCTGCGGTAGACGGCCAGCAGCTCGTCGCGGTGCAGCAGCTTGCCGCGCGGCACGCCGTTGGCGTCGAGAATGAACAGTTCGAAGAGTTCGATGTCGGGGTTGGCGGCCAGGAAATCCTGGGCTTCTTGTTCGCAGGCGAAGTTCATGGGGCTCTCTTGTCGGTCTTGTCCGGTAGCGTCGCGACGCTCGCAGCGGCGCTCCGGCGACGGCAGCGTCGCGGAACGGCATGCAAGCGGCAGGCCGGCCCCGCCGTTGCGCGGGGCCGGAGGCATATCAGGCGTGACGAGCGTCCGGCGGACGCGCGTGGCGGCAATGCCAGAGCGCCCAGAAGGCCAGTTCGAGAGGGAGGGCGAGCGGCTCCAGTTCCAGCCAGCGGCTGTGCTTGCGGGGTAGACGCGCGGGCGTTCCGGCCGGGTTGGCGGAAGGCTGGTAGGGCAGGGTGCGCGTCGTCGGTAGGTGCATGAAGGAAAACTGGGCCAGGGGTTGGAACAGCCTCGCACAGGCTGACGGGTGAATTAAATGCGCTTTTTACGACCTTTGCTTGAGCGAAATCGAAACCGAAGGAAAAAGAAGGGCGCCCCCGAATGGGCTGAAGAGACGCCCGGAAAGCGGCTCAACCCTTGTCGGCCTTGCCCGCGGCGGCGGCGAACCTGGCCAGGCGTACGTCGAGATGACGCGGGCGCCGGCCGGCGTCTTCGGCGTGCTCCTTGCGACGGATCGCGTTGCGCACCATCAGCGAACCGACATAGCGGATCGGCTCCGGCGGGAAGCGGCCGAGCGGCCCCTGGGTCAGCGGCGAACGGGTCCAGGGATTGTCCAGGCCGAGCGCCAGCGAAGAAAGGATCTGCCCGCCCATGTGGCATGGACCGACGCCGCTGCCGGAGTAGCCGAAGCCGTAGAACACATTGTCGCGGCCGTCGAGCCGGCCGAAGAACGGCAGGCCGGTCACCGAGCGATCCGACGGACCGTTCCAGCTGGCCTCGATGGCGACCTCGGCGAACTCGGGGAAGAACTCCCGCAAGCTGCCACGCAGTTGTCCGAGATACGGCGAGGGACGGTCGAACACCGGTAGCATGCGTCCGCCGTAGGCGAAGGTGTTGCCGCCCTTGCCGAGCATCAGCCGGCCGTCCGGGGTGTTGTGGTAGTAATGCACGAAGATCCGTGAGTCGAGCACGCTGACCCCGCTGGTCAGGCCGATCTCCTGCAACAGGTCCGGTCGTGGCTCGGTGATGAGCATGTCGCTGGAGACGATCGCCACGCTGCGTTCGAACTGCGGGAAGGCCCTCGCCATCCAGGCGTTCAGCGCCAGCACCACGCGGCCGGCGACGACCCGCCCGTGGGGGGTGACCACTTCCGCCGGGCGGCCGTGCTCCAGTCCTCGCATCGGCGTGCCTTCGTACAGGCGTACCCCCAGTTGCAGGGCGACCCGGCGCAGGCCGCGAACCAGCTTGCCTGGTTGCACCGTCGCGGCAGCCGGCGAGAACCAGCCCTCCAGGTGCCTGCGCGAGCCGGCCAGGCGCTGCACGTCGGCCAGCGGGCGCTTGGCGAAGGAGTTGATGCCGTGGCGCTCCAGAGCGGCGATCACGCTGTCGGTGCTGCCGACCTGGGCCGGGTTGGTGGCGGTATAGAGGGTGCCGTCCAGCCGGTAGTCGGCCTCGACGTCGTAGCGCTGGCAGAAGGCGCCGATGGCCCGGATGCTGTCCTCGGAGGCCTTGACCAGGCGGATCGCCTCGGTTAGTCCGAACAGCCGTTCCAGGGTGAAGAACTTGGCCGACCAGGACAGCGCGCAGCCGCCGTTGCGGCCGCTGGCGCCGGCGCCGCAGAGATCGGCCTCGACCAGCACCACGTCGAGCCCGGGATCGTGCTCCTTGAGCATGATGGCGGTCCACAGGCCGGTGTAGCCGCCGCCGACGATGCACACGTCGGCGCGGGTATCCCCGGCCAGCGGCGGGCAGGGTGCCGCATGTTCGGAGCGTAGGGCCTGGTCCAGCCAGAAGGGTCGGAAGGTCATGGCTGTGCTCTCACTGCGGGCGGGCGGCGACGACGATCATTTCCACCCGCCAACGCGGGTCGATCAACTCGGCCAGGCTACAGGCGCGGGTCGGCGCCCGGCCTTCGGGAAACCACTGGTCCCAGACCTGGTTGAGACCGGCGTAGTCCTCCCGGTGGGCTAGCAGTATGCGTACCGAGAGCACCTGGCCGCGGTCGCTGCCGACGCTCTGGAGCAGCCGGTCGATGTTCTCCAGGATCTGGCGGGTCTGGTCCTGGATGTCACCGCTGGGGTCGTCTGCGACCTGGCCGCCGATGTAGACCGTGTTGCCGTGCAGGGCCATCTCGGCCCGACGCTTGACGACTTCGAAACGTTCGATATGCATGAGGGGGTTCCCGGTTCGTGGAGAAGGACGCGGCGGAGGTTCCCGCCGCGGACGGTCAGGAGCGGATGGGACGGAAGTCCGCCAGGCTGGGGATATTCCGCAGGCTTTCCCGTGCGCCGCCGGGCCGGCTGTTCCAGTGCGGGAGGAGCACCGCGGTGGCGATCAGGGCTGCGATGGTGAAGCCGATGAACACCGTGTAGGTGTCGAAATAGCCGGGCAACAGACCGCCGAGGATCGCGCCCACCGAACCGCAGCCATTGACGAAGCCGGAGGCGGTGCCGGCGGCCTCGCTGGTGCCGAAGTCGATGGCGGCGGAGCCGCAGATCATCGAGTCCGGGCCGTACAGGGTCAGTCCCATCATGAACAGCAGGCCGACCACTATCGGAATGCTGCCGGTGGTCATCGCCGGGACGAACAGCGCCAGGCAGACGGTCAGCGCCAGCAGGCTGATCACGCAGGCCGGCATGCGCCGTGCGCCGAACAGCTTGTCCGAGGCGAAGCCGATCAGGATCGGGCCGAGCAGGCCGGCTACCTCGAAGGCGGTGGGAACGATCGCCGCGCCGACCTTGCCGAGCGCCGGCATGCGTTCGTAGACGATCACCGGTCCCCACAGGAGGATCGCGTAGCGCGCCGGCTTGAGCAGGAAGTAGGCCAGGCCGAGGCAGAGCACCGTGCGGTTGCGCACCACCTTGGCGAGCACCTGCAGGCTGCCGCCGTTGCCGCCTTCCGGCCTGAAGCCGGCATAGCGCACGGCTTCGCTCGCGGCCTGCGGTTCGACGGGAGGATGGCCGACGTCTTCCGGGCGGTTGCGCTGCAACAGCAGGAACAGCAGGGCCACGCCGCCGACCACCGCGGCGCTGGAGTAGAACGCCGCGTGCCAGGTACCGAACACGCTGTACGCCCACCAGCCGGCGAACGGCGAGGCGACCAGGCCGCCGAAGGCGTAGCAGGTGCTCCACAGGCCGAGCACCCGACCGCGTTCGTGGGTGGCGAAGAAACTGCCGATGTTCTTGCACAGCCCCGACCAGCCGGTGGACTGCGCCAGTCCCTGGACCACCATGCAGGTGGCGAAGATCGGCAGGGTGGCGAAGGTGCCCATGACCAGCGCGGCCAGTGCGGAGATCAGCAGGCCGCCGAACACCACGATGCGCGGGCCGAAGCGGTCGGCCAGCACGCCCCAGGTGAACTGGCCGACGGCATAGGCGGCGAGATAGATGGCGTCGAGATCGGCCATCGCCATCTTGTCCAACTGGAAGTCCGGATCTTCGGCGATGCCGAGCTTGGCGACGGAAAAGGCCTTGCGGGTGAAATAGAAGGCGGCGTAGGCCAGCCAGGTGATCGCGAATATCTGCAGGCGCCAGCGCTGGAAGCTGGACACGGGAGAGGACGGCAGCGCCGTCCCGGGACGTTGATTCATGGATCTGACCTCGATCTTGTTATCGGTGCCGGCAGGTGTGAGGGGAACACGCCTTGTTGTTGTTCTGATGAGCACTTCCGCACCGCCATGTCGCGGTGCCTGGTCAGAGGTATCTGGAGTCGGCTTCACCTCCTGGGTAAGGGTTGCGGCTGCCCTGGCAGGGGCTGGCTGCCGAGGCGCTGGCGCGTTGTGGTGAAGCGATGGAAACAATTCCGGATAAATAAATGAAATCGATTTATCAAATTTTAAATATAAGTTTTACTTGTTTGTCCGTAAGCCTGGCGCGGCGTGGGTCGAGGAAGTTGACCGAACGGTCATTCCCGTGTGCGCCGCCCATGGCGCGGAACCCCTTGTCCTGCCTGGAATGGTGAAGGTCCATGTCGGTATCCCATGCACAGTTGAAGGCTTTCCATGCGGTCGCCGTGTACGGCAGCTTCACGCGCGCCGCCGAGCGCCTGTTTCTCACCCAGCCGGCGGTTTCCGACCAGGTGCGGAAGCTGGAGGAGCGTTACGGCGTGCTGCTGTTCCACCGTAACAAGCGCTCGGTGCGCCTGAGCGAACTGGGCGAGCGCCTGCTCGCGGTGACCCAGCGGCTGTTCGCGATCGAGGCCGAGGCGGAGGAGCTGTTGTCCGCCTCCAGCGCCCTGCAGACCGGCACCCTGACCCTGGCGGTGGATGCGCCGGTGCACGTATTGCCGCAGATCGCGCGTTTCTGCGAGCGCTATCCGGGCATCGCGGTGCGGGTGGAGACCGGCAATACCGACGAGTCTCTGCAGCGACTGTTCAGCTACCAGGCCGACCTGGCTCTGTTGGGCCGGGACGTCAGCGACGAGCGGTTGCTTTCGCTGACCCTGCGCAACGACCCGATCGTCGCTTTCGTTTCGCTCAGCCATCCGTGGGCCGGGCGCGAGTCGATCCGGCTCGCCGATCTCGACGACATGCCGCTGGTGCTGCGCGAGCAGGGCTCGGTGACCCGCCAGACCCTGGAGGAGGAGATGAGCCGCGCCGGCCTGCGGATCCGTCCGGCGATCCAGGTCGAGGGCCGCGAGGCCTCGCGCGAGGCGGTGGTGGCGGGGATCGGCGTGGGGGTGGTGTCGGCCGCGGAGTTCGGCGCCGACACGCGGGTCCATGCGCTACCCATCGTCGATTGCCAGCGACGCCTGACCGAGACCCTGGTGTGCCTGCGCGAACAGCGTTCGCGGCGGATCGTCGAGACCTTCCTCGACCTGGTCGGCGAGGACCTGCCGGCGCCGAGCTAGGGCGCGGCTTCGCGCAAGCGAAAAAAAGCCCGGCGGATGCCGGGCTTCGAAGTCGTGCTGGCGGGCGCTCAGGCCTGCTTCTGTTCCTGCTCCAGGGACCTGTCCAGTTCGCGGCAGGCGCGCTGGATCATCACCTCGGTGATCGGGATCTCCCGGCCCTGGGCGTCGATGATGGCGCCACCGGTGTGCTGCTGCGTATTGAAGGGGATCACGCGGCGCTTGGCGGTATCGGTGTGTTGCGAATTCATTGCCCGTCTCCTCATCAGGTTTATCGGCAGTCTAGGGAGCGCAGATGAAACCGCCGTGACAAACGGCGGATGTCGTGCCGCTCCAACGCGAAAGCCATGGACCATAGCAATCTTGCAGTCGGCGTGCCAGCTTGCCGGCTACCGCTGGGTTTTTCTGGTTATAGTGGTCCGACCGGTGTGGGCGTCCTGGAGTTCGCCCGAGGATGAGTATGGACATGTTTCGCCTGGGGTTGGTGGTCAATCCCCTGGCCGGGCTGGGTGGCCCGGTCGCCTTGAAGGGCAGCGACGGGGTGGCTGCCGAGGCCCTGGCCAGAGGCGCCGAACCACGTGCGCTGGAGCGCACCCGGATAGCCCTGGAGTGCCTGTTGCCGCTGGTCGAGAAGATCGAGTTCCTGACCTTTCCCGGGGCCATGGGCGGCGAGTTGCTCGAGCGCATGGGCTTCCGCCATCGCCTGCTCGGCGAGTGGCAGGGAGCGGTCAGCAGCGCGGCGGATACCCGGTTGGCGGTCGAGCGTTTGCAGGAGGCCGGCGTCGCCCTGATCCTGTTCGCCGGTGGTGATGGCACAGCACGGGATGTTGCCGGGGTGGTGCGCGAGCAACAGCCGGTGCTCGGCATTCCGGCCGGGGTGAAGATCCACTCCGGGGTCTATGCCATCAGTCCGCGCGCGGCCGGCGAATTGGCCAGGCGCCTGGTCGAGGGCGGCCTGGTGCGCCTGGCCAGCGGCGAAGTGCGCGACCTCGACGAAGAGGCGCTGCGCGCCGGCCGCGTCGCCGCGCGTTGGTACGGCGAGATGACAGTGCCGGAGGAGGGCCACTTCATGCAGCACGTGAAGCAGGCAGGGATGGAGTCCGAGGAGCTGGTGCTGGTGGACCTCGCCGACTGGCTGGCGGAAAACTGGGAAGACGGCGTGCGCTATGTGCTCGGACCGGGCTCGACCTTGCATGGCCTGGCGCGCAACCTCGGCCTGGAAACCACCCTGCTGGGCGTCGACGTGCTGGAGAATGGCGCGGTGATTGCCCGCGACGTCGACGAGGCGCGGCTGTTCGAACTGGTGGACGGTCATCCGGCGTACCTGCTGGTCACCGCCATCGGCGGCCAGGGCCACGTGATCGGTCGCGGCAACCAGCAGATCAGTCCCCGGGTGTTGCGCGCCATCGGCCTGGAGCGCATGCGGGTGGTCGCCACCAAGCGCAAGCTGGGGACCCTCGGGGGCCGCCCGTTGCTGGTCGACAGCGGCGACCCGGTGCTGGACGACAGCTTCCCGGACGCCATCCGGGTCTGGGCCGGCTACAAGGAAGAACTGCTGTATCCGCTGGGATACGCGAAGGACCAGGACGCGCCCGCGGGCGCTTAGGAGGAAAAGGATGGACAAGGACGTATCCGGCGCGCTGCGCCGCCTGTTGCTGCTCGCCATGCTCGGACTGCCGCTGGTGGCGGCCGCTGCGGTCGAACCGCAGCGACTGGTGGATGCGGCGCGTGCCCAGGTGGGCGTTACCCTGGGCTACGACCCGGCCTACCGGCAACTGGACTATCCGGGCGGCGACGTGCCGCTGCAGACCGGGGTCTGCACCGACGTGGTGGTCCGTGCGCTGCGCGGACAGGGGCTGGATCTACAGAAGGCGGTGCACGAGGACATGCGTCGCCACTTCGCGGCCTACCCGCAGCAATGGGGAATGAAAGGTACCGACCGCAACATCGATCACCGCCGCGTACCGAACCTGATGACCTGGTTCAGCCGCCAGGGCCTGGCCCTGGCGCCTAGCCGCGACGCTTCCGCCTACCGGGCCGGAGACATAGTCGCCTGGCGCCTGGACAACGGCCTGCTGCATATCGGCGTGCTTTCCGATCGCAGGCTGGAGGGCAGGCCGCTGGTGTTGCACAACATCGGTGCCGGCGTGCGGGAAGAGGACCTGCTGTTCCGCTACCAGGTCATCGGCCACTACCGCTTCCCGCAGGGCTGAATGGGCTGGGCAAGCCGCTCCAGCGGCGGATGAGCGCAGCTCGATTCCTCCGCCGCAGCCGCTGGACGGCGGGCAAGAAAAAACCGGCCTGCGGCCGGTTTTCCTGTCTGCCCGGGCTCAGCGATATTCGCAGAGGTAGGCGGTGTCCTGGGCGACCTTGAGCTGGAACTTGCTGTTCGCCGGGACGGTGAACTGGCTGCCGCTGGCGTATTCCTGCCACTCGTCACTGCCCGGCAGCTTGACCGTCAGCGCGCCGGCGACCACATGCATGATCTCCAGCTGGCTGGTGCCGAACTCGTATTCGCCTGCCGCCATCACGCCGATGGTGGCCGGGCCGGCGGTCATGTCGAAGGCGATGGATTTGACGGTGCCGTCGAAGTATTCGTTGACCTTGAACATGGGCTTCTCCTGAAGGGGTGAACAGGCGGGTTTGAAAAGGCCCGCCAGTATGCCCAAGCCTCGGAAAGGCGTCACTAGGCGTCACTAGGCGGCGCGGGCCTCGTTCAATGCTCCACCGGCAATACCAGCGGCAGCAGCCGTGCGGTATTGCGGGCATCCTCCAGGGCGCGGTGCTGCTGGCCCTGGAAACTCATCCCGGCCAGTTGCAGGGCCGCGTTCAGGCCGACCGGGCGGGGCAACTGGCGGACTTCGCCGAAGCGTTGCTTGAGATTGACGTGCGGCACTTCGCTGAGCTGGCTGGTCAGCCCGTGCTGGCGCCATTCCTGCTCCAACTGGCGGCGGTCGTAGTCGCCCCAACTGGCCCAGCCGGCCAGTCGCGGACGATGCTGGGCGAGCCAGCGCTCGAAGGCTTCCCAGACCGTATTGAGATGGGCTGCGCCATCGACGTTGGCCTGGCTGATATGCGTGAGGTCGCGGCAGAAGTGGGTCAGCAGCGGCCGCCTGACCGGCCGTACGAAACGCTGGAAGTGGTCCAGTTCGCGGGCGTCCGCGGCGGCGACCAGGGTGGCGCCGATCTCGATGATTTCCATTTCCTCCAGGGGCCAGCCGCCTTCCGCGGTGGTGGCCTCCAGATCGATTACCAGCCAGTGAGGCATCGGAGCTATCCATACCAGGGTCCGCGCTGAGTATGGCGGGGCTTCCGGACCTCGGCAAACCGCTGTGCTAGGCTGCGGGATCGGATTTCGAGGAGATGACGGAATGACTGCGGTCGCATTTCTCGGCCTGGGCACGATGGGCTACCCGATGGCCGGGCACCTGCAACGAGAGGGCTACGACGTCTGTGTCTACAATCGCTCGTCGGCCAAGGCGCTGCGCTGGGTCGAGGAGTACGCCGGACGGCGCGCCGATACGCCGCGCGAGGCCTGTGCTGGCGCCGAGCTGGTGTTCTGTTGCGTCGGTAACGACGACGACCTGCGTGCCGTGGCGCTGGGCGAGCAGGGCGCCTTCGCCGGAATGGCGCCGGGCAGCCTGTTCGTCGACCACACCACCGCTTCGGCGGAAGTCGCCCGCGAGCTGTCGCTGCTGGCTGCCGAGCGTGAGCTGGGCTTTCTCGACGCGCCGGTCTCCGGCGGCCAGGCAGGCGCGGTCAACGGCGCCCTGACGGTGATGGTCGGTGGCGAGGAGGCCTTCTATCGACGCGCCGAACCGCTGTTGCGCAGCTATGCGCGGATGGTCCGGCGAATGGGCGACGTGGGTAGCGGGCAATTGACCAAGATGGTCAACCAGATCTGCGTCGCGGGACTGCTCCAGGGCCTGGCCGAGGCGCTGCACTTCGCCCGGTGCGCCGGTCTCGATGGCGAGGCGGCGATGCAGGTGATCGGCAAGGGCGCGGCCCAGTCCTGGCAACTGGAAAACCGCCACCAGAGCATGCTGGCCGGAGAGTTCGACTTCGGCTTCGCCGTGGACTGGATGCGCAAGGACCTGTCGATCCTGCTCGCCGAGGCGCGGCGCAACGGCGCGCAGTTGCCGGTCACGGCGCTGGTCGACCAGTTCTACGCCGAAGTGCAGGCGATGGGCGGCGGTCGTTGGGATACCTCCAGCCTGATCGCCCGGCTGCGTTCGTGACGCGGCTCAGGCGCGGAAGATGAAGTACACCGCGCCGAGCAGGCACAGGCCGGCCCAGAGGTAGTCCAGTTTCAGCGGCTGCTGCATGAAGTAGACGCTGAACGGGACGAAGATCGCCAAGGTGATGACTTCCTGCATGATCTTCAGTTGGCCGACCGAGAGTTCGGTGTAGCCGATGCGGTTGGCCGGTACCTGCAGCAGGTATTCGAACAGCGCGATACCCCAACTGATCAGGGCGGCGATGATCCAGGGCTTGCTGTTGAGAGTCTTCAGATGACCATACCAGGCGAAGGTCATGAACAGGTTGGAACAGGCTAGCAACAAGGCGGTTTGCAGCCAGACGGGCATGATGGGTGGGCTCCGGGGGATTGGGACGGCGCCGCAGCCTAATTGGCTGCGGCGATAAATCCAAGTGGGCAGGCATCGACCGGTAGGGGCTGGTGCTCGGAAAAGGATGAAAGGTATGCGGTTGCACAAACGCTCGCTGGTCTGGGGGCTCGCCTTGAGCGGGCTGGCCGTCGTGCTGGCGGCCGCCTGGTGGGCGAGCCAGGCGTCGCGGGAGCCGGCTCTGTGGAGCGAGCTGCGGGTGCCGCCGGCGTTTGCCATCCCGCGCGATTTCGACCTGGGCGAATACCGCTTGAGCTGGGGCGGCAAGAGCCTCGCCCTGTCAGTGGCGGGTAGCGCTCGGCCGCCGTTGTGGGAGAGCGAGGGCGGTTTTCTCGGGGCCGGGCGGGAAAGCGCCGGTCGCCTGCAGTTGCGCTGCCAGGAGCAGAGCCTGGAGAGCTTCGAACTGGTCGGTCGACGCTTGTCCCTGAAGGGGCACCTGCGCTGCGCCGATGGCCGGCTCAGCGCCTACGAGCTGTCGTTCGAGCCGCGCCAGGGCGGCGTGGAGGTGCGCGTCGCGCTGGCGGACAGCGAGCTGAACCGGGTCGCCCTGTCCTGGCGGCGTGGAGCGGGGGAGCGCTTGTCCGGTATCGTCGATGACGAGGCGGAAGGTCGCTCCTGGGTCTTGCCGGCCGGGGTCGCCGGCTACTGGAGTTCCGCTGGCAACGCCTTCCTCGGCCACTCGACGGCGGCGCAATCCCTCGACCTGCGCGAGCCGGGCCGCGTGCAATGGCGGGCAGCGACGGAGTCGGCCAGGGCCTGGCTGTTCGCTGCCGGCAACCGCGAGCAGTGGCAGCTTCGCAGCGCGCGTCTCGAGGCGGAAACGCGCCGCTGATCCGCCGGGCTTGGCGGCGGCCTGGCCGGTCCGTATTCTTTGCGCCCGTTTCGGACGGCTGTCCTGGCCGCTCCTCTGCCAACTTTCGGGCGAGATCCTTCCCATGCAATGTAGAGCCGGCTGCGGCGCCTGCTGCATAGCACCGTCGATTTCCTCTCCGCTGCCGGGTATGCCGGCCGGCAAGCCCGCGGGCGTACGCTGCCTGCACCTGGACGAAAACCATCTCTGCGGGCTGTTCGGCCGACCGGAGCGACCGGCCGTATGCGGCCAGTTCGGCGCCGATCCGGAAATCTGCGGCGACAGCCGTGAGCAGGCGCTAGCCCTGATCGCGGAGTGGGAAGTCATCACTGCCGCTTGAACGGGTTGGAAGTCTGGCTGTCTCACGCCATACTGCTGCGCATCCTGCGCCGAAGGCTCAGGATCGCGGCTTGCAGGGCGTCGACCGCCCGGCCGGCGAACCGAAAATAACCATAAAGAGAGGAACAGGAACGATGCGTGGCATTTTGCGTATGACCGTGCTGGCTGCCGCAGTGTTCGGGGTGGCCGGCAATGCGCTGGCCGAAGACTGGAAGCTGGCCAAGGACGAGGATGGCGTGAAGGTCTACCTCAGCAGTGTCCAGGGCTCCAAGTACAAGGCTTATCGCGGCGTTACCGACATCAAGGCCGACGTGGCGACCATCGAGGCGCTGCAGGAGGACGTCAAGGGTTCCTGCAAGTGGATCCATGCCTGCGCCGAGATGAAACTCCTGAAGCAGGAAGGCGCCGACGCCTGGACCTACTCGAAGATCGACATGCCCTGGCCAGTTACCGGTCGCGACGTGGTCATCCATGTCACCACCGAGAAGACTGCGGATGGCACCGTGATCCGTCACCTTAAGGCCGATCCGACCTATATCCCCGAGGAAAAGGGCCAGATCCGCGTGCCCAAGCTGGTCGGCGAGTGGAAGTTGCAGCCGAAGGGGCAGGGCGTGACGGAAGTGACCTACCAGGTGGAAACCGAGCCGGGTGGCAGCATTCCTTCCTGGTTGGCCAACAGCTTCGTGGTCGACGCGCCGCTGAACACCCTCAAGGGCCTGCGTAGCGCTGCCGAGAAGCGCTGAGCGCGCCTTCCCTGCAAAAAGACCGCCTCCGGGGCGGTTTTTTTGTGTCCGGCGGAAAGGGGCGGGCACAAAAAAGGCTGCCGAAGCAGCCTTTCTCGCCGGACGTGACGGGTTTCAGCCGCGATCCTTGAGGGCGGTGAAGTCGCGCTGGGTGTGGCCGGTATAGAGCTGGCGCGGGCGGCCGATCTTGTAGGGGCCGGAGAGCATTTCCTGCCAGTGCGAGATCCAGCCGACGGTACGCGCCAGGGCGAAGATCACGGTGAACATGCTGGTCGGAATGCCGATCGCCTTGAGGATGATCCCCGAGTAGAAGTCGACGTTCGGGTACAGGTTGCGTTCCACGAAGTAGGGGTCGTGGCGGGCGATTTCTTCCAGCTTCATCGCCAGTTCCAGTTGCGGGTCGTTGATGCCCAGCTCCTGGAGGACCTCGTCGCAGGTCTGCTTCATGACCTTGGCGCGCGGGTCGAAGTTCTTGTAGACACGATGGCCGAAGCCCATCAGCTTGAACGGATCGTTCTTGTCCTTGGCCTTCTCGACGAACTTGTCGATGTTGGACACGTCGCCGATCTCGTCGAGCATGCGCAGCACCGCTTCGTTCGCGCCGCCATGGGCCGGTCCCCACAGGGCGGCGATGCCGGAGGCGATGCAGGCGAACGGATTGGCGCCGGAGGAGCCGGCCAGACGCACCGTGGAGGTGGAGGCGTTCTGCTCGTGGTCGGCGTGGAGAATGAAGATGCGGTCCATGGCCTTGGCCAGCACGGGGCTGATCGGCTTGGTCTCGCAGGGGGTGTTGAACATCATGTGCAGGAAGTTTTCCGCGTAGTTCAGGTCGTTACGCGGATACATCATCGGCTCGCCCTTGGAGTACTTGTACACCATGGCGGCGATGGTCGGCATCTTGGCGATCAGGCGATGCGCGGAGACTTCGCGATGCTTCGGGTTATTGATGTCCAGGGAGTCGTGGTAGAAGGCCGAGAGGGCGCCGATCACGCCGCACATCACGGCCATCGGGTGGGCGTCGCGGCGGAAGCCGTTGAAGAAGGTCTTCAACTGCTCGTGAACCATGGTGTGGTTCTTGATGGTGCCGACGAACTGTTCCTTCTGCGCGGCGGTGGGCAGCTCGCCGTTCAGCAGCAGGTAGCAGGTTTCCAGGTAGTCGGATTTCTCTGCCAGTTGCTCGATGGGGTAGCCGCGATGGAGGAGGACGCCTTTGTCGCCGTCGATATAGGTGATCTTCGACTCGCAGGAGGCGGTCGACATGAAGCCAGGATCGAAGGTGAAGTGGCCCGTGGCGGTGAGGCCCCGTACATCCACTACATCGGGACCCATGGTACCGGATAGGACGGGCAGTTCGACGGGGGCTGAGCCCTCGATGATCAACTGCGCTTTTTTGTCAGCCATGATGGCCTCCTATTTATGCTTGAAATCATCAGTACCCCCCACGCAGGGCCCGCACCACTATAGAGGGATAAATTCGAAAGTCAATTTGCGCGAATCCATGCCGTAGAGCCTTCCGTGGCGGGGTTTTCGCAGAAAAAGGGGGCTATTTACGCCTTTTATAAAAGGCCCGCAATCAACCATTTGGCGATGGGTGTTTTCGTTGTCATTAGTAGCCTAACTGTCTATACTCGGCGTCCGACCGCAAGGGGTATTCCTGGCCCGCTTTCATAGACGGTCGCCACTCCCTGGTGATGGGTACCTGACAAGTGCACTTCCCGACAACTAGCCCTGTTCGTTAGGGCTCTCAGTGTGAAAAAAGCCGTGAATAGCAAACGACCTGTAAACCTAGACCTAAGGACCATCAAACTCCCTGTCACCGCTTACACGTCCATTCTCCACCGTATCTCTGGCGTCATCCTGTTCCTCGGTATTGCCGTGCTGCTGTTCGCGCTCGACAAGTCGCTGAGTTCGGAAGAAGGCTTCGAGCAGGTGAAGGCGTGCCTGACCAGTCCCCTGGCCAAGCTGGTGATCTGGGGCCTGCTGTCTGCGCTGCTGTACCACCTGGTGGCCGGTGTTCGCCACCTGGTCATGGACGCTGGCGTCGGCGAGACGCTGGAAGGCGGTAAGCGTGGCTCCAAAATCGTCATCGCCATCGCGGTGGTGCTGATCGTTCTGGCGGGGGTATGGGTATGGTAACTAACGTCACAAACTTCTCGCGCTCCGGCCTCTACGACTGGATGGCCCAGCGCGTTTCCGCGGTCGTTCTCGCGGCTTATGTCATTTTCCTGCTGGGCTACCTCATTGCTCACCCCAACATTTCCTACGCGGACTGGCACGGCCTGTTCTCGCAGGGTTGGATGCGCATCTTCAGCCTGTTGACCCTGGTTGCCCTGAGCGTCCATGCGTGGGTCGGTATGTGGACCATCTCCACCGACTACCTGACTTCGATGGCTCTCGGCAAGGCGGCGACAGTCGTGCGTTTCCTCTTCCAGGCGGTTTGCGGCATGGCGATGTTCGCATTCTTCGTCTGGGGTGTGCAGATTCTTTGGGGTATGTGATCCATGGCTAGCATTCGTACACTTTCCTTTGACGCCATCATCGTCGGTGGCGGTGGCGCCGGCATGCGTGCCGCGCTGCAACTGGCCCAGGGCGGCCACAAGACCGCCGTGGTGACCAAGGTCTTCCCGACCCGTTCCCACACCGTATCCGCACAGGGTGGCATCACCTGCGCGATCGCTTCGGCCGACCCGAACGACGATTGGCGTTGGCACATGTACGACACCGTCAAGGGCTCCGACTACATCGGTGACCAGGACGCGATCGAATACATGTGTTCCGTCGGCCCCGAGGCCGTGTTCGAGCTCGAGCACATGGGCCTGCCGTTCTCCCGTACCGAAACCGGCCGCATCTACCAGCGTCCGTTCGGCGGCCAGTCCAAGGACTTCGGCAAGGGTGGCCAGGCCGCCCGTACCTGCGCCGCCGCCGACCGTACCGGCCACGCGCTGCTGCACACCCTGTACCAGGCCAACCTGAAGAATGGCACCTCGTTCCTCAACGAGTGGTACGCGGTCGACCTGGTGAAGAACCAGGACGGCGCGGTGGTCGGCATCATCGCCATCTGCATCGAGACCGGCGAGACCGTCTACATCCGTTCCAAGGCCGTGGTCCTGGCCACTGGCGGTGCCGGCCGTATCTACGCCTCCACCACCAACGCGCTGATCAACACCGGTGACGGCGTGGGCATGGCCCTGCGTGCCGGCGTGCCGGTGCAGGACATCGAGATGTGGCAGTTCCACCCGACCGGCATCGCCGGCGCCGGTGTACTGGTCACCGAAGGTTGCCGCGGCGAAGGCGGTTACCTGATCAACGCCCACGGCGAGCGCTTCATGGAGCGTTATGCGCCGAACGCGAAGGACCTGGCCGGCCGCGACGTGGTCGCCCGTTCCATGGTCAAGGAAGTCCTGGCCGGCAACGGCGTGGGCCCGAACAAGGACCACGTGCTGCTGAAGCTCGACCACCTCGGCGAGGAAGTCCTGCACAGCCGCCTGCCCGGCATCTGCGAACTGTCCAAGACCTTCGCCCACGTCGACCCGGTCGTTGCGCCGATCCCGGTGATCCCGACCTGCCACTACATGATGGGTGGCGTTGCCACCAACATCCATGGCCAGGCCATCACCCAGGACGCCAACGGCAACGACCAGATCGTCGAAGGCCTGTTCGCCGTAGGCGAAGTGGCCTGCGTATCGGTACACGGCGCCAACCGCCTGGGCGGCAACTCGCTGCTCGACCTGGTGGTATTCGGCCGTGCCGCCGGTCTGCACCTGGAAAAAGCGCTGAAAGAGGGCATCGACGCCCGCGGCGCTTCCGAGAGCGACCTGGAAGCCTCCTTCAAGCGCCTGAACGGCGTGAACGAGCGCACCAGCGGCGAAGAAGTCGCTCCGCTCAAGCGCGAGCTGCAAAGCTGCATGCAGAACTACTTCGGTGTGTTCCGCACCGGCGAGTACATGCAGAAGGGCATCGCCCAGCTGGCCGACCTGCGCGAGCGTATCGCCAACGTCAAGATCAACGACAAGAGCCAGGCATTCAACACCGCGCGCATCGAAGCGCTGGAACTGCAAAACCTCCTCGAGGTGGCCGAGGCCACCGCGATCGCGGCCGAGCACCGCAAGGAGTCCCGTGGCGCCCACGCCCGTGAAGACTTCGAGGAGCGCGACGACGAGAACTGGCTGTGCCACACCCTGTACTTCCCGGGTGAGAAGCGCGTATCCAAGCGTTCCGTCAACTTCGCGCCGAAGACCGTTCCGGCATTCGAACCCAAGGTTCGGACTTACTAAGGGTGCCCGCCATGTTGCAAGTGAGTGTTTATCGTTACAACCCCGACAAAGATGCTGCGCCGTACATGCAGGATTTCCAGGTCGACACCAACGGCAAGGACGTGATGGTCCTCGACGTGCTGGCGCTGATCAAGGAACAGGACGAGGGCTTCTCCTACCGTCGTTCCTGCCGTGAAGGCGTCTGCGGCTCCGATGGCATGAACATCAACGGCAAGAACGGCCTGGCCTGCATCACCCCGCTGTCGGCCGCCGGCCTGAAGGGCGGCAAGCTGGTGATCCGTCCGCTGCCCGGCCTGCCGGTCATTCGTGACTTGGTCGTGGACATGAGCATCTTCTACAAGCAATACGAGAAGGTGAAGCCGTTCCTGCAGAACGATACGCCGGCCCCGGCCATCGAGCGTCTGCAGACCCCGGAAGAGCGCGAGAAGCTGGACGGTCTGTACGAGTGCATCCTGTGCGCCTGCTGCTCGACCTCCTGCCCGTCCTTCTGGTGGAACCCCGACAAGTTCCTCGGTCCGGCCGCACTGCTGCAAGCCTATCGTTTCCTGGCCGACAGCCGTGACACCAAGACCGAAGAGCGCCTGGCTTCGCTGGACGACCCGTTCAGTGTGTTCCGCTGCCGCGGAATCATGAACTGCGTGAACGTTTGCCCGAAGGGTCTGAACCCGACCAAGGCGATCGGCCACGTGCGTAATATGCTGCTGCAGAGCGGAACCTGATCCTCTCGCAGTTGTTATATGAGTTGTACCTAGCAACACCTGTGGCGCCGGAGTTCTTCCGGCGTCGCAGCAACTAAGCGGGCCAAGCTCACAAAGCCATGGCCCAGATTTGAAAAATATGACCAGCAGGGGCATCCGGGCTGGTACCCGGACTATCTGCGGGATCTGTAGTGGCCATACCGATGTCGCTGCCTGAGGACTTCGGAGCCTTCAAGGTTTCGCCAGGTGGTTGTCCCCTTACCGAGGGTGACCTAGCATGCACGAAAGCGTAATGCAGCGGATGTGGAACAGTGCCCATCTATCCGGTGGTAACGCTGCCTACGTCGAAGAGCTCTACGAGCTCTACCTGCACGACCCTAACGCTGTGCCAGAAGAGTGGCGCACGTATTTCCAGAAGCTTCCCGCCGATGGCAATCCCGCCCCCGACGTCTCGCACTCCACAGTGCGCGATCATTTCGTCCTGCTGGCCAAGAACCAGCGCCGTGCCCAGCCGGTTTCCGCCGGTAGCGTGAGCAGCGAGCACGAGAAGAAGCAGGTCGAAGTCCTTCGTCTCATTCACGCTTACCGTCTCCGCGGCCACCAGGCTTCCACCCTCGACCCGCTCGGCCTGTGGCAGCGTCCCGCGCCTGCCGACCTGTCGATCGACCACTACGGTCTGACGGGTGCCGACCTGGACACCACTTTCCGCACCGGTGAGCTTTACATCGGCAAGGAAGAGGCGACCCTGCGTGAAATCGTCGACAGCCTGAAGAGCACCTACTGCGGTACCTTCGGCGCCGAGTTCATGCACATCGTCGATTCCGAGCAGCGCAAGTGGTTCCTCCAGCGTCTGGAAAGCGTGCGTGGTCGTCCCGGCTTCTCCGCCGAGGCGCGTGCGCACCTGCTCGAGCGCCTGACCGCGGCCGAAGGCCTGGAGAAGTACCTGGGCACCAAGTACCCGGGCACCAAGCGTTTCGGCCTGGAAGGCGGCGAAAGCCTGATCCCGATGGTCGACGAGATCATCCAGCGCTGCGGTTCCTACGGCGCCAAGGAAATCGTCATCGGCATGGCTCACCGCGGTCGCCTGAACGTCCTGGTCAACACCCTGGGCAAGAACCCGCGCGACCTGTTCGACGAGTTCGAAGGCAAGAAGATCGTCGAGCTGGGCTCCGGTGACGTGAAGTACCACCAGGGCTTCTCCTCGAACGTGATGACCAGCGGTGGCGAAGTCCACCTGGCGCTGGCGTTCAACCCGTCCCACCTGGAAATCGTTTCCCCGGTGGTCGAGGGTTCCGTTCGTGCCCGCCAGGACCGCCGCAAGGACAGCTCCGGCGACAAGGTGGTACCGATTTCCATCCACGGCGATGCCGCCTTCGCGGGGCAGGGCGTGGTCATGGAAACCTTCCAGATGTCGCAGACCCGCGCCTACAAGACCGGTGGCACCATCCACCTGGTGATCAACAACCAGGTCGGTTTCACCACCAGTCGCCAGGACGATGCGCGTTCCACCGAGTACGCCACCGACGTGGCGAAGATGATTCAGGCGCCGATCTTCCACGTCAACGGCGACGATCCCGAAGCCGTGCTGTTCGTCACCCAGCTGGCCGTCGACTACCGCATGCAGTTCAAGCGTGACGTGGTCATCGACCTGGTCTGCTACCGTCGCCGCGGCCACAACGAGGCGGACGAGCCGAGCGGCACCCAGCCGCTGATGTACCAGCAGATCGCCAAGCAGCGTACTACCCGCGAGCTGTACGCCGATGCCCTGGTGAATGCCGGCGTGCTCAGCGCCGAGCAGGTTCAGTCGAAGATCGACGACTACCGCGACGCCCTGGACAACGGCCTGCACGTGGTGAAGAGCCTGGTCAAGGAACCCAACAAGGAACTGTTCGTCGACTGGCGTCCGTACCTGGGTCATGCCTGGACCGCGCGTCACGACACCCGCTTCGACCTGAAGACCCTGCAGGAACTGTCCAGCAAGATGCTGGAAGTGCCGGAAGGCTTCGTGGTTCAGCGCCAGGTTTCGAAGATCTACGAAGATCGCCAGAAGATGGCGGCCGGTGGCCTGCCGATCAACTGGGGCTTCGCCGAGACCCTGGCCTACGCGACCCTGCTGTTCGAAGGCCATCCGGTACGGATGACCGGCCAGGACGTCGGCCGTGGCACCTTCTCGCACCGTCACGCGGTGCTGCACAACCAGAAGGATGACTCGGTCTACGTACCGCTGGCCAATCTGTTCGACGGCCAGCCGCGCCTGGATATCTACGATTCCTTCCTTTCGGAAGAGGCCGTGCTGGCGTTCGAATACGGTTTCGCCACCACCACGCCGAACTCGCTGGTGATCTGGGAAGCCCAGTTCGGCGACTTCGCCAACGGCGCCCAGGTGGTCATCGACCAGTTCATCACCAGTGGCGAAAGCAAATGGGGCCGACTCTGCGGCCTGACCATGCTGCTGCCGCACGGCTATGAGGGGCAGGGCCCGGAGCACTCCTCCGCGCGCCTGGAGCGCTACCTGCAGCTCTGTGCCGAGCAGAACATCCAGGTCTGCGTGCCGACCACCCCGGCTCAGGTCTACCACATGCTCCGCCGTCAGGTGATCCGCCCGCTGCGCAAGCCGCTGGTGGTGATGACGCCGAAGTCCCTGCTGCGTCACAAGCTCGCCATCTCGACCCTGGAAGATCTGGCCAACGGTTCCTTCCAGACCGTGATCCCGGAAATCGACAGCCTGGATCCGAAGAAGGTCGACCGCGTCGTGCTGTGCAGCGGCAAGGTGTACTACGACCTGCTGGAGAAGCGTCGCGCGGAAGGCCGCGAAGATACCGCGATCGTCCGTATCGAGCAGCTGTATCCGTTCCCGGAAGACGACCTGGCGGAAGTTCTGGCTCCGTACAAGAACCTCAAGCACATCGTCTGGTGCCAGGAAGAGCCGATGAACCAGGGCGCCTGGTTCTGCAGCCAGCATCACATGCGTCGTGTCATCGCCGCGCACAAGAAGGGCCTCAATCTCGAGTACGCCGGCCGCGAAGGCTCCGCTGCTCCGGCTTGCGGCTACGCCTCGATGCACGCCGAGCAGCAGGAAAAACTGCTGCAAGACGCCTTTACTGTTTAACGCCTACGCGCTGAAGAAACCGAATTTAAGGAAACGCACACAATGGCTATCGAAATCAAAGCCCCAACCTTCCCGGAATCGGTCGCCGACGGCACCGTCGCCACCTGGCACAAGAAGCCGGGCGAAGCAGTCAAGCGCGACGAACTGATCGTCGACATCGAGACCGACAAGGTGGTCATCGAGGTTCTCGCCGAGGCTGACGGCGTGCTGGCCGAGATCATCAAGAACGAAGGCGACACCGTTCTGAGCAACGAGCTGCTCGGCAAGCTGAACGAAGGCGGCGCCGCCGCTCCGGCCGCTCCGGCTGCCGCTGCGCCCGCCGCCGCTCCGGCTGCACAGGCCGCCGCTCCGGCCGCCGCTGGCGGCGACGACGCCATCCTGTCCCCGGCCGCGCGCAAGCTGGCCGAGGAAGCCGGCATCGATCCGAACAGCATCGCCGGCACCGGCAAGGGCGGTCGCGTGACCAAGGAAGACGTGGTCGCTGCGGTCGAAGCGAAGAAGAACGCCCCGGCCGCCCCGGCCAAGCCTGCCGCCCCGGCTGCCGAGGCGCCGATCTTCGCCGCCGGCGACCGTGTCGAGAAGCGCGTGCCGATGACCCGCCTGCGGGCCAAGGTCGCCGAGCGCCTGGTCGAGGCGCAGTCCGCCATGGCCATGCTGACCACCTTCAACGAGGTCAACATGAAGCCGATCATGGACCTGCGTTCGAAGTACAAGGACCTGTTCGAGAAGAAGCACAACGGCGTGCGCCTGGGCTTCATGTCCTTCTTCGTCAAGGCCGCCACCGAGGCGCTGAAGCGCTTCCCGGGGGTCAACGCTTCCATCGACGGCAACGACATCGTCTACCACGGCTACCAGGACATCGGCGTTGCCGTTTCCAGCGACCGCGGCCTGGTGGTTCCGGTGCTGCGTAACGCCGAGTTCATGAGCCTGGCCGAGATCGAGGGCGGCATCGCCAACTTCGGCAAGAAGGCGAAGGAAGGCAAGCTGACCATCGAAGACATGACCGGCGGCACCTTCACCATCTCCAACGGTGGCGTGTTCGGTTCCCTGCTGTCGACTCCGATCGTCAACCCGCCGCAGACCGCCATCCTCGGCATGCACAAGATCCAGGAGCGCCCGATGGCCGTGAACGGCCAGGTGGTGATCCTGCCGATGATGTACCTGGCGCTGTCCTACGACCACCGTCTGATCGACGGCAAGGAAGCGGTGAGCTTCCTGGTGGCGATCAAGGACCTGCTGGAAGATCCGGCTCGCCTGCTGCTGGACGTCTGATTTAGCGTTTCTCTTCACGGCGGCCCCCTCGTGGGGCCGTCCGGTTTCACCCGAATAAGGATTGAGATATGAGCCAGAAATTCGACGTGGTAGTGATTGGTGCCGGCCCCGGCGGTTACGTTGCCGCCATCCGCGCTGCCCAGCTGGGCCTGAAGACCGCCTGCATCGAGAAGTACATCGGCAAGGAAGGCAAGGTGGCGCTCGGCGGTACCTGCCTGAACGTTGGCTGCATCCCGTCCAAGGCGCTGCTGGACAGCTCCTACAAGTACCATGAGGCCAAAGAGGCCTTCAAAGTCCATGGTATCGAAGCCAAGGGCGTCACCATCGACGTTCCGGCGATGGTTGCGCGCAAGGCCAACATCGTCAAGAACCTGACCGGCGGCATCGCTACCCTGTTCAAGGCCAACGGCGTGACCTCCTTCGAAGGCCACGGCAAGCTGCTGGCCAACAAGCAGGTGGAAGTGACCGGTCTGGACGGCAAGACCCAGGTCCTGGAAGCCGAGAACGTGATCATCGCTTCCGGCTCCCGCCCGGTGGAGATCCCGCCGGCCCCGCTGACCGACGACATCATCGTCGACTCCACCGGCGCCCTGGAATTCCAGGCCGTGCCGAAGAAGCTGGGTGTGATCGGCGCCGGCGTCATCGGCCTGGAGCTGGGTTCGGTATGGGCCCGCCTGGGTGCCGAGGTGACCGTGCTGGAAGCCCTGGACAAGTTCCTCCCGGCTGCCGACGAGCAGATCGCCAAGGAAGCCCTGAAGGTCCTGACCAAGCAAGGCCTGAACATTCGCCTGGGTGCCCGCGTGACCGCTTCGGAAGTGAAGAAGAAGCAGGTCACCGTGACCTTCACCGACGCCAACGGCGAGCAGAAGGAAACCTTCGACAAGCTGATCGTCGCGGTCGGCCGTCGCCCGGTGACCACCGACCTGCTGGCCGCCGACAGCGGCGTGACCCTGGACGAGCGTGGCTTCATCTACGTCGACGACCACTGCAAGACCAGCGTTCCGGGCGTCTTCGCCATCGGTGACGTGGTTCGCGGCGCGATGCTCGCGCACAAGGCCTCGGAAGAGGGCGTGATGGTCGCCGAGCGCATCGCCGGCCACAAGGCGCAGATGAACTACGACCTGATTCCGTCGGTCATCTACACCCACCCGGAAATCGCCTGGGTCGGCAAGACCGAGCAGACCCTCAAGGCCGAGGGCGTCGAAGTCAACGTCGGCACCTTCCCGTTCGCCGCCAGCGGTCGCGCGATGGCTGCCAACGACACCACCGGCCTGGTCAAGGTCATCGCCGATGCGAAGACCGACCGCGTCCTGGGCGTCCACGTGATCGGCCCGAGCGCCGCCGAGCTGGTACAGCAAGGCGCGATCGGCATGGAATTCGGCACCAGCGCCGAAGACCTGGGCATGATGGTCTTCTCTCACCCGACGCTGTCCGAAGCCCTGCACGAAGCTGCCCTGGCAGTGAATGGCCATGCCATCCACATCGCCAACCGCAAGAAGCGCTGAGTGATCCGACGCCCCGGTTCACGCCAGGGGCGTCACAGCGACGCGGGACGCGTCGTCCGTCAGGCCAGGACAGGTTCCTGGCCTTGTCGGGTCCGGGTTCTGTAGAATCCACGGTTTGCCGCCTGCGTCGGGATGCCGCAGGCGGCAGACTTTCAGAAGAACCACGGCGGGTGAGCGCCGGCGACCGTTGCGAGGTGGCCGCGGGCGTATGCCGCCGGACTGTTTTTTCGCGAGCCGGGTGGTTCGCGAAACGACGGTCACAGGTGGTGGGGCGCCACGAGCGCTCCGCCGAAATGCGCAATACCTAGACGAATAACGGTAGACAAGCATGAATCTCCACGAATATCAGGGTAAGCAGCTGTTCGCTGAATACGGCCTGCCTGTATCCAAGGGCTTTGCCGTAGACACCCCCGAAGAGGCCGCAGAAGCCTGCGACAAGATCGGCGGCAGCGAGTGGGTCGTCAAAGCTCAGGTGCACGCCGGCGGCCGCGGTAAAGCGGGCGGTGTGAAGCTGGTGAAGAGCAAAGAGGACGCCAAGGCGTTCGCCCAGCAGTGGCTGGGCAAGAACCTGGTGACCTACCAGACCGACGCCAACGGCCAGCCGGTCAGCAAGATCCTGGTGGAGTCCTGCACCGACATCGACAAGGAGCTGTACCTCGGCGCCGTCGTCGATCGTTCCAGCCGCCGCATCGTGTTCATGGCTTCCACCGAAGGTGGCGTGGACATCGAGAAGGTCGCCCACGACACTCCCGAGAAGATCCTCAAGGCTACCATCGACCCGCTGGTCGGCGCGCAGCCGTACCAGGGCCGCGAGCTGGCCTTCCAGCTGGGCCTGAAGGGCGACCAGATCAAGCAGTTCACCCATATCTTCGTCGGCCTGGCGAAGCTGTTCCAGGACTACGACCTGGCCCTGCTGGAAGTGAACCCGCTGGTGATCAAGAAAGACGGCAACCTGCACTGCCTGGATGCCAAGATCAACATCGACAGCAACGCCCTGTACCGTCAGCCGAAGCTGCGCGCCATGCACGACCCGTCCCAGGACGACGCCCGTGAAGCCCATGCGCAGAAGTGGGAGCTGAACTACGTCGCGCTGGAAGGCAACATCGGCTGCATGGTCAACGGCGCCGGCCTGGCCATGGGTACCATGGACATCGTCAACCTGCACGGCGGCAAGCCGGCCAACTTCCTCGACGTTGGCGGCGGTGCGACCAAGGAGCGCGTGACCGAAGCGTTCAAGATCATCCTGTCCGACAGCAACGTGAAGGCTGTCCTGGTGAACATCTTCGGCGGCATCGTGCGTTGCGACATGATCGCCGAAGGCATCATCGGCGCCGTCAAAGAAGTCGGCGTGAAGGTTCCGGTTGTCGTCCGCCTGGAAGGCAACAACGCTGAACTGGGTGCCAAGGTCCTGGCCGAAAGCGGCCTGAACATCATCGCGGCAACCAGCCTGACCGACGCTGCCCAGCAAGTCGTCAAGGCCGCGGAGGGTAAGTAATGAGCGTCCTGATCAACAAAGACACCAAAGTCATCTGCCAAGGCTTCACCGGTAGCCAGGGCACCTTCCACTCCGAACAGGCCATCGCCTATGGCACCAAGATGGTCGGCGGCGTGACCCCCGGCAAGGGCGGCACCACCCACCTCGGCCTGCCGGTGTTCAACACCGTCAAGGAAGCCGTGGAAGCCACCGGCGCCGAAGCCTCGGTCATCTACGTTCCGGCTCCGTTCTGCAAGGACTCGATCCTGGAAGCGGCATTCGGCGGCATCAAGCTGATCGTCTGCATCACCGAAGGCATCCCGACCCTCGACATGCTGGACGCCAAGGTCAAGTGCGACGAGCTGGGCGTACGCCTGATCGGCCCGAACTGCCCGGGCGTGATCACTCCCGGCGAGTGCAAGATCGGCATCATGCCGGGTCACATCCACCTGCCGGGCAAGGTAGGCATCGTGTCGCGTTCCGGCACCCTGACCTACGAAGCCGTGAAGCAGACCACCGACGCCGGCTTCGGCCAGTCCACCTGCGTGGGCATCGGCGGCGACCCGATCCCGGGCTCCAACTTCATCGACATCCTGAAGCTGTTCCAGGAAGATCCGCAGACCGAAGCCATCGTCATGATCGGCGAGATCGGCGGTTCCGCCGAAGAAGAAGCCGCGGCCTTCATCAAGGCCAACGTGACCAAGCCGGTGGTGTCCTACATCGCTGGTGTGACTGCCCCTCCGGGCAAACGCATGGGCCACGCCGGCGCCATCATCTCCGGCGGCAAGGGCACCGCGGACGAGAAGTTCGCCGCCCTGCAGGACGCCGGTGTGAAGACCGTGCGTTCCCTGGCCGACATCGGCAAGGCCCTGGCCGAGCTGACCGGTTGGGAAGTGAAGAAGGCCTGATTTCCCGGGTTTTCTGAGTTCCAGGACGAAGGCCACCGCCTCACAGCGGTGGCCTTCGTCGTTCTATCGCATCCGTCAAACGAATGTTGCCGCGATGCGCTATCATTGCCAACGGTTCGTGTCCGACAAAACCCCGGGCGCGCCACGCATCATCCCGCAGGCCAGTGCGCCTGCAGCTATAACGCCACATGGCCCTCAAAAGGGGTCGGGCGGCTTGACCGGTCCTCCTCATCCGGAAGGACGTTGTTTCCTAACACCCCCAAAGGGAAACCCCGAACAACCGAGACTTCTGCCAGTGGTACATCCTCCTATGACTCATTTGAAAGGGTTCGACCTGCTCGCCCTTGGCTTCATGACGTTCGCGCTTTTTCTCGGCGCGGGTAACATCATCTTTCCTCCCAGTGCCGGCATGGCGGCGGGCGAACACGTATGGAGCGCGGCTTTCGGCTTCCTCCTTACCGGTGTCGGCCTGCCGTTGCTGACGGTGGTCGCCCTGGCCCGGGTCGGAGGCGGTATTGGCCGCCTGACCCAGCCGATCGGGCGGCGCGCGGGAGTGGCGTTCGCCATCGCCGTCTATCTTGCCATCGGCCCGCTGTTCGCCACCCCGCGTACAGCCGTGGTGTCCTTCGAGATGGGCGTCGCGCCCTTCACCGGGGACGGCGGCGTGCCGTTGCTCATCTATACCGTCGCTTACTTCTCCGTGGTTCTGTTCCTGGTGCTGAACCCGGGTCGCCTTGTCGACCGGGTCGGAAAGGTCATCACGCCGGTGCTGCTGTCGGCCCTGCTGGTCCTTGGCGGCGCGGCGATCTTCGCGCCGGCGGGAGAGATCGGCAGCAGTTCCGGCGAGTACCAGAGCGCGCCCCTGGTGCAGGGCTTCCTGCAGGGCTACCTGACCATGGATACCCTCGGTGCGCTGGTCTTCGGTATCGTCATCGCCACCGCCATTCGCGACCGCGGCATCAGCGACAGCCGGCTGGTCACGCGCTATTCCATGATCGCTGGGGTCATCGCCGCCACCGGCCTGTCCCTGGTCTACCTGGCGCTGTTCTATCTTGGCGCCACCAGCCAGGGCATCGCCGGCGACGCCCAGAATGGCGTACAGATCCTCACCGCCTATGTGCAGCAGACCTTTGGCGTTTCCGGCAGCCTGTTGCTGGCGGTGGTCATCACCCTGGCCTGCCTGACCACGGCGGTAGGGCTGATCACGGCGTGCGGCGAGTTCTTCAGCGACCTGCTGCCGGTTTCGTACAAGACGGTGGTGATCGTGTTCTCGCTGTTCAGCCTGCTGGTCGCCAACCAGGGACTGACCCAGTTGATCAGCCTTTCGGTACCGGTTCTGGTGGGACTCTATCCGCTCGCCATCGTGCTGATCGCCCTGAGCCTGTTCGACCGGCTCTGGGTGTCGGCCCCGCGGGTGTTCGTGCCGGTGATGATCGTCGCGCTGCTCTTCGGCATCGTCGACGGGCTGGGGGCGGCCAAGCTGAACGGGTGGGTGCCGGACGTCTTCGCCAAGCTTCCGCTCGCCGATCAGAGCCTTGGCTGGCTGCTGCCGGTATCCATTGCGCTGGTCCTGGCAGTCGTTTGCGATCGGCTGCTGGGCAAGCCGCGCGAAGCGGTCGCCTGAGACGTCAGGCGAACCCCAGGAAGGCCGCCTCCGGGCGGCCTTTTTCATGAGCCGACGAAAGTCGTGTCCTGGCCGCGGCGAGCGGCGTCCCAACGGCGCGAAACAACGGCGGGGCGATTCCCGGCCGGCTCAAGAGGGAGTTTTCATGACCGCCGAACTCGGCATTTTCAACGGGCACCTGCTGCAACACCTGCTGGCGGCGCTCTGGTTCCTGTTCTGCTGGGTGGGCTACACCCGCTACGCCACCTGGAAGGGTCGCGACACCGCCTGCCTGGCCAGCGTCCTGCACCTCTACCGGGAGGACTGGATGCGCCGGTTGCTGCTGCGCGACAACCGTATCGCCGACGCCAGCGTGATCGGTAACCTGGAGCGTAACGCGTCGTTCTTCGCCTCCAGCACGCTGATCATCCTCGCCGGCATCCTCACCCTGCTGGGCTCCACCGATCGCGCCGTCTCGGTACTGGCCGACCTGCCGTTCGTGGAGGAGGCCAGCCGGGGACTATCGGAACTGAAGCTGCTGTGCCTGGCAGTGGTCTTCGTCTATGCCTTCTTCACCTTCAGCTGGTGCATGCGCCAATACAACTTCGCGGCGATCCTGGTCGGCTCGGCACCGATGATCGGCGAGCGCAACGTCGGCGAGCTGGAGCGCAAATCCTTTGCCGAGCGTGCCGCCCGGGTCATCTCGCTGGCGGCCAACCAGTTCAACTTCGGCTTGCGCTCGTACTATTTCGGCCTGGCCATGCTCGCCTGGTTCATCAATTCCTGGTTCTTCATGCTGGTGACGGCCGGCGTGGTGCTGGTCCTGTATCGCCGCGAATTCCATTCGGACGTGCTGGAGGTGATGGTCTACACCGAGACCGCAATCGCCGAAAGCCCGCGGGAAGGCGAGGGCGAGGTGCCCAGGGGCTGAATCCCGGGCATGAAAAAGCCCGCTTGCGCGGGCTCTTTCAGGGTACGTCAACGAGAACTTATTGCTGGTTCTGTTGCGGTTGCTCCGGAGTCGGTGCCGGAGTCTGCGGGGTTGCCGGAGTGTCGCTCGACGGCGCCGGGGCGCTGGGCTCGGCAGGGGGAGTAGCCGGAGCGCTCGGCTGGGTCTCGGTAGCCGGAGCTGCCGGGGCCGCTGCCTTGTCTTCCTCTTTCTTGTCGCAAGCGGCCAGGCCAAGGCTGGCAGCGAGCAGCAGGGCAAGAGTTACGGTCTTTTTCATCGTTTAGCCTCCATGTGCGGCTTTCCTCGTTGTAGCCCTTTGAACATTTGCGCTGGCGTGAAGTTCCACACACTTCGACTATTTCGATCGTTATGTCCAAAACCCCGGCTGCCGGGGCTTTGGCGGCAGGGTATGATTCGCCCTCCAGAAAACTCCCAGCAAGGTCGCCGTCATGTCGGAAAATCCTCTCCTCGAGCGCGCCCGGCGCTTTCTCTCGGCCTTGCGTCATTGCCAGGTGCTGGGGTTGACGGTCGAGGCCGCCGACGAGAAAGGACTGACCCTGCGCCTGCCCTACAGCCAGGCGATCATCGGCAACCCGGAAAGCGGGGTCGTCCACGGCGGCGCGATCACCACCCTGATGGACACCACCTGTGGTATTTCCACGGTCTGCGTGCTGCCGGACTTCGAGATCTGCCCGACGCTCGACCTGCGCATCGACTACATGCATCCCGCCGAACCGCACAAGGATGTCTATGGCTTCGCCGAGTGCTACCGGGTCACGCCGAACGTGATCTTCACCCGCGGCTTCGCCTACCAGGACGATCCGGGCCAGCCCATCGCCCATGTCGTCGGCGCTTTCATGCGCATGGGCGGTTCGGCCCGCGCCGGGGCGGCCAGGCCGGCCGCGCAGGGAGGTGCGGCATGAGCCCGACCAGCCTCGAGCAACTGGTCCGCGACGCGCGTCGGAACAACGACTACAGCCCGCTGGTGGAGCTGATCCCGTACGCCAAGCTGCTCGGCATCGAATGCCTGCGCCTGGGCGACGACATGGTCTTCCGCCTGCCGGCGAACAAGGACAACATCGGCAACCCGACCCTGCCGGCCATCCATGGCGGCGTGATCGCCGGCTTCATGGAGCATGCGGCGATGTTGCACCTGCTGACTTTCATGAGCATTCCGCACCTGCCGAAGATCATCGATTTCTCCATCGATTACCTGCGTGCCGGGCACTTCCGCGATACCTACGCGCAATGCCAGGTCTGGCGCCAGGGGCGACGGGTGGCGAACGTCGCGATCAACGCCTGGCAGACCACCCAGGGCGAGCCCATCGCCACTGCGCGGGCGCATTTCAAGGTGGACGAGCCGTGAGCCGTACGCTGCGGAAAGTGGGCTGAGGATATCGCGATGGATGCCTTGCTGATTCTGGGCGGCCTGCTGCTGATGGTCGCCGGCTATATCTGGGTCATCGTCCTGGCCTTCGGTACCGGTCTGCTGTGGGGTTACGGCAGCCTTTTCCCGCCGGTGGCGCTGGCCTATATCGGCGTGCACTGGCGTACGGCGCGCAAGGGCGTCGGGCTGGCCGCGCTGGGTTGCATCCCGCTGGTGGTCGGCCTGGCGCTGCTGGCCAGTCACGACGCTGCGCGGCTGGAGGCGATCCTCAGCCTGCGCTGGCTGAAGCCGGAGGCCAGGCCGCCGGCGGAACTGGCCATCGCGCTCAGCGGGGAGTTCAACGGCAAGCCTTTCGCGCCGCAGAGCGGCGAGTTGATCGGCGGCGTGCTGAGCCTGCGCCAGGGGCACGATTTCTACGCCCAGCGCGAGCTGCAGATCCGCCTTCCGGCACAGCCGCTCGGGGCGCTGCGCCTGGATGTGCTGCCCGAGGACGGCGGCGCGTTGCCAGAAGTCGAGCTGAGCTGGCTGCAACCGGATCAGGACCTGCCCGAGGCACGTCGTCTCCTGCGTGGCTATACCTTGCACCTGGACCTGCGGCCCAAGGCGCCGAACCGCCTGGAGGGCGAGTTCCACCTGAGCCTGCCGAGCGACTACCGGACCACCCTCAGCGGCCACGTCGAGCTGTATACCGACCGGCTGCGCTATCGGCACGGCAAGGTCGACCTGGGCTACGACTCCGACGATACCCTGGCCCTGGTCTTGCGCGATTATCTGCAGCGACGTTTCGCCAGCCGCGACGTCAGCCTCGTGCGGGCGCCGTCCTGGCGCGCGGCCAGCCATGCGCGGCCGCTGCGTATCGAGGCCCTGGTGGCCGGCCAGGCTCAGGTGCTGGAGCTGACGCTGGAGAAGAACGCCCGGCGGGAGTGGACGGTGCGCGGCGACGCGTTCCCCGCCTTGCCGGCGGAGCCTGCGACCGTGGCCGCGGCGGCGCCGCCCGAGCCGCAGGCGCTGCCGGCGCCGGGCAACGCCACCCTCGACCTGGAGCTGGTCCAGGTCGAACCGCAGCGCTACAGCCAGCGCCTGGTCAAGGCCACGACGGTACGCGGGCGTATCGCCGAGGGCCGTTTCACCGGCCTCGACAGCGAGGGGCGCCTGGTGATCCGCCGGGAAATGCCCGGTGCGGGGGAGGTGAGCTACCTGTTGCGCCCGGCGGAGATCGCCCGTCTCGAACTGCTCGAACGCTAGTCGTCGCACGACGGTGCGCGGTTTTTTCGCATAAGCGCTTGAAAAGCCGGAAGAAGGCCCCACCTAGGGGACATCCGCCGTGGTACGCGGCTTATGTCATTGATGGAGCTTGGAGCGATGAGCGTGGAAACCCAAAAAGAGACACTGGGCTTTCAGACTGAAGTGAAGCAACTGCTTCACCTGATGATTCATTCTCTCTATTCGAACAAGGAAATCTTCCTCCGCGAACTGATTTCCAACGCCTCGGACGCCGCCGACAAGCTGCGTTTCGAAGCCCTGGCCAATCCCGAGCTGCTCGAGGGCGGCGCCGAGCTGAAGATCCGCGTCAGCTTCGACAAGGAAGCCAACACCGTCACCCTGGAAGACAACGGCATCGGCATGAGCCGCGAGGATGTGGTGACTCACCTGGGCACCATCGCCAAGTCCGGGACCGCCGACTTCCTGAAGAACTTGTCTGGCGACCAGAAGAAGGATTCGCACCTGATCGGCCAGTTCGGCGTCGGTTTCTACAGCGCCTTCATCGTCGCCGACAAGGTCGATGTCTACTCCCGTCGCGCCGGCCAGCCGGCCAGCGAAGGGGTGCACTGGTCGTCGAAGGGCGAGGGCGAGTTCGACGTCGCTACCATCGACAAGCCCGAGCGCGGTACCCGCATCGTCCTCCACCTGAAAAAGGGCGAGGAGGAGTTCGCCGATGGCTGGCGCCTGCGCAACGTGATCAAGAAATACTCCGATCACATCGCTTTGCCGATCGAGCTGCCCAAGGAATTCCACGGCGAAGAGGCCGACAAGCCGGCCGAGCCGGAATGGGAAACGGTCAACCGCGCCAGCGCGCTGTGGACCCGTCCGCGCGCCGAGGTGAAGGACGAGGAATACCAGGAGTTCTACAAGCACGTCGCCCATGACTTCGAGAACCCGCTGAGCTGGAGCCACAACAAGGTCGAAGGCAAGCTGGAATACACCTCGCTGCTCTACGTGCCGGGCCGCGCGCCGTTCGACCTGTACCATCGCGAGGCGCCACGAGGCCTGAAGCTGTACGTACAGCGCGTGTTCATCATGGACCAGGCCGACGAGTTCCTGCCGCTGTACCTGCGCTTCATCAAGGGTGTGGTCGACTCCAACGACCTGTCGCTGAACGTCTCCCGGGAAATCCTGCAGAAGGATCCGGTGATCGACTCGATGAAGTCGGCGTTGACCAAGCGCGTGCTGGACATGCTGGAGAAGCTGGCGAAGAACGAGCCGGAGCAGTACAAGACCTTCTGGAAGAACTTCGGCCAGGTCCTCAAGGAAGGCCCGGCGGAAGACTTCGGCAACAAGGAGAAGATCGCCGGCCTGCTGCGCTTCGCCTCCACCGGCGACGATTCGGGCGAGCAGAGCGTAGCGCTGGCCGACTACATCGGTCGGATGAAGGAAGGCCAGGACAAGATCTACTACCTCACCGGCGAGAGCTACTCGCAGGTGAAGAACAGCCCGCACCTGGAAGTCTTCCGCAAGAAGGGCATCGAGGTGCTGCTGCTCACCGATCGCATCGACGAGTGGCTGATGAGCTACCTGCCGGAGTTCGACGGCAAGCAGTTCGTCGATGTCGCCCGCGGCGACTTGGACCTGGGCAGCCTAGACTCGGAAGAGGACAAGAAGGCCCAGGAAGAAGTCGCCAAGAGCAAGGAAGGCCTGATCGAGCGCCTGAAGAAGGTGCTCGACGAGCAGGTCAGCGAAGTCCGCGTTTCCCACCGCCTGACCGATTCGCCGGCGATCCTCGCCATCGGCGAACAGGACCTTGGCCTGCAGATGCGCCAGATCCTCGAGGCCAGCGGGCAGAAAGTGCCGGACTCGAAGCCGATCTTCGAGATCAACCCGCAGCATCCGCTGATCGAGAAGCTGGATGCGGAGCCGGACGAGGACCGCTTCGGCGAGCTGTCGCATATTCTCTTCGACCAGGCCGCCCTGGCCGCGGGGGACAGCCTCAAGGATCCGGGCGCCTACGTACGCCGACTGAACAAGCTGCTGGTGGAGCTGTCCGCTTAAGCAGTAGCCCCGACAAAGCCCGCTTCGGCGGGCTTTGTCTTTTCCAACTCTCGCAGGAGCAGTACCCATGAGTGAGATTCGTGTAGAGCCGGTCGCCTACGACATCGATGGGCAGCCGTACGAAGGTCAACTGGTGTACGACGCCAGCCACGCGGGGCCGCGCCCGGGCCTGCTGATGGCGCCGAACTGGATGGGCGTGAGCGCCGCCGCGCTGGACATCGCCCGGCAGGTCGCCGGCCGTGGGCACGTGGTGCTGGTCGCGGACCTCTACGGCAGGGACGTGCGTCCGCAGAACGGCGACGAGGCGGGCGCGGCGATGATGCCGCTGAAGAACGACCGGGCCCTGCTGCGCAAGCGCATGCAGGCAGCGCTGGCGGCCTTGCGCGGACAGGCGCTCGCGGCTGTCGATACGACCCGCCAGGCCGCCTTCGGTTTCTGCTTCGGCGGTTGCTGCGTGCTGGAGCTGGCTCGCGACGGCGCCGAGCTGAAGGCCTTCGTGTCCTTCCATGGCACCCTGGATACGCCGGACCCGGCGCATGCCAGGAACATCAAGGGCGCGGTACTGGTCCTCGACGGTGCCTCCGATCCGCTGGTGCCGCGCGAGCAGTTGCCGGCCTTCGCCAGGGAGATGACCGATGCCGGCGTCGACTGGCAGCTCACCAGCTACGGCGGCGCGGTGCATTCCTTCACCGATCCGAACGCCAAGCTGCCGGGCAAGATGCACTATGACGCCAGGACCTCCCGGCGTGCCTTCCAGGCGATGGACGACCTGCTGGCGGAAGTCTTCGCCTGAGACCGCCGGCTCACTCGCGCATGGCGAAGCAATGCCTGGCCTCGGGGAAGCGCCGTTCGCGCACGTCCTCGGCGAAGCGCCGGGCCGCCTCGTCGATTTCCCGGTCGAGGCGCGCGTAGCGTTCGACGAAGCGCGGTACCTGTTCGCCGCTTAGCCCGAGCAGGTCCTCGCTGACCAGTACCTGGCCGTCGCAGGCCGGCGAGGCGCCGATACCGATGCAGGGGATCGCCAGTTCTTCGCTAAGGCGACGGGCCAGCGGCTCGCCTACGCCTTCGATGACCACCGCGAAGGCGCCGCCGCGCTGCATGGCGAGGCCGTCGCGGCGTACCCGTTCTGCGCTTTCCGGGTCACGCCCCTGGGCCTTGAAGCCGCCCATGGCGTTGACCTGCTGCGGCATCAGGCCGATATGGGCGAGCACCGGTATGCCACGGCGTACCAGGAAGTCCACGGTTTCTTCCATTTCCTCACCGCCTTCCAGCTTCACCGCCTGGGCGCCGCTGTCGGCCAGCAGGCGTGCGGCGTTGCGGAACGCCTGTCGGGGCGATTCCTGGTAGCTGGCGAACGGCAAGTCGGCCACCACGCAGGCGCGCCGACTGCCGCGCATCACCGCCAGGGTGTGGGCGACCATCATCTCCAGGCTCACTCCCAGGGTGCTGGGCATGCCATAGAGCACCATGCCCAGCGAATCGCCGACCAGCAGCAGGTCGGCATGCGGATCGAGGAGGCGGGCCATGGGCGTGCTGTAGGCGGTCAGCGCCACCAGGCTGCCGGCACCCTTGCGGCGCTGGATATCGGGAACGGACAGGCGATGTTGCGGGCGATGACTGCTCATGGCGTGGCTCCGGTTTGTCTATGGGGAGCCACACGCTAACATCGGCCGCGCACCGCTCACTCGACGGATGGGGACAACCGATGCCGCAAACGGGACAAGAACGCGACCTGCCGCGATTCCGCAGCCTGCCCTGCGCGGTGTACCTGCGCGCCTTCGAGATGCCCACCGGGCACCGGGTGGAGATGCACGAGCACCCCTGGGGCCAACTGATGTACGCCGCCAGCGGCACCTTGCGCGCCAGCACCGAGCGGCACAGCTATCTGGTGCCGGCGCAGCGGGCGCTGTGGATTCCGCCGGGCGTCCGGCACGCCGCGGAGGCTTGCAACCCTGTGCTGTTCCGCAGTCTCTACCTGGATCGTTCGCTGCCCGGCGGTTGCCGGGTACTGGAGGTGTCCGGCCTGCTGCGCGAACTGTTGCTGCGGGCGGCGGAGTTTCCCCGTGAATATCCGCCGGGTGGCGAGGCCGAGCGTCTCATGCAGGTGGTCGCCGATGAGGTCGGGCGCCTTCGCGAGGCGCCGCTGAACCTGCCGTTGCCTGGCGACCCGCGCTTGCGCCGGATCACCGACGCGCTACAGGCGGATCCCGCCGATCCGCGCGGCATCTCGGATTGGGCGGGACTGGTGGGGGCGTCCCGACGGACCCTGGCGCGGTTGTTCCGCGAGCAGACCCAGTTGTCGTTTCGCGAGTGGCGCCAGCGCCTGCGTCTGCTCAACGCGGTCGCCGCGCTGGAGGAGGGCGCCAGCGTGACGCGGGTGGCCAGCGACCTTGGCTACGACTCCACCTCGGCGTTCATCAGCCTGTTCCAGCGTCATTTCGGCCAGACCCCCGGTTGCTTCGCCCGCTCCCTGCGCTTGCCCAACTGAGCCGCATGCTTCAGGGCGCCGCCTGTCGGCGCAGGCTTGCCGCCTTGGCCGCGAGGTCCGGCCAGGCGGGCTTGCCGGCGAAACGCTCGCGCAGGTAGTTGGCCAGGGCGGCGACTTGCCGGTCGTCGAGGCTGTGGCGGAAGCCGGGCATATAGCCGAGGTCGCCGGTGGCCGGGCTGTGGATGCCGTCGAGGATGATCCGCAGCAGGTTGTCCGGGCTGTCCGCATGCACATTGCTGTTCAGCGCCAGGGATGGACGCACGCCGAAGAAGCGCGGTCCGTCGCCGTCATGGTGGCAGGCCAGGCAGGCCCCGGCGAACAGGCGCGCGCCGCTGCCGCTGGGCGGTTGCACGCGGCCGTAGCCCTGCCGGTCGAGGCGTTGCGCCTGTTGCTGATCGGTTTCCCCGGCCGGGGCAGCGGCGTAGGACGCAAAGTAATGGGCCAGGGCCCGCAGGTCCTCGTCCGACTGCTTGGCCAGGCCTTCGCCGACCACTGGCGCCATCGGCCCGCTGGCGACCCCGTGGTAGGCCGAATAGCCGTGGCGGAGGTAGGCGTAGAGGGCCTCCTCGCTCCAGGCGATGGGCGCCGGCGAACTGGCGTTCAAGGCTGGCGCGGTCCAGCCCTCCGCCTCGCCGCCGGCGAAGTGCGCGCTGCCGGACTTTTCCGCGCCGAGCGCATTGCGCGGCGAGTGGCAGGCGCTGCAATGGCCGAGGCCTTCGGCGAGATAGGCGCCGCGGTTCCATTGCTGGTTGCGCGTCGGCTCGTCGCGGTAGGCGCCGGGCTCCAGGAACAGCAGGTTCCAGCCGGCCATCAGCTGGCGTTGGTCGAAGGGGAACGGCAGCTGGTTGGCAGGCGTTTCGCTGTGCACCGCCGGCTGGCTCATCAGGTAGGCGTACAGGGCCTTCAGGTCTTCGTCGCGAGTCCTGGTGAAGGCGGTGTAAGGGAACGCCGGATACAGGTAGCTGCCGTCGCGGGCCACGCCATGCCGCATGGCCCGCTCGAAGGCGGGGTAGGACCAGCCACCGATGCCGCTCGCGCGATCCGGCGTGAGGTTGCTGCTGTAGATCGTCCCGAACGGCGTCGGCAAGGCCCGTCCGCCGGCGTTGCGCGGGCCGCCTTCGCGAGTGTGGCAGACCGCGCAGTCGCCGAGGGCGGCGAGGCGTTCGCCGCGGGCGATCTGCTCGGCGCTGAAGGGACCGGGTGTGCCTTCCAGTGGCCCGATGGCCGGTTGCCAGGCGTAGCCGAGGGCGATGGCGGCGAGCGCGACGAGGCTGCCGGAGGCCCAGAGGCCGATGCGTGTTGCCTTCTTCATCTGTCAGTCATCCACTGCGCGGGGCGCCGCGGCGCCCCGGGGAAAAGGATCAGGCCTGCGCGCTGCGCAGCGCCGCGAGTACGCGTTCCGGAGTGAACGGCACCTGTCGCAGGCGCGCCCCGGTAGCGTCGAAGATCGCATTGGCGATGGCCGCGGCGCTGGGCACCGAGGCTGACTCGCCAGCGCCCATCGGTGGCTGCTCGGGGCGGTCGAGCAGCAGTACGTCGATCTCCGGCAGTTCGGGGAAGCCGAGGATCGGGTAGCCGCCCCATTCCAGGCTGGTGACGCCACGGCGGTCGAAGGTGGCGAACTCCTTGAGTACCCGGCTGGTGGACTGGATGACGTTGCCGTGGACCTGGTGCCTGACCCCATCGGGATTGACCATCTGCCCGCAGTCATGGGCGACCCAGACCTTGGCGACGCGCACCGCGCCGTTCTCCGGGTTCACCTCGACGTCGACGATCCAGGCGGCCCAGGCGGCGCCGAAACCGGGAAACTTGCTGTGGAAGTAGCGCGCATAGGCGAAGCCGCGTCCCTTCAGCAAGCCGTCCCGGCGCGCCTCTGGGTTGGGGGAGGTGCGTGGCTGCCAGCCGGAGCGGGCGACCAGGGCGTCGATCAGCGCCAGGGCGCGCTGGTCGTCCAGGTAGCGGCGGCGGAAGGCGATGGGGTCGATGCCGGCCAGGTGCGCCAGTTCGTCGACGTAGGACTCATGGGCGAACACGTTCGGCAGCGCCGAGACGCCGCGCATCCAGGACGCGCGGACGATGGGGGCGGCGTCGTTGGCCACCACCCGCATCCGCGGGTAGCGGTATTGCGGGATCGCGGTGCGGTCGCCCATGTCGGCCACCTGCGGGGTGGCCGGGATTCGCCCGGTGAGGAGCAGGGCCAGGGTCGGCGCGCCGTTGGAGGGGTAGCAGGTGGCGAAGTCGTAGGCCGCCACCCGGCCTTGCTCGTCGAGACCGCCGCGGACCTCGATCAATTGCGCGGTGCCTTTCGGTTCCCAGCCATGTTCCTGTTCGCGCATCAGTTGTACCCGCACCGGCCGGCCCACTGCCTGCGCCAGGAGCACGGCGTCGGCGCTGACGTCGTCGGCGCCGTTGCGTCCGTAGCAGCCGGCGGCTTCCATGCGAATCACCTCGATGTCCCCGGTCTCGCGCTGCAGCAGCCTGGCCAGGTCGTTGCGCAGGTCGTGCGGGTTCTGCGTGCCGGACCAGACGCGAGCGCGCTGCGCATCGACCTCGGCGAGGGCGCAGGAAGGGCCGATGGAGGCGTGCAACTGGTAGGGCCAGACATAGGTGGCCGACAGCGGCCGGGCGATGCCCGCGAGGTGCTGCTCGAGACCGGGTGAGTCGTGCAGCGTGCGTGGCTTCTTCGGATGCCGGCGAAGCGTGTCCTCGAGCCGGTCGGGTTCCAGCGGCGGCAGGCCCTGCCAGTCCTTCCAGCGCACCTTGAGCTGGCGCGCGGCGCGGATCGCCTGCTCCTCGCGTTCGCAGACCACGCCGACGAAGTCGCCGATCACGACCACCTTGACCAGCCCCGGCAGCCCGGCGACCGAGCTTTCGTCCACCGCCAGCAGGCCGCTGCCGAGCGGGGCGCTGACATCCGCGCCGGTATAGGGCGGGCGTACCACTCGCCCATGCAGCATGCCGGGCAAGCGCATGTCGTGGACATAGGTCAGTTGACCGGTCAGCTTCGCCGGGATGTCCACCCGACGCACCGGCTTGCCGACCAGACGGTACTCGCTGCGCGGCTTGAGCGGCGCCTTGCCGTCGATGTTCAGGTTGAAGCGCTGGCCTCGCAGCAACTCGCCGTAGCCGATCCGTCGCTGCGGATTGGCGGCGGCGAAGACCTGGCCGTTTTCGCTGCGCAGGCTGTCCGGATGCACCGGGAAATGGCTTCCGGCCTGGCGCAGGAGGAAGCGCCGGGCTTCGGCGGCGGCCTGGCGCAGCGGCACGGCGCTGACCTGGATGCTGGCGCTGGCGATGGTCGGCCCCTGGTCCGGTGTGCGACGGGTGTCGCCGAGGATCATCTCGACCTGCTCGAACGCGACGTCCAACTCTTCGGCGACAATCTGCGCCAGTGCCGTGCGGATGCCGGTACCAAGGTCGACGTGGCCGCAGAAGGCGGTGACCTTGCCGTCCGCGGCAATGGCGATGAACGAGTCGACCTGGTCCAGCGGCAGGTCGGTGGCGCCCTGCTCGGCAAGGGCGAGCAGCGGGGCGGGCAGGTTGACGGTGACCAGCAGCAGGCCGCCGGCCTTGAGGAAGCCGCGTCGCGAGGGATTGGCCAGGCTCATGCCGGGTGCTCCTCCTGATGCTCCTTCAGGCTCTCGGCGGCACGCCGCACGGCCTTGAGAATCTCCACATGGGTGCCGCAGCGACACAGGTTGTAGGCCAATTCCTGGCGGATCTCGCCGTCGCTGGGGTTCGGGTTGCGATCCAGCAACGCCTTGGCGGTCATCACCATGCCGTTGATGCAGTAGCCGCATTGGGCGGCCTGTTCGTCGATGAAGGCCTGTTGCAGCGGATGGGGATGGGCGGCATCGCCGAGTCCTTCGAGGGTAACCACCCGGCGGCCTACGGCGGCCTCCACCGGGGTGATGCAGGAGCGGGTGGCGACGCCATCCATCAGCACGGTGCAGGCGCCGCACTCGCCGAGGCCGCAGCCGAACTTGGGACCGTTCAGTTGCAGGTCGTTGCGCAGGACATAGAGCAGGGGGGTATCGGGGGCGACATCGAGGCGCAGGGACTGACCGTTGACGGTCAGGGCAAGGGCATCGCTCATGGCGGTTTCTCCCCATGCCGGCGGCATGGCTGTTCATCAGGCGGATATCCCGTCAGCCGTGCCTGGTAGCATGCGGCTATGCGGGAATTTGTTTGTATACAAACATGTTATGAACGCCTGCGGTGAACTGTCAATGGCAGGCCGCTACGACGAAAGGCGCAGCTCCGGGCGACGCAACGCGGACAAAAGGATAGACCGCAATGGCCTCAGGTCAGGCGAGCGAGCAACCCGCGCAGGGTTTCCTGTTCTTGCGGGGAGAGGGGGGCCAAGGCCTGCCGGTTGATCTCGCGGGCGGCCGCCAGGCCGGCCTCGAGTTCGGCGCGTCCGGCAGGACTGAGGCTGACCAGCAGGCGCCGGCCGTCGTCCGGATCGGCGCTGCGCTGGATCAGTCCCCGTTTGTCCAGGCGCTCGACGACGCCCTTGATGGTCGCGGCGTCCATGGCGGTGAGTCGGCCGAGCTGGTTCTGCGGGCAGGGTCCGGTCTCGCCGAGGCGGACCAGGGCGGCCCACTGGGTGGGTGTCAGGCCGTTGCCGATGCCATTGGCGAACAACGCTGCATAGCGCTGGTTGGCCTGGCGCAGGATGAAGCCGATCTGGTCGTCGAGGCGGTACGGGGTGGTACGGGACATGCTGGGCATCGGTGGTGGCGTGAAGGCCTCATTCTAGCTCACGGCCGGTACCAGAGTGCCTCGCGCTGAAAAGGAGTTTTTCTTGGAAGATAGGGGTTTTTCAGCTCGATTATTCTCCGCTGCCGAAGGGCAAGCTTTTCCAGCCGCGTCTTGAAATGTCGCTCGAACAGCCGTTCGAAGCTACCGTCGGCAATCGCCTTCTCCAGGCCCTGGCGAATGGCCTCGGCCAGTTCCGGGCGTTGACGCGAAACGAAGAAATAGAAGGCCGCGGGGTAGTGCAGGGCCAGGTGCTGGTCGATCGCCAGGTGCAGCCCGGCGCGGGAGGCGTCCTCCAGTTCTCCGTCGATCACTACGACCTCGCGGGGGAAGACCTCGAAGCGGCCGGCATCGAGCATGCGGAACAGGCTCTCGTAGTTCTGGCTGGTCTTCACCTCCAGGCCGTTGGCGCGCAGGATCGGTGTGTCGGCCCAGTCCTGGCGCTGGCCGAAGCGCAGGCGGCGGAGATCGTCGAGGGTCCGCACCGAGGCCAGGATATCCTTGTTGGCGGCGCTGACCAGGGGGATGCGCCAGCCGATCAGGCCGCGATAGATCGGAATGCGGATCGGCAGCAGGGTCTCTTCCAGGTCGTCGCGGGACTGCGCCCACATCACCTGCAGGCCCGGATCGTCCTGCTCCAGGCGCAGTTGCGCACGGGACTGCGGCATGGGCTGCGCGCTGGGCTCCAGGCGGTAGTCGCCGCCGCTCCTGGCCAGCGCCAGTTGCAGCAGCTCGACGACGTAGGGTTCGGGGTTGCGCCCTTCGGAATGGCGCGGATAGATCACCCGTTCGCCAGCCCCGGCATGCCAGGCCAGCAGGCCGAACAGCAGGGCCAGCCAGCGGAGCGGCGAACCCTGGCCGAGCGGCAGCGGTCTATGTTCACTCAGGCCTATCAGGAGGAATGCCATGGCTGGCCCCCGTACGCGTGCCCTGTTTTTGACATTGTTCGCCCTGTCCCTGGTGACATCCTTGACCCATGCCAGGGATTATCGCTACAGCGACGCTCACGTGCACTATGTGGATTTCTTCCAGGAAAGCGAAGGCATGCCGCGGCTGCTGGAGGCGATGGACAAAGGCCGGGTCGACCATGTGATGCTCAGCGGCGTCGCGGTCGCCAAGAAATGGCACGAGGACGAGCCGAAGCGGCCGCGCTACTACGCTGGTGACGATGCCGGAGCCTATTGGTACAGCGCCACCGACGTGATCGTGGCGGCGGCGGTGAAATCCCTGCCAGCCGAGCAGCGGCGGCGCGTGCATCCGTTCCTGACCGGTTTCAACCCGACCGACAAGAACGCCGACGCGCACATCCGTCGCATGCTGGAGCTGGACCCGGGACTCTGGCAGGGCATCGGCGAGATCTTTACCCGTCACGACGACCTCACCGCGCTGACCTACGGCGACGTGCCGAGGGCCAACAACGAGGCGCTGGCGCGGGTCTATCACCTGGCCGCCGAATTCGACCTGCCGGTGTTGCTGCACGCCAACGTCACTTCCAAGCGCGAACGCAACCCGCTGTACCTGGCGGAAATCGAGGAGCCCCTGCGCAATCACCCGCATGTGCGGTTCATCTGGGCCCATGCCGGGACCAGCATGGAGATCCATCGCCACCAGAAGAAACTGGACTTCCTCCTGCCGACCCTTCGGCGTCTGCTACAGCGCTACCCGAACCTCTACATCGACCTGTCCTGGTCGGTGTTGCGCCCGTACCTGCTGGACGAGCAGGGCAAGCCCGATCCGCAGTGGCTGGCACTGGTCGAGCGGTTTCCGCAACGCTTCATGCTCGGTTCCGATGTGGTCGGCCAGTTCGACAGCCTGCCCGAGTTGATGGCGAGCTTCGATCCGTTCCTCGACGCCTTGCCCGAGCAGGTCGCTCGCCAGGTGGCGCGGGACAACTTTCTGGCGGTGCTGCCGCGCCAGCCCGCCGATCCGCGAGGCGAATAACCCGGATTCGTCATCAGTCTGTCATGCCGGCGTCATAGGCTCGCGCCAGTCCCATCCAGGAGTGAGTCATGTCCTTCATCCGTTCTTGCATCAGTCGTTCCGTCTTCCTGCTCGGCGCCGGCGTCGCCGTGGCGGCGCAGGCCGAGGTGCGTATCGACGGCCCCATCGAATATGGCGTGTTCGAAAGCCGCTACCAGGATTTCCAGCCCGGCGAACGGGTATTGACCCGTAGCGAGCAGAACATCCAGCAGACCACCGAAGTCCCGGCCAAGCTCGGCACCAAGTTCGGCATGCGTTATCAACTCAGCGGCAAGCAGGAAGGCGATACGCCTTTGACGCTGCTCTACCTCACCCCGGGCGTGGTCACTCCGGATGGTCAGCGGCATGACAAGTTCGAAGTGGTGCAGAAGCTGGTGCCGGGCGCGCCGACCGATGTCATGGCCTACGAATTCACCGAGCCGCACGAAGTGGTGAAGGGCGAATGGCGGTTGATGGTGTTCCAGGGCGATCGCCTGCTGGCGGAGAAATCCTTCGACGTGCGCTGAGCGCGAGCCATGCAAAGCGCTGGTTTTCTTGTGTGGCGTGGATAACGCGGGGGCGCCATTCGCTCTACCGGGCAAGGGTTGCCTGCGTGCGGTAGGGCGGCGTACGAACGGATGCCGACGGTAGCCTGTTCGTCCTTCGATCAGTCCCTGCTGACCCGGGTATCTTCCGCGGCGAGCGGACTGCCGTCGCCGGCGCGTACCTGCAGGCGCGGCACCGGCTGGCCGCTGTCGCGCTCGACCAGGCGGACATGGGATTCGTCCGGGGCGAAGAAATAGTCCTCGCCCCACTGCCGAATCGCCACCAGCAGGGGGAAGAGCGCGCGTCCCTTGTCAGTCAGGCGGTATTCCTGGTGACTGCCGCTTTCGGCCGGGACCGCCACCATCACGCCGTGCTCCACCAGGTTGCGCAGGCGCGCCGCCAGGATGTTCTTGGCCAGGCCGAGGCTCTTCTGGAATTCGCCGAAGCGCGTCAGTCCTTCGAAGGCATCGCGCACGATGAGCATCGACCAGCCGTCGCCGATCACGTCCAGCGGGCGGGCGACTGGACAACTGGCTTGCTTGTGGCTGGTGCGCTTGACCATCTGGGCGGCTCCGGAGGGGGAGAGGATCGGGTTTCATGGTAAAACCCGGGCTTCACGCTGGGCAACCGGAGGAAGTGCGCCGCCGTGAGACGGCGCACGGCATGGTCAGACGACGAAGCGGGTGACCATGTTGTTCAGGTCGATGGCCAGTTGCGACAGTTCCTGGCTGGCGGCGGCGGTCTGGTTGGAGCCGGCGGACGTCTGCAGCGAGATGTCGCGGATGTTCACCAGGTTGCGGTCGACCTCGCGGGCCACCTGGGCCTGCTGCTCGGAGGCGCTGGCGATCACCAGGGTACGCTCGTTGATCTGGCCGACCCGCTCCGCGATCTCGTTCAGCGCCAGGCCGGCGGCTTCGGCGATCTCCAGCATGTTGCGGGCGCGTACGCTGCTGCTGTCCATGGCGCCGACCGCGGCGCCGGTGCCTTCCTGGATGTTGGCGATCATCTGCTCGATCTCGCGGGTGGATTCCTGGGTGCGATGGGCGAGGGCGCGAACCTCGTCGGCGACCACGGCGAAACCGCGGCCCTGCTCGCCGGCGCGAGCCGCCTCGATGGCCGCGTTGAGCGCCAGGAGATTGGTCTGTTCGGCGATACCGCGGATCACGTCGAGGACCTTGGAAATGTCCTGGGCCTTTTCCGCCAGGCCGCCGACCAGCGCCGAGGTATTGTCCACTTCTTCGCTCATCAGGCGGATCGCCTGGACCGTCTCCAGTACCCGCTGGCGTCCGTTCTGCGCCGATTGCTCGGAGGCGGACGAGGCGTCCGAGGTGGAGCTGGCGTTGCGCGCCACTTCCTCGACGGCGGCGGTCATCTCGTTGACCGCGGTGGCGGCCATCTGGATTTCGTCGTTCTGCTGGGTCAGCGAGCGGTTGCCCTGCTCGGTGACGGCGCTGAGTTCCTCCGCGGCGGAGGCCAGTTGGGTCGCCGAGCTGCCGATCTGCTGGATGGTCTGGCGCAGTTGTGCCTGCATGCCCTGGAGGGCGACCAGCAGCTTGGCCGGTTCGTCGCGGCCAGAGGTGTCGATGCGGCTGGTGAGGTCGCCGGAAGCGATCACCTCGGCCACTCGCAGCGCCTCGCCGATCGGTTGGGTGATGCTGCGGGTGAACAGCCAGGCCAGTACCACGGTAGCGAGGCCGGCGACCAGCAGTACGCCGATCACTGCGGCGAAGGCGCTGTCATAGACCTCATCGGCCGTGTGGCTGGCCTGGCTGGCGCCCTTGACGTTGAAGTCGATCAGCGCCTGCAGTTGCTGCTGGGTGGCGCGGTACTGGTCGAGCAAGGTGCTTTCGGTGTACTGGCGGGTCTCTTCCAGCGGCTTGCTGCGCGACATCTGCACCAGGGTCTGCTGGCTTTGCAGGAGCGTCTGCCGGGTAGCCAGGTAGCGCTCGTAGATCGAGCGCTCGTCGGCACCACTGATCAGCCGTTGGTAGGCGCCCTCGCGATCGGTCAGTTCCTTGCCGATTTCCGTCATGCGGCTTTCCAGGAAGCGCTTGCTGCTATCGTCCGCCGCCAGCACATGGGCCAGTTGCACCTGCCGCAGTTCGGCGAGCAGAACGTTCAACTCGGCGCTTTCGCGGACGCTAGGCAGCCAGTTGTCGCTGATGTCCGAAGAGGCTTCGTTGAGCGAACCCATCCGGTTCAGGGAAAAGATGCCGGTGATGACCAGCAGGGCGGTGATCAGGGCGAAACTCAGGGCGGCACGGGTCGCGATGGGCATACTGCGCAAAGACATGATGGCGGATTCCAGGGGGCAGGAAGAGGGACGGGGCTGACCAGTACTATCGGCAGGCAGGGCGGGAGGTTTAGCCCGTTCATGCAGTCCGGGTAAAGAAACGCTGGGTACAAAAAAGCGCCCCGGAGGGCGCTTCATGCGGCGATGGAGGGAATCAACCCTGCCAGCGCTTGAGGACCAGGGTGGCGTTGGTGCCGCCGAAGCCGAAGCTGTTGCTCATGACGGTATCGAGCTTGGCGTTCTCGCGGGTCTCGCGGAGAATCGGCAGGTCGGCCACTTCCGGGTCGAGTTCGTCGATGTTGGCGGAGCCGGCGATGAAGCCGCCCTCCATCATCAGCAGGCAATAGATCGCCTCGTGCACGCCGGCGGCGCCCAGCGAGTGGCCGGACAGGCTCTTCGTCGAGCTGATGGCCGGCGCCTTGTCACCGAACACTTCGCGCACGCCTCGGATCTCGGCGACGTCGCCGACCGGGGTGGAGGTGCCGTGGGTGTTCAGGTAGTCGATCGGCGCGTCGACGGTGGCCAGCGCCTGCTGCATGCAGCGGATCGCGCCTTCGCCGCTCGGGGCGACCATGTCGTAGCCGTCGGAGGTGGCGCCGTAGCCGACGATCTCGGCGTAGATCTTGGCGCCGCGCTTGAGCGCATGCTCCAGCTCCTCGACCACCACCATGCCGCCGCCGCCGGCGATGACGAAGCCGTCACGCTTGGCGTCGTAGGCGCGGGAGGCCTTTTCCGGCGTCTCGTTGTACTGGGTGGAGAGGGCGCCCATGGCGTCGAACAGGCAGCTCTGGCTCCAGTGTTCCTCTTCGCCGCCGCCGGCGAAGACCACGTCCTGCTTGCCCAACTGGATCTGTTCCATGGCCTGGCCGATGCAATGCGCGCTGGTGGCGCAGGCGGAGGAGATCGAGTAGTTGACGCCCTTGATCTGGAACGGCGTGGCCAGGCAGGCCGATACGGTGCTGCCCATGGTGCGGGTCACGCGGTATGGGCCGATGCGCTTGACGCCTTTCTCGCGCAGGGTATCGATGGCTTCCATCTGGTTCAGGGTGGAAGCGCCGCCGGAGCCGGCGATCAGGCCGGTGCGGGGGTTGGAAATCTGTTCCGGAGTCAGGCCGGAGTCCTTGATCGCCTGCTCCATCGCCAGGTAGGCGTAAGCGGCGGCATCGCCCATGAAGCGGAAGACCTTGCGATCGATCAGCTCTTCGAGGTTCAGGTCGACCGAACCGGAAACGTGGCTGCGCAGGCCCATCTCGGCGTAGGACGGATTGAAGCGAATGCCGGGCCGACCCGCACGGAGGTTGGCGGAAACGGTGTCTTTGTCATTGCCGAGGCAGGAAACGATGCCCAGACCGGTGATAACGACGCGACGCATGCGGATAACCCTTAGAAGCTGTCAGTGGAGGTGAACAGGCCGACGCGGAGGCCTTCGGCACTGTAGATTTCGCGGCCATCGACGCTGACGGTGCCGTCGGCGATGGCCAGGACCAGCGAACGATTGATCGTGCGCTTGATATGAATGTTATACGTGACCTTCTTCGCTGTCGGCAGAACCTGACCGAAGAACTTCACTTCGCCCGAACCCAGGGCGCGGCCGCGGCCGGGGTTGCCCTGCCAGCCGAGGTAGAAACCGACCAGCTGCCACATGGCATCCAGGCCCAGGCAACCGGGCATGACCGGATCGCCTTCGAAGTGACAGGCGAAGAACCACAGGTCCGGGTTGATATCCAGCTCGGCGACCAGCTCGCCCTTGCCATACTTGCCGCCGACATCGCTGATGTGAACGATGCGATCGATCATCAGCATGTTGGGGGCGGGAAGTTGCGCGTTACCCGGGCCGAACAGCTCGCCGCGACTGCAGCGCAGCAGGTCTTCTCGGGTGAAGGCGTGTTGTTTGGTCATGCGAGCTCCTCAAAAATCCCTGAACTGCAGGGTTGTGGCGGTTCGTCCAGCGGCCGTCGCGCCGGGTTATTGTATCGGCGTCGCAGCGGCAGCCTAGTCATAGACTGTTGCGTTGCGGTGAAAGTCACAGTGTCCGGCGAACAGATGTTCACTTTATTCCCGCGTCCGCTTGCCGCCCTTGTCGTAGATCATTCCGGCTCCCCTCGTCCGGTTTCGTTCGACGTCACGGGGAGTTCCGGCTGCGAGCCGATCCAGCGTTGCAGTATGCGTTGCAATTCCGCCCGTTTGAATGGCTTGGCCAGGTAATCGTTCATTCCCGCCTGCAGGCAGTTCTCCCGATCGCCCTGCAGGGCGTTGGCGGTCAGGGCGATGATCGGTACCCGCCGGCCGTTCTCCTGGGCCCTGATTTCCCGTGTCGCCGAGTAGCCGTCGAGCACCGGCAGGCGGCAGTCCATCAGGATCGCGTCGTAGCGCTGGCGCTCGGCGCTGCGCACCGCCTGGATACCGTCGGCGACCAGGGTGACGCGATAGCCGAGGCTGCGCAACATGGCTTCTATGACTGTCTGGTTCACCGGATTGTCCTCGACCAGGAGGATTTCCTGACCGGCGGCGACCGGGGCGGCGTCGCCAGCGGCCTGCTGCCGGTGCGCCGGCGACTGCTGGAAGGGCAGCGGAATCTCCAGGGTGAAGGTCGATCCCGAGCCTTCCTTGCTCTCTGCCTGCAGGGTGCCGCCCATCCGTTCCGCCAGCGTCCTGGCGATCGCCAGGCCGAGCCCGGTGCCGCCGTAGCGCCGGGAAATCGACGAATCCGCCTGCTGGAAGGCGTCGAACATATGTTCCAGGCGTTCCGGCGAGATGCCGATGCCGCTGTCGTGCACCGCGCAGGTCAGCCACAGTACGTCGTGATCGAGCGCCTGCCACTCCAGGCTGAGATGGATGGCGCCTTCCTCGGTGAATTTCAGCGCATTACCCAGCAGATTCACCAGGATCTGTCGGATACGCGTCGGATCGCCGCAGACCTCGATATTCTCCAGGCCGGCCTGGATCTGCAATTCCAGCGCCAGTCCGCGTTGCTGGGCGCTGTGCTGGAACACCAGGGCGGAGCCTTGCACCAGTTCCAGCAGGTTGAAGGGAATGCACTCCAGTTCCAGCGCGCCGCGTTCGATCCTTGAGAAATCGAGAATGTCGTTGATGACCTTCAGCAGGTGTTCGGTGGACTCGGTGGCCAGCGCCGTGTACTCGGCCTGTTCGCGGGTCTGCTCGGTGGTTTCCAGCAGTTGCAGCATGCCCAGCACGCCGTTCATCGGGGTGCGAAGCTCGTGGCTCATCATCGCCAGGAAGTCGGACTTCGCCCGGTTCGCCTGCTCCGCTTCCTCGCGGGCGCTGATCAATTGGCCGATCGCCTGTTCCTGTTCCCGGCTCGCGCGGTCCAGCCCGCTGGCGAGATTGTTGATGTGACGGGCCAGGTCGCCGATCTCGCCGTCGTCGAGGATCGGCAGGCTGGTCTTGTAGTCGCCGCTCTGGATCGCCTCGACCGCCTGGCCCATGGTGCTGATCGGCGCCGACAGGCGCTGCGCCAGGCGGCGCGCGACGAGGAAGGTGAGGATCAGGGCGAAGGCGGCCAGCAGGGCGGCCTTCAGGAGGATTTCCTGTTGCCGCTGGCTGAAGGCGTCGTTGGACATGCCGACCACCACCCGGCCGAGGTAGTCCTCGCCGGACTGGCCGTCGCCTTCGCTGGCGCCGTCCAGCAGCGGGTCGCTGGCCAGGGCGATGCGCTGGCGCTGGATGGTGGAGTGGAAGATGTCGATCGGCGCGGCGTTCTGCAACGCGCCGGACAACTGTTCGACGTACACCAGGATATTGTCGTTGCGGTCGCGTACCTCGATGAAGCGCACATGCGGGGTGTCGAGGGTGGCCTGCAGCAGCTTCTGCAGCACGGGCGTGTTGCCGGCGATCACGCCGTATTCGGCGGCCGGCGCCAACTGGTCGGCGATCAACTGGCCGGTATGGGTCAGTTCCTGGCGCAGGTCCTGCAAGCGGGAGTAGGTGAAGTAGGCGGTGAGCAGCAGGGTCAGCAACAGCGCCGGGCCCAGGCTGATCGCCAGCATGCGGGTACGGATGTCCCAGCCGTGGCGCTGGCTCATGGTTCTTCTCCTTCGGCGAGGCGCCGGCCGAGGTCGGCGTCGCTGGCCAGGTCGATACCCAGGGAGCGGGCTACCTGCCGATTGCCGAGCACCTTGAAATGTCCTGGATAGAGGCTGAGGGGCCAGTGCCTGGGCGCCTGGCCGAGCAGTTCGTCGAGGGTGTCCAGCCAGTCCTCCTGGTCGCTGTAGCTGCTCGCCAGGCTGCCGGCCTTGACGAAGGCTGCGGTGGGTCCGAGCAGCGCGCGGTTCTTGGCGTAGCTGCCGAGCAGCAGGCTCTTGATGCTCTGCGAGTTGTACAGCTGTTTGTCGTCGATGCCGAGCAGCAGGTCACTATTGCCGAGCAGGAACTGCAGCGGGCGCGGGTCGTCGTTGCCGCTGCTGCTGGCGACGAACAGCTCGAGCCCCTGGCTGCGGGCCTCGCGACGAAGCTCGTCGAGGAGGAATTCGCTGTCCTTGCCGTAGAGCACGCCGATGCGCTGGATGCCCGGCAGGATCAGGCGCGCCAGGCGGAGCTGGCGGGCCGCCGGCGGGTCGCTCCAGAGTACGCAGAGCCCTCCGACGCCGTGTCCGCCATGCCCGTTGGCGCCTGGCAGCAGGCGCTGGCCATCGACCCGGTTGAGCAGCAGCGCCAGGGTCGGTGGCGCCCGGTGCTGGCGCAGGCGCCAGGCCAGGGCCTCGGGGCCGAGCAGGAGCAGGCGGGTGTCGTCGTTGAAGACCATCCCCTCCGCCAGGGCCGCGGGCGTGCGCAGTTCCACCTGGTCCTGCGGCCGTCGCTGCGACAGGGCGTCGCGAAAGGCGTTCACCGCGGCCCCCTGGTTGGCGCTGACCAGGACCAGTTGCGCGGCCTCGCCGACATGCGCGAGACAGCAGACGACGAGCGCGAGCAGCGCCTGGAAAGCCCGACGGGCGGGGCGCAAGCGACGCATCTAGAACGTCACCTCGGCGCTGAAGTAGAGCAGGTGGCGGCTGTCGTAGCGGTTGTCGGGAAACGTCAGCGGTTGGTCGTCGAGACGCTGTTGGAGCACGCCGGCCAATTCCAGGGCGGCCTTGCCCAGGGTAATGCGCTTGGCCAGGCGCAGGTCGACGCGTTCGAAACGATGTCCATTGAGCGAATCGTCGCCGTAATAGAAGAGGGCGCTGGACCAGCCTTGGCCCCAGTCGTGCATCCAGCCGGCCGAGCCGCCGTGGCGGGCGGTCAGGCGCCGGTCGTAGCGACTGGTGGCGTCGTAGTCGAGATAGGCGTAGGTGGCGCGCAGGCGGTCGCGTAGGCCCAGGCGCCAGTCGAGCTGGCCTTCCGCGCCGGAGAAGCGGATGCGATCGCCGTTGTCCGGACTGAAGTCGACGACGCTGAGCGGATCGCTGATCAGTCCGGTGATTTCCTCGTGGAACAGGCGTACATCCACGGCCAGTCCGGTCTCGCGGAAAAAACCGTTGTAGCCGATCTCGCGCGAACGGGTGTGTTCCTTGCCCAGGTCGCCGGGGCCGTGGGCGCTGGCGAAGTAGTAGGCTTCGCTCTGCCCATAGGGCGCCGGTGTCAGGTGGCGGACTCGGTAGCGCCAGTCGACGTCGTTTTCGTACATGCCCGGTGACCGCACTGCCTCCGAATAGACCGCGCGCAGGCTGTGCTGGGGGTTGAACAGGTAGTTCACCGCCAGCCGCGGGCTGAACGAACTGCCGGAGCCCTCGACGTCTTCGAGCATCCCCCCGCCCTGCAGCAGCCAGTGTTCGCCGGCATGCCACTCCAATTGGCTGAACAGCCGCCAGATCTGGCTGCTGACCCTGCCGCCGTAGAAGGTCTCGGAGTTTGCCTGGTCGTAGCGGTAGCTCAGGCCGTTCAGCAGGCGCAGGTTGTCGCCCAGGCTGAGGGTGTCCTGCATCTCCAGGTCGTAGCGGCTTTCCCGGATGTTGCGGTCGACCCGTCCGCAGACCGGACGCAGTCCGCCATTGCGTAGCTGGTCGAGGACCTGGGTCGCCAGTTGCAACTCCTGGGCGCTGCCGGGCGGCAGCCGGGTCGGATCGTCGGCGAACCTGCGCAGGTAGTCCGGGTTCAGTTCCCAGAGCTGCGCCAGTTGCGGGCTGAAGGCAATGGCCGCCTCGCAGGCGTTCCATTCCTGCCGGCGCTCCCAGTGCTGTGCGTAGCCTTGTATATAGAAGCTGTGGCGCGGGTCGAGGTCGACATTCCAGCGCAGAGAACCGGCATAGTCGTGGGCGAGCGTATCGGAGTTGTCGATGTCGTCGGGAACCTGGGGAAACGGCGAGCGGTAGGCGTAGGGGTGCTGGTTCGAGCCTTCCTTGGCCGCCAGTTGCCACTCCAGGCTCTGGTTCGGCGCCAGGCTGTGGCTGGCGTTGAGGTTGAAGCGGCTGAGCCGGCGGCCGTCGCGCAGGGCGTGACCGTCGTGGTCGCGGTCGAAGCCGTCGTCTTCCTGGCCGGACAGCGACAGGCGGAAGTCGCTGTCTTCCAGGGCGATGCTCTGGCTGGCGTACCAGTCGCGGATGCCGCGCTGGCCCGCCGTGTACTTCAGGCGCGTGCCGGGCGACTCGCCGGGGGCGCGGGTGATGATGTTGATCACCCCCATCAATGCGTTGGCGCCGTAGCTGACGGTATTCGGCCCACGGAACACTTCGATCCGCTCGACATCCTCGAGGGCCAGCGGCAGGTCGCTCCAGTCGACGCTGGCAAGGCCCGGGCGGTACACCGAGCGGCCGTCGATCAGCACCTGCAGGCGCCGCGCCCCCGACATGCTGGTGCCGTGGTAGTTGACCGTGGGCTGGTTGCCGGACAGGTAGCCGACCATCATGCCCGGGACCAGGCGCATCAGTTCGGGAATGTCGCGGGCGCCGCTGGCGACGATCAGCTCGCGGTCGAGCACGCTGATGCTGCCGGGAACTTCCGCCGGGGATTGTTTCAGGCGTGTCGCGGTCAATACTTCGGGAACGCCGCTGGGATCGTTGAACAGGTCGGCGGCCGCGAGCTTGCCGCCGAACAGCAGGGCCAGCAGGGTCAGGGAGGCGGGAGCACGTGAAGCGATGGGCACGGAACGACCTTGTTCTCGATAGGTATTGTCTAGCCCGGGCATGGTAAACGAGGCGCGGGCTTTTGCCAGCGCCGGCGTCAAGACTGGTCGGCCGGCTGGCCGACCGTATAATGGCGTGATTGCCGCGTGGCGGCCAGAAATGGATGAATCATGACAGAGCAGCAACCGATTGCCGTGCTCGGCGGCGGCAGTTTCGGCACCGCCATCGCCAACCTGCTGGCCGAGAACGGCCAGGCGGTCCGCCAGTGGATGCGCGACCCGGAGCAGGCCGAGGCGATCCGCAGCCGACGCGAGAACCCGCGCTACCTGAAAGGGGTCAAGGTGCATCCCGGGGTCGAGCCGGTCACCGACCTGGAGCGCACCCTGGCCGATTGCCAACTGATCTTCGTCGCCTTGCCCTCCAGCGCCCTGCGCAAGGTGCTGCAACCACATCAGGCGGCATTGACGGACAAGCTGCTGGTGAGCCTGACCAAGGGCATCGAGGCGCACACCTTCAAGCTGATGAGTGAGATCCTCGAGGAAATCGCCCCGCAAGCCCGCATCGGGGTGATTTCCGGCCCGAACCTGGCGCGCGAGATCGCAGAGCACGAGCTGACCGCCACGGTGGTCGCCAGCGAGGACGACGAGCTGTGCGCCCGCGTCCAGGCGGCCCTGCACGGCCGCACCTTCCGCGTCTACGCCAGCCGCGACCGCTTCGGAGTGGAACTCGGCGGTGCGCTGAAGAACGTCTACGCGATCATGGCCGGCCTGGCCGCGGCGATGGACATGGGCGAGAACACCCGCAGCATGCTGATTACCCGCGCGCTGGCGGAAATGACCCGGTTCGCCGTCAAGCTCGGTGCCAACCCGATGACCTTTCTCGGCCTCGCCGGCGTCGGCGACCTGATCGTCACCTGTTCCTCGCCGAAGAGCCGCAACTACCAGGTCGGCCACGCCCTCGGCGAGGGGCTCAGTCTGGAGGAGGCGGTATCGCGCATGGGCGAGACCGCGGAGGGTGTGAACACTCTCAAGGTACTCAAGGAAAAGTCCGACGAGATGCAGGTGTACATGCCGCTGGTCGCCGGTCTCCATGCGATCCTCTTCGAAGGCCGCACCCTGGCGCAGGTCATCCAGCTGCTGATGCGCGGCGAGCCGAAGACCGACGTCGATTTCATTCCCACCACCGGCTTCTGACGAGGAGACCGCCATGTCCGCAGACCCGCAAGCACGCGAATCGATCGCCATCCGCATCCTCTGGATGCTGCTGTTCGTCCTGGTCTGGCAGGTCGCCGAACTGCTCCTCGGGGCGGTGGTGGTGATCCAACTGGTCTACCGACTGATCTACGGCGCGCCGAACGGCAGCCTGATGGCTTTCGGCGACAGCCTCAGCCAGTACCTGGCGCAGATCGGCCGTTTCGGTACCTTCCACAGCGACGAGAAACCCTGGCCGTTCGCCGACTGGCCGAGCGCCCGCGCCGCCGAGGGCGAGGCCGCCCACAGCGTGCCGCCCGCCGCGCACCCGGCGCGCGACGAAGAGCCGAAGTTGTGAAACTCTGGCTGTTGCGCCACGGCGAGGCCGAACCGCACGCCAGCCGGGATTCCGAGCGGCGCCTGACCGCCCATGGACGCAAGGAGGTGCTGCAGAGCGCCGCGCGGCTGGCCGGGTTGCCGCTGGACGGGATTCTCGCCAGCCCCTACGTGCGCGCCCAGCAGACCGCCGAGCTGGTGCGCGAGGCACTGGGCCTGGTCGAGCCGGTCGGCACCGCGCCCTGGTTGACCCCCGACGACGATCCGCGCGAGGTGCTCGGTTTCCTCGACGAGCGCAGCGAGCGCAATCTCCTGCTGGTCAGCCACCAGCCCCTGGTCGGGGCGCTGGGCGGTCTGCTGGTGCATGGCAACCGGCGCGATCCGTTGCCGATGAGCACTGCCTCGCTGGCCGAGCTGGAAGGCGACTTCGCCGCCGCCGGGCTGATGACCCTGGTCTCGCTGCATCACCCGCGGCACGGCTAGGAAGCGCCTGGCACAACGACTACAAACCGAAACATTTCCCGGCTTGCCTGCGGTTGGCTGTGATGGAATATTCGACCAAGCAAGTGCTTGGTCGATCTCCCAGAACAACAACAACGGAGGCGGTACGTGGTCACTGCAAATCGTCTGCCGCTCGAAGTCTTCTTCGAGCGCGAAAAGCGTCATCCGCAACGGCGTTACCTGGTGCAGCCCATCGGTGGCGGCCGGGTCGAGGAGCTGAGCTGGGGCGAGGTGGGCGACCAGGCGCGGCGTGCAGCCGCCTGGTTGCGCAGCCTGGATCTCCCCGCCGGCAGCCGTATCGCGATCATCTCGAAGAACTGTGCGCACTGGATCGTCACTGACCTGGCGATCTGGATGGCCGGGCACGTTTCCGTCCCCCTCTATCCCAATCTCACCGCCGAGTCGGCGCGCCAGGTGCTGGAGCATTCCGAGTCGGCGGTGGTCTTCGTCGGCAAGCTCGACGACTGGCCGGCGATGGCGCCCGGAGTCCCCGAGGGCATACCGACCGTGGCCATGCCGTTGCACCCGGAAGGGCGTTTCGACCGCCAGTGGAGCGACCTACAGGCCTGCGCGCCGCTCGAAGGCGACACGCCGACCGCCGCCGAGCAACTCGCCACCCTGATCTACACCTCCGGAACCACCGGCGTGCCCAAGGGGGTGATGCACAACTTCAGCAGTTTCGCCTTCGCCGCCAGCCGCGGCGTGGAACTGTTCGGCACCCGCGAAGACGACCGGATGCTCTCCTACCTGCCGCTGTGCCACGTGGCGGAGCGGATGTTCGTCGAGATGGGGTCGCTCTACGGGGGAACCACGGTGTTCTTCGCCGAAAGCCTGGACACCTTCGTCGAGGACATGAAGCGTGCGCGGCCGACCCTGCTGTTCGGCGTGCCGCGCATCTGGACCAAGTTCCAGATGGGGGTGTATTCGAAGATGCCGGCGCAGAAGCTCGACCGCCTGCTGAAGCTGCCGATCCTCGGCCGCATCGTCGGTCGCAAGGTGCTCGCCGGGCTAGGCCTGGACGCGGTGCGCTACGCGCTCTGCGGCGCGGCGCCGGTACCCGAGGCGCTGCTGCTCTGGTATCGCCGCCTGGGCCTGGATGTGCTCGAGGTCTACGGGATGACCGAGAACAGCGGTTACTCCCACGTCTGCCGGCCCGGCAGGCAGAAGACCGGCTGGATCGGCCAGAACAGCCCCGGCGTCGAGGTACGCATCAGCGACGAGGGCGAGGTGCAGGTGCGTAGCGGCGCGACCATGGTCGGCTACTACAAGGAGCCGGAGAAGACCGCCGAGGTGCTCACCGCCGACGGTTTCCTGCGCACCGGCGACAAGGGCGAGCAGGACGCCGAAGGCAACCTGCGCCTGACCGGGCGGATGAAGGAAATCTTCAAGACCAGCAAGGGCAAGTACGTGGCGCCGGCGCCGATCGAGAACCGCCTGGCGGTACACGATCGCATCGAGCAGGTCTGCGTGGTCGGCGAGGGCCTCAGCGCGCCGTTGGGGCTCTGCGTGCTCTCCGAGGTCGGTCGCCGGGAGGCCCTCAACGGGACCCGCGGGGCGCTGGAAAGCAGCCTGCGGGCGCACCTGGAACAGGTCAACGGTGCGCTTGACAAGCACGAGCGCCTGGTCGGCCTGGTCCTGGTGCAGGAAACCTGGGCGGTGGACAACGGTTTCCTCACGCCGACCTTGAAGATCAAGCGCAATATGGTGGAAGGTGCCTATGGCTCGCGCTTCCACGAATGGGTGGAACGCCGCGAGGCCGTGCTCTGGCACGAATGACTCCCACCGACGGGAAGCCCTTGGCTTCCCCCTTGCGCAAGGAATTCCCATGAGCCTCTGGCGACAAACGCCCGACCTGGAGCAACTGAACGCCTCGCAGAAGAACAGCATCGGCGACCTGCTTGGCATCCGCTTCGAAGCCTTCGACGACGAGTCGCTGACCGCCAGCATGCCGGTCGACTCGCGTACCCACCAGCCGTTCGGCCTGCTGCATGGCGGCGCCTCGGTGGTCCTCGCGGAAAGCCTGGGCTCGATGGCCAGCTACCTGTGCGTCGATACCAGCCAGTACTACTGCGTCGGCCTGGAAGTGAACGCCAACCACCTGCGTGGCCTGCGCAGCGGCCGGGTCACCGCGGTGGCCAGGGCGATCCACCTGGGGCGCACCACCCATGTCTGGGACATCCGCCTCAGTGGCGACGACGGCAAGCCGAGCTGCATCGCCCGCCTGACCATGGCGGTGGTGCCATTGGCGGGCAGGGCGGGCTGAGCGCGGTCCGCAATTTTGTCCAAGATCGTTCCGTCCCGCGGGCGGTAGAGTAGCGGGATGGAACAGGTCACCCATCTCAGCAGCGGGATTCCCGGCGTACGCCTGATAGACGCCGAGCACAACCGCTTTTCCTTTCCCCGGCACTTCCACCTGGAGTACCACATCGGCTTGCTGTTGCAGGGCCGGCATCGCTATGCCGCCGGCGGCGAACGGCGCCTGGCCGGGGCCGGCGACGCGTTGCTGATGGCGCCGGAAAGCATCCACGACGGCAGCAGCGCCGGCGAGGAGGGCTACCGTATCCGCGTCCTGGCGCTCGATGCCGACTGGCTGGAGCGCGCCAGCCGTGACTTCAGCGACGGCCGTCGGGGGGCGCCGCGTCTGACCAGTAGCCTGGTCCGCGACGAGCGTCTGCAGCAGCGCCTGCGTCAGTTGCACCTGGGCATGCTCGGCGGAGCGGCGGCGCTGGAGAACCGTCTGGCCCTGGAAGAGCACCTCTGGCAGGCGCTGGCCTGCCTGCTCAGCCTGGGCAGCAGCCTGCGCCTGGAGGAGGGCGACCGGGAAGGCTTCGGCCAGCGCGACTGGACGCGGCTGCGCGACTGGCTGGAGTCGCGCCTGGAGTACCCGCCGAACCTGGAGGAACTGGCCGCCTTCTGCGGCCTGAGCCCCTGGCAGGTGCTGCGGCGCTTCCGCCGTCACTGCGGCCTGCCGCCCCACCAGTGGCTGACCCAACTGCGCCTGGAGCGCGCCTTGCCGCTGGTTCTGCGCGGCGAGCAGCCATTGAGCCAGGTGGCCCAGCAGTTCGGTTTCTACGACCAGGCGCACTTCAGCCGTCTGTTCCGGCGCACCTATGGGTTACCGCCGGCGCGCCTGCGCCAGCGCTGATTCGCGTTTTCCTTTCCGATCCCTTTTTCGTGGAGTAGCCATGCAGGAATTGTCTGTCTTGCTGACCCTGGCGGCGGTGTTCGCCATAGCCCTGGTCAGCCCCGGTCCCGATGTCGCCCTGGTGGTGCGCACGTCCCTGCACCAGGGGCGGCGGGCCGGCCTGGCCAGCGCGCTGGGGCTGGCCTGCGGGATTCTCCTGCATACCACCCTGGTGCTGACCGGCGTGTCGCTGCTGCTCAGCCGTACGCCTGTGCTGTTCGCCATCCTGCAGGCGCTCGGCGCGCTGTACCTGGCCTGGCTCGGCGTCGGCGCGCTGCGCGCCTGGCTGCGGCGCGGCGACGGCCAGCCGGGCCGGCTCGACGGGGCACTGCCGCCGTCGCCCCTGGGGCCCTGGCTGCGCGGAGTGGCGACCAATCTGTTCAATCCCAAGGCGCTGGTGTTCTTCATCGCCTTGCTCGGCAGCCTGATTCCCGCGCAGATGTCGCTCGGCGGCAAACTGGCGGTGGCGGCGCTGCTGTTCGGCATGGGCGCCTGCTGGTTCGGCCTGCTCAGCCTGACCCTTACCCGCCCGGCCCTGCAGACCCGCCTGTTGCGCGCGGTGCCCTGGCTGGACGCGGCCTGCGGGGTGGTGTTCCTGCTGGTGGCGGCGGCGATCCTCGAGCATCTCGTCCGCTCTGCCTGAGGTTTTGGCCGCTTCGCCGTGCAAGGCAGCCGGCAAAGCCATTGCCGCCTCGGCGAGGCTGCCGGAGAATCCCTGGCATCAGCCCTGTCGAGACGTCGCGCATGTCGCAATCGGTTTTCTTCGCCCACGCCAACGGCTTCCCGTCGGCTACCTACGCCAAGCTGTTCGAGGCGTTGGCGCCGGAGTATCGGGTGGATCACCTGGAAATGCACGGGCACGACCCGCGTTTTCCGGTGAACGACAACTGGGACAACCTGGTGGACGAACTGCTGCACCACCTCGCCAGCCTGGAACAGCCGGTCTGGGGCGTCGGCCATTCCCTCGGCGGCGTGCTGCACTACCACGCGGCGCTGCGCCGGCCGGAACTCTACCGCGGCGTGGTGATGCTCGATTCGCCGGTGCTGACCCTCGCCGACCGCCTGGTGATCCGTGCCGCCAAGCGCTTCGGCTTCATCGACCGGATCACTCCGGCCGGGCGCACCCTGGGGCGTCGCGAGGCGTTCCCCGACCTGGAAGAGGCGCGGGCGTACTTCTCCGGCAAGGCGCTGTTCCGCCGCTTCGACCCCGATTGCCTGGAGGCCTACGTACGCCACGGGCTGGCCGACAGCGGCGGCGGTTCCGGCCTGCGCCTGCGCTTCGATCCGGCCACCGAGATCAGCATCTACCGTAGCGTGCCGCACAGCAGCCCAGGGCGTCCACGACAGTTGCAGGTGCCGCTGGCGATGGTGCGCGGGCGGCACAGCAAGGTGGTGTTGCCGCACCACACCCGGCTGATCCGGGCGATGCCGCGCGGCGAGTTCATGTCGCTGCCCGGCGGCCACATGTTCCCGCTGGAGCGCCCGCGGGAAACCGCCGAACTGCTGAAAGGCGTGTTCGATCGCTGGTCGCGGGCGACCGAGGAGCGTTCGGCATGAGCCTGCAGGTCGAGGAAGTACGCATCAGCCTGCCGCACATCGAACTGGCCGCGCATCTGTTCGGTCCGCCGGACGGCAAGCCGGTGATCGCCCTGCATGGCTGGCTGGACAACGCCATGAGCTTCTCGCGCCTGGCGCCGAAGCTCGCCGGGCTGCGTATCGTCGCCCTCGACTTCGCCGGCCACGGGCATTCCGCGCATCGTGCCGAGGGCGCCAGCTACCTGCTCTGGGACTACGCGCTGGACGTGCTGATGGTGGCCGAGCAACTGGGCTGGGAGCGTTTTTCCCTGTTGGGGCACTCGATGGGCGCCAT